>CANRDC010000096.1 GCA_947629245.1 uncultured Oscillospiraceae bacterium | reverse complement strand
GACCATTAGCTCAGTTGGTCAGAGCAGCCGGCTCATAACCGGTCGGTCCGGGGTTCGAGTCCCTGATGGTCCACCACCACGTCGGAAGTTTTCCGAGGATGTCGGCGCCACGCATGCGTGTCTCCTCCATCGGTCGAAAAACTTCCTCCTTTTCCCCACGGGAAACGCTTTGCTGGTTTCCCGCGGGGGCTCCAGATAAATATGTAGGGGAATAGCTCAGTTGGCAGAGCGACGGTCTCCAAAACCGTAGGCCGAGGGTTCGAAACCTTCTTCCCCTGCCAGCGAAAAACCCTGTAACCATCGCGGTTACAGGGTTTTTCCATGTCTTGAAACAGGCGGTTTTCCCTTTAGTTTTCCCTTTACAGATTTTTTTAGGCCGTTATAGGGCGCTTATGTAAGCCTCCATCCGGCTTGCGCTGTCCTCCTTCATCCTCTCCGAAACGTGGCCATACACGTCCAGGGTGAAAGCTGCCGTTAAATTTGTTATAACGAACGTCAAATGCGTTGTAAGAGGATTTTAAACCCAAAAAATATTTGCAGAATAATGAATTTATCTATTGACAATTGTAAAATGTCGGATATACTATAATCAATGTTGCGATATTAAATGTACAGCAACTAAAGGAGGAACGACATGAACATTTACGATTTCAAGGTATTGGCGCAGGATGGCAGCGAGGTCGCCCTGGCGGATTACACTGGCAAGGTGTTGGTGATCGTCAACACCGCCACCGGCTGCGGCTTTACGCCCCAGTATGACGAGCTGCAGGACCTGTACGAGCTGCACCGGAAGGACGGCCTGGAGATATTGGATTTCCCCTGCAACCAGTTCGGTGCGCAGGCGCCCGGCAGCGACGAGGAGATACATTCCTTCTGCACGGGCCGCTATGGCATCACCTTCCCCCAGTTTGCCAAGATCGACGTGAACGGGGAGGACGCCATCCCGCTTTACAAGTATCTCACGGCCAACACCACCTTCGGCGGGTTCAGCGGGCCCATGGCGCTGGTCCTCAAGCCCATTGTGAAGAAGATGGACCGGGATTACAAGTCGAACGGCAATATCAAGTGGAACTTTACCAAGTTCGTCATCGACCGGCAGGGGAATATCGCCGGGCGCTTTGAGCCCACGGACTCTCTGGACGCGCTGAAGGCGAAGGTGGAGGAGCTGCTGTGATGTTCCACTATGACTATGTGACGGAGAACACCTGCTCCCAGGTCATCAGCATGGACCTGGACGGGGACGTGGTCCACAACATCCGCTTTATGGGCGGCTGCAACGGGAATCTGAAGGCGATCCCCATCCTGGTGGAGGGCTGGACGGTGGCGCAGATCGAGGAAAAGCTGTCCGGCATCCTGTGCGGACGCAGGCCCACCTCCTGCGCCGATCAGCTTGCCAGGGCCGTGCGCGCCGCCTACGAGGCGGAGCAGGCGGAGCCGACGGCGTGATGCGCACAGAGGAGGGGCGGTACGCGTCGCTGAAACTGGAAAACCAGCTGTGCTTTCCCCTGTACGTCTGCGCCAGGGAGATCATAAAGGCGTATACGCCCTTTCTGGACGAGTTGGGCTTGACGTATACCCAGTACATCGCTATGATGGTGCTGTGGGAGCACAGGGAGCTGCGGTTGAAGGAGGCGGGCGAGCGCCTGTTTCTGGATCCCAGCACCCTGACGCCGCTTTTCAAGCGCCTGGAGGCGAAGGGATACGTCACGCGAAGGCGCTCCGAGCGGGACGAGCGGGACGTGATCGTCGCCGTCGCCCCGAAGGGCAAGGCGCTGCGGGAGCGGGCGCTCACCGTGCCCCAGAGGCTGGCCGCCTGCGTCCGGCTGGAGCCGGAAAAGGCGGCGGGCCTCTATAGGACCCTTTACGAGATCATTGGAAGACTGACGGACAGGGAGGGACAATGCGATGGACATGATGGAACTGATCAAAACGAGAAGGAGCGTCCGGACCTTTGACGGCCAGCCGCTCCGGGAAGAGGACGAGAGCAGGCTCCGCGCCTATATGCGGTCGATACCGAACCCCTACGGCATCCCCGTGCGATTCGTCCTTCTGGACGGGTCGGAGCACGGTCTGTCCAGCCCGGTGATCGTGGGCGCGAGCCGCTATGTGGCGGCGAAGGCGGACAAGGTCCCTCACAGCGAGGAGGCCTACGGCTATTCCTTTGAGAAGCTGGTCCTCTACGCCTGGTCGCTGGGGATCGGGACCACCTGGATCGGCGGGACCATGAAGCGGGCGCTGTTCGAGCGGGCGGCGGACGTGGGAGACGGCGAGTGGATGTTCTGCGTCAGTCCCCTGGGCTATCCGGCAAGGAAGATGTCCGGCCGGGAGAGCCTTATGCGCCGGGCGATCAAGGCGGATGAGCGCAAGAGCGCCGAACAGCTCTTTTTTGACCGGGACTTTTCCACGCCGCTTGTCACGGAGGACGAAAAGCTCCGGGACGCCCTGGAGATGGTGCGCTGGGCGCCGTCCGCCACCAACTCCCAGCCCTGGCGCGTGGTCCGGGACGGGGACGCGTTCCATTTCTACCTGGAGCACACCAAGGGATACTCCGACAAGGCTGGCTGGGATATGCAGAAGATCGACATGGGCATCGCGCTGTGCCATTTCATGGGCGCCATGGGCGGTGAGCTTTCCCTTTCCGACCCTGGCATCCATGCGGGCGAGGGCACGGATTACATCGCCACGGTGACGCTTTGACCCGGGGTGGCGAACATCGTGCCCGGTGCGCGGCGTCCCGACGCCTTTGTAGAAGCGGGGAGCCTCTTGATTTTCCGCGGCCTTTGGTAGTATAATACGCGTGCGATACTCATGAAGAAAAGAGGGATTTCTATGCTCAATAAGAAGATCGCGGAGCTGCTGAACCAGCAGGTCAACAAGGAGCTTTATTCGGCCTATCTCTATCTGGATTTTGCCAATTACTACGCCGACGAGGGACTGGACGGCTTTGCCCACTGGTATGAGGTCCAGGCTCAGGAGGAGCGGGATCACGCGTTTATGATCCGCCGGTACCTGCTCAACAGCGGCGAAAAGGTGGAATTTTTGGCGATCGACAAGCCCGACAAGGTGTTCGACAGCCATCTTGCCCCCCTGGAGGCGGGCTATGAGCACGAGCAGTACGTGACGGCGCTCATTACGGCGATCTACCACGAGGCCTTTGAGCAGAAGGATTACAAGACCATGCAGTTCCTGGACTGGTTCATCAAGGAGCAGGGCGAGGAGGAGACCAACGCCGACGATATGGTCAAGAAGATGAAGCTCTTCGGCGGCGACGCCAAGGGCCTGTACGCCCTGAATCAGGAGCTCGCGGCTAGGGTGTACGCTCCGTCCGCCACGGGCCCCGCAACTTAATCTGCGTCAGCTATAGAATAACACCTGCGGTGGACGCTTGCCTACCGCAGGTGTTTGTATATTTTTGCCATTGCTCACTTTTTCCCCGGCAGCAGGGAGAAAATGAGAAATCCGATGAACGGGAGCGCCAGACCCGCGATGAATACCGGCAGAAACCAGCGGCCCAGGGGCACGCACAGCACGGAGCAGACGGTCATATAGGCGAAGGCCAGGGCGAGGAAAAAGCCCATGAGCGCCATCATGATCCGGGCCGTCTCCGCGTTGCGCACAGGGCGGTTGCCCGGAGTGTTCCAAAGGTTCGTCGGCAGGAGGCTGACGAAGCAGACAGAGCCGTAGACCAACAGCCCGATAATGGGGAGGATAAGGACGGTGGCCTTTTTCCCCCAGCCGTCGATCTGGCCAGCGGCGTCGAAGTGG
This sequence comes from uncultured Oscillospiraceae bacterium, assembly GCA_947629245.1. Classification (GTDB taxonomy): domain Bacteria; phylum Bacillota; class Clostridia; order Oscillospirales; family Oscillospiraceae; genus CAJOIG01. The sequence continues at coordinate 6,420 of CANRDC010000096.1, read as the reverse complement.
ATGGCGATCACGTCCGGCGTAACGCTCCAGCGCACGGCGATGAACACGATCGAGCCCAGCAGGATCAGCAGCCCCAGTACCAGCAGCAGCCGGTGAAGTATTTTCTTATCCATAGGCACACCTCCCATCAGTTATAATCATACTCCTTTTTTCTTGCGATTGCAAGCGGGATGGTATATGATGGGGGAAAACCGGAGAGGGAGAGAGGTACAGATATGACCGTTCGGGAAGTGCAACTCAACGACGATATCCTCTCTCAGCTCATCGACCTGTCCGTGGATTGGGAGCGGGAGGGGTCCTGCCACGGCTATCGGCGGAACGGCCCGGCGGACATAGAGGGCAACCGGGTGTTTCTGGCACGGGAAGGAGAGCGGACCGTGGGCTATCTCTTTGGGCACATGGAGACGGCCGAGAAAACGACTTCTGTGTGTCCCGCCGGAACGGCGTTTTTCGAGGTGGAGGAGCTGTATGTGCGGCCGGAATGCCGGGACAGGGGCGTGGGCCGGGCGCTGTTTCAGGCTGCGGAGGACGCGGTGTCCGGTCAGGCGGAGCTGATCATGCTGGGCACGGCTACCAAGAATTTCCGGGCGATACTGCATTTTTACATCGACGAGCTGGGCATGGAGTTCTGGTCTGCCCGGCTGTTCAAGCGGCTGGGTGAGAGTAAAGCGGAGGGGTGATACTTATGGCGCAGGTGTCGATTGTGTCCTGTCCGGCCTATGAGCCGGAGGTCTGCCGGGAGGCGCTTCAAAAAGCGCTGGAGCCGGTGGGCGGACTGGATTTTGTCAAACCGGGCATGCGGGTGGGCGTCAAGGCAAACCTGGTGTCCTTCATGAAGCCGGAGTCGGGGGCCACCACCCACCCCGTGCTGCTCTCGGAGCTGACGAAGCTCATAAAAGAGCGGGGCGCGGCGTCGGTGGTCATCGGGGACAGCCCCGGCGGGCTCTATACCGCCGCCTATGTGAAAAACGTGTACCGGGCCACGGGCATGCACCAGACCGAGTCCGCCGGGGCGGAGCTCAACATGGACTTCTCCCAGAAGGAGGCGGAATATCCCGAGGCCAAGGCGGCCAAGCGCTTCACCTACACCGGCTGGCTGGACGGCTGCGACGCCATAGTGGATTTCTGCAAGCTGAAAAGCCACGGCATGATGGCCATGTCCGCTGCGGCCAAGAACCTGTTCGGGGCTATTCCGGGGACTATGAAGCCGGAGTATCACTACAAATATTCCAACGCCGCCGACTTTGCCCGGATGATCGTGGATCTGGACGAGTATTTCAAGCCCGTGCTGTCCATCGTGGACGGCGTGGTGGGCATGGACGGCAACGGCCCCACCATGGGGGACGCCAAGCCCATGGGACTTCTTGCCGCGTCCCGGTCGCCCCACGAGCTGGATCTTGTCAGCGCGGAGCTGATCGGCCTGAAGCGGGAGGACGTGCCCACCCTGGAGGCGGCATACGAGCGGGGGCTGATCCCGGCCAGCTGGAAGGAGCTGGACATCGCCGGAGATGTGGATGCGTTCCGGGTAAAGGATTTCAACAACATCGGCACGAAAAACGATGTGGTGTTTTTCGGTGAGATGCTGCTGGGGGAGGGCAACAATCCCTTCAAGCGGGCCTTTGGCAAGATCATGCAGAAGGCCCTGAGCTCCCGGCCCAGGGTGGCGCCGGGGGAGTGCGTGGGCTGCGGCCAGTGCGCCCAGATATGTCCCGCCAAGGCCATCACCATGCGGGAGAAGCTGCCGGACATCGACAGGGGCAAGTGCATCCGCTGCTTCTGCTGCCAGGAGTTCTGTCCCAAGGGGGCCATGAAGGTTGCCCGAGCGCCCATCGCGCGGCTTTTGAATCGATAGGAGAGGTGACCCATGTATTTTGACACGCACGCCCACTATGACGACGAGTGGTTCGACGCGGACCGGGACGAGCTTTTGGCGTCTCTGCCGGGGGCGGGGGTGAGCCTGGTGGTGAACGCCGGGTGCGACGAGGCGTCCAGCCGGGCGGCCATGGACCTGGCCCACAAATATGATTTTCTCTACGCCGCCGTGGGCTGGCATCCCCACGAGGCCAAGACTTGGACGGACGGGAGCGCGGACATGATCCGCGCCTGGGCCAGGGACCCCAAGGTGGTGGCCATCGGGGAGATCGGGCTGGACTATCACTACGACCTGGACTGGAAGCAGACCCAGCATGAGGTGCTGGAAGCCCAGCTTTGCCTGGCGGAGGAGCTGGACCTGCCGGTCATCATCCACGACCGGGAGGCCCACGGGGACTGCATGGACATCCTCCGGCGGCACCCCAACGTCCGGGGAGAGTTCCACTGCTATTCCGGCAGCGCGGAGATGGCGAAGGAGATATTGTCCTGGGGCTGGTATCTGGGCTTCAACGGGGCCATCACCATGCAGGGGGCCCGGCGGGCCCTGGAGGTGCTGGAGGCGATGCCCACGGATCGGATGCTGCTGGAGACGGACTGTCCCTATCTTGCCCCCATGCCCCGGACGGACGGCAAGCGCAACGACTCCCGGAAGCTGCCCCGTGTGGCGGAGGTCATCGCCCAGGTGCGGCACACCACCCCTGAACTGGTGGCGGCGGTCTGCATGGAAAACGGCAAACGCTTCTTCGGGATACAATAAGACCGTTCGCGGCGGACGCGAATGGCATGACCGGCGGCCATGCCATTCGCGTTTTTTGTCACACTTTGTTCGTTTCTTCGTTTTGTATAGCGAGAGCTCTCAGGAAGGAGGCAGGACACACATTGCAAAAGGATGAGACCGCCGCCCTGGCGTTGATGGCTAAGGACAACGAGATGGGTCTGCGGTGGATGATCCAGCGGTACACGCCCTATGTGAGCGCCGTGGTCTGGGGCATTGTGGGCGGCCAGCTCAGCGCCCAGGACGCGGAGGAGATCACCTCGGACGCGTTTTTGACACTCTGGCGCAACCGTCAAAAGCTCCGGCCCGGAAAGGTGAAGAGCTATTTAGGCTCCATCGCCCGCAGCCGTGCCATCGACCGTCTGCGCCAGGCGGGACAGGACGTGTCTCTGGAGGACGAAGAACTGGTCATCTGCTCCGATACGCCGGAGAGGGAGGTGCTTCTGCGGGAGAGCAAAGAGCTTTTGCGGCGGTACTTGATGAGCCTGAAGGCCATGGACCGGGAGATACTGATCCGCTACTACTACCTTTATGAGAGCGCTCCCGCCATCGCCCGGCGGCTGGGCATGCGTCCGGACGCGGTGCGCCAGCGGCTGGCACGGGCGCGGGAGCAGCTCCGCCGATTATTTGACAAGGAGGAACGAGCATGATGAAAATGACCGCGCGTATAACGGAATTGATGGACGGCCTGGACCTGGACAGTCTGGGCGTGAAGCTGGACCCGGCTCCCGTCGCCGCCGGGCAGGTGCTGGAGGACCTGACAGAGCGGGGCGTGCTCACGGCCCGGAAAAAGCGCCGGGGCCTTCATCTCACGGCCCGGACCGCCGTCGCCGCCGTACTGGTGCTGGCGCTGTCGGTCTCGGCCTACGCGGTGGGCAACCATACGGGCTTTTTCGAGAGTATCTTTGGGGACGCAGACCCGGACGCGGCGGAGGCGGCTCTGGGAGATCGGGTGACGGAGGTGGGCCAGTCCGTGACGGCGGCAGATTTCACGCTCACCGCGGAAAACTGCCTCATCGACGAAAACGGCGTGGGCGCCATCTCCTATACGGTGGAGCGGCCGGAGGGCCTGCCCGCGGTCAAAGCGGACCCGTGGTCCTCGGGGCAGTACATGGTGGGCGACAAAAGCGGCGGCATGTACGTCACATTGGAGACCAGGAGCGGGCTCGTTCCCCTCTGCTTCTATAGTCTGAACGAAGCCGAAACCACGGACACAGTCCTGCACGGGGTCTGCTACTTCCACCCCATGGCGCTGGAGACCGGCGGTCTGGCCCCGGACGACACGCTCCTTTTCTCCCTCACCGCCTGGGGCGCGGACCGCGTGCCCCAACGGCCGCAGGACCCCATCGAGATCTCCGCGGAAAAACGCGCCCTCTCCGTCGGGCTGGCCTGCGGGGAACTGACAGCCGAGCTCTCGCCTCTGAGCATCGCCATCAGCCCGCCGCCGGTCTCCGGGGAGGAACTGAGCGCCATGAGCGAGGAAGAGAGGGAGGCGTATTTCGCCAACGCGGTCTGGCATGGCAGCGGCCTGGCGGAGATGACCGTCCACTACGAGGACGGCGGCGAGTATGTGCTTACTCACTTCGACGAAGAGGGCCTGGAACAGAACATGATCTCCTGCGTTATCAACGGCTTCACCGGCGAGTACACGATCACCTTTGACCGATTCGTGGATACGGACCGGGTGACGGACATCACCGCGACGGTCATCGACGGCACGCAGTTCGTCTTTGAGCCCACGGCGTAGGGAATGAATAGTGAAGGAGCTGTACGGCAACGTACAGCCCCTTGTTTTAGTCGAACATTCTTCTGGTATAATACTTTTTGTCCAGCAGCGTGGAAAATTCCGTCAGGACCGTGTTCATGCCGTCGCTGCGGTAGCGGACCGGGGGCGAATTCATCTCCAGCGTATCGGACTGCTTATAGGGGATGGTGATCCGCACGCTGGTGCCCTGGCCGGGGCGGCTCTCCAGGATGACGGCGCCGCCATGGCGCTCGGCGATGCCACGGGCGATGAGTAGGCCCTGGCCCGCGCCGGGGTCCGCGCCGTCCGAGGCGGGGGCGCCGCTGAAGATACGGGCCAGCTTCTCCGGAGGGATGCCGCTGCCGGTGTCCTGCACGGCGATGATGAAGCGGTCGCCCTGGCGCGTCAGCGCCACCCGGACCGTGTCCCCGCTCTCACAGTGGGCCAGACTGTTGGCCAGGATGTTTGCCAGCATGCACTCCAAAAGGCTGCTGTCTGCCATGGTCAGATGCAGACCGAAATCCGCCTCAAAAACGACGGAGACGCCCCTGTCCTCAAAAAACCGGCCCACCGTGTCGCAAAGCTCCCGGCAGAGCGTGCCCAGGTCCGTCACGCCGGACATGAGCGGCAGCGTGTCCTGCAGGATGTTCTCCGTCAGCTTCAGATGGCGGCAGACGCGCTGCAGGCGGTAATACTCCCGATACAGCGTCTGCACCGTCGTGCCCAGCGCTTTGTCGTCCTCCGCCTTGGTGCGGCGGACCAGCGCGTCGAAGGCCATGCGGGCCGCCATGAGGGAGGAGGACATCTCCTCCAGCGCCTTGCTGTGGGAGGAGCAGGGCGGATCGTTTCGCGGCAGGAGCCAGGTGCAGACCGTGATGCCCTCCAGCCGCCGCACGGACACGTTCGCGCTGCGTCCGCCGACGCGGTGGGAGGCGATGAACTGCTCCGCCGGGTCGTCCAAAATGTGCTCCGGCAGCGTCCGCGCCGCGTCGTCCCCGGTCCGGAGGCCCAGAAGGGCGACAGCCGCCGGGTTGGCAAAGACGACGATGCGCCGGGCGTCTACGCCCAGCACGGGCTCCCGGCTCATCTCAAAAAGCGAGCCGAGCATCTCTGGCAGCAAGCTCATATCTTTCCCCATACTCTCTTTTCTATGTCTCGGACCGCGGGCGTATGCCCCGCGGCAGGGGCCGTTTCAGTAAACATATAATATCAAATCCTTTGGGAAAGAGCAATCCCCCGCCGGGGAAAAGAGGACCACGCGAGGAATTTTTCTCAAAAAATTTTTCGGTTTGTCCCGCTTTTTTTATGAAAGGACTGGAAATGCCGGAAGGATTGGTGTATAATGATTTCGCTTGGCTTCCGGCTGTACAAATGACGGGGTCGGGCGACGATCGGAAAAGTTCAAAATAACTTTAGGAGGATACAAACAATGGTAAAAATTGGTATCAATGGCTTTGGCCGCATCGGCTCTCTGGTCTTCAGGGCTGCTATCAAGGCCGACGACATCGAGGTCGTCGCCATCAACGCCCCCGGCCATCCCGCTTCCCAGCTGGCCTACGCGCTGAAGTATGACACCGTCCACGGCCGCTTCAACGGCACCATCGAGGCCGACGACGAGGCCAGCTGCCTTGTGGTCGACGGCAAGAAGGTCACCGTTCTGGCCGACGCGAAGTATCGCGATCCTGCCCAGCTGCCCTGGGGCGAGATGGGCGTTGAGTATGTGCTGGAGTGCACCGGCCGTTTCCTGGAGAAGGCCACCGCGCAGGCCCACATCGACGCCGGCGCCAAGGTCGTCGTCATGTCCGGCCCCGCGAAGGACGACACCCCGATGTTCGTCTGCGGCGTGAACCTGGAGAAGTACACCGCCGATATGCAGTTCGTCTCCAACGCTTCCTGCACCACCAACTGCCTGGCTCCCATGGCCAAGGTCCTGAATGACAACTTCGGCATCGTCGAGGGCCTGATGACCACCGTGCACGCCTCCACCGCCACCCAGGCTGTCGTGGACGGCTTCTCCAAGAAGAACTGG
>CANRDC010000095.1 GCA_947629245.1 uncultured Oscillospiraceae bacterium | reverse complement strand
TGGGTGGCCCAGCAGTACCTGCCCGACAGCCTGAAGGACGCCCATTACTACGAATACGGCGACAACAAGACCGAACAGGCCGCGAAAAAGTATTGGGACCTGATCAAAGGGCAGGATTAAAGTACCCGTCCCTTGACTGTTGAGATGATCTCTCTCGCCCGCAGCACCTGGTCCGCCCGGACGTTCAGGGTGAGCCGGGCCTGTCCGGCGGCGGCGCGGGTCCGCTCCATCACCGCACGGGAGTTCAGCACCGCCGCGTATACCTCCCCCGGCATGAAGCCGTCGGTGGCCGCGTGGCCGTAGGCGGGGCTCATGTTCACAAGGGGCATGTCGCTCTCCGTCTTCCGGTCCGGAGCCCGCATCTCCGCGATGGAATACTCGATGCCGTTGCGCCTGAGGCGCATCAGGGCCAGGTCCGCCCCGTCCCGGTCGTCAAAGACCGCTGTGATCTGTGTGGTCATTTTGTCACCTCTCCGGAAATTTGCTACTAGTTTTCCCAATTCCAGGAGGTTCATACCACGCGTTACGAAGGCGGCGTCTGCCGCCCGCCCGGAGCGTGGGACAGCCGCCCGCTCCCATGCGCCGCGGACTGCCCGTCATAAAGAAGCGAAGCCGCCGCCTCGGGACTCATTTACGCAAAAAATTATTGACAAACAATAATTTCTGCCTTATACTGCGGTCAGAAAGTTAAATAAAACGATAATTTTGGAGGCGACATCATGGAACACAGGCGCATAGTACCCTGGCTGGGGGTTGAGGCGGCGGTATGCCTCGCGGCAGCGCTGATCTGGCGGCCGGAGGGCGCGGCGCTGGCCGGGGCCGCGGCCTTCCCCTTCCAGCCTCTGGGGCGGCTGCTGCGGCAGATGAGCCTGGCCGGAGGGGCGGGCAACGCCGGGGCGGTGGGGCTGTTCGCGCTGGTCACGCTGCTGCCGCTGGTCTGGCTTCTGGTCCGGGCCCTGAAACGGCGGCTCAGGGCGGAGGACGCGCTGCTGCCGCTCATGAGCGCGCTGGCGGGCTTTACGCTGTACGGGGCGGTGAATCCCGGCGTGCTCGTCAGGTGGCTGGGTCCCGTGGGAGGGGCCATGGGCACGGCCATAATGGGCGGCGCTTTTTGGTCCGCGCTGATCGCGTATCTGGCGCTGCGGGCCCTGCGGGCCTGCCGGGCGGCGGATGGGACAAAGCTGCTGCGCTGCGGCTTCTGGGCCCTGGGCGCGCTGGCGGCGCTGGCGGTGTTTGGGGCCTTTGGGGCCAGTCCTTTTGCCATGCTGAACGCTCTGGCCTCCCTCCGGGCCGGTAACCAGGGCAACCCAGCGCTTGGGACCACCTACGCGTTCCTGGCTCTGCGGTGCGCCGTCAGCGCCGGGGCGTATCTCTTGGACCTGGCGGCGGTCCTGGCGGGATGGGACCTGCTGGCGGCCTGGGGCCGGGACCCCTACTCCCAGGAGACGGTGGCGGCGGCGGACACCCTGTCCCGCCGGTGCGCCCTGACACTTGCTGCCACGGCCCTGATGGGGGCGGGCTTGCAGCTGGCCCAGCTGGCGTTCGCCTCCCGGCTCTACTCCCAGTCGTACGACCTGAGCGTGCCTCTGACGCCCATGGCCCTGGCCCTGGGGGCGCTGCTGCTGGCCCGGTCTCTCCGGGCGGGCAAGGCCCTCAAGGACGACAACGACCTGTTCATCTGAGGGCGCGGCCATGGCGATCCGGGTATATCTGGACGACGTCCTCCGCGCACGGGGCATGACGGCCAGGGAGCTGTGCGCCAAGGTGGGCGTCACGGAGGCAAATCTCTCCATCCTCCGAAGCGGCAAGGCCAAGGGCGTGCGCTTCGGCACTGTCAACCGCATCTGCTACTTTCTGGACTGCGACGTGGGGGACATTCTGAAATTCGACGGGAACTTGGAGGATGAAAACGATGAATAAGAGACTTTTCGCATTTCTCACTTGTCTGAGCTTTCTGCTGGGCTGCGGCGGGTGTCAGCTGGCGGACCCGGAGCAGAGCGAGCAGACGGCGGAGCAGGACCAGCTCATCGGGGTATTCGCCACGGAGGAATATCTGGACCTGTTCGACTATGATACCTATTTCAGCGACAACGCCGATAAGCTGGTAGAGGGCGGCGAGACGGTCATATCCCCCCAGGACAGCGAGGCCTACGGGGGCCGCATCTGGGCCACGCAAAAGGATAACGGCGACTGGGTCTTTGAAGGTCTGGAGGGTCTCGGTTTCTATGCCTATCGGTACGAAAGCGAAGCCGAGACCGGCATCGCCAGCCACCTGGACGAGGGACTCACCGGCAACGGTATGCATGTGACCTCCACCGACGAGGGCGAGAGCGTGGAGCTGGAGGCCACGATCTATCACGTCCCCGGCGGCCGCGTCCGATACCACTTCAACCCGGTCTATCAGACCCCCGATGGGACTGTGTATCTGACAGCCGGCACAGGTATCTACATGGAAGGGACTGTGGAGGGGGAGGCGTCCACCCATACCCTCAGCGACTCCGTCACCACCACCGGCCCCGACGGCAAGAGCACCGTCACGGGCTGCGACCTGGCCGTGCGGGTGGAGATCATGAACGCCCCCAGCAAGATCGTCATCTTGCAGATGGACGAGGACAGCGGCGTGCTGGACCGGAAAAGCTGCGCGCCGGGCCAGGTGCCGGAGAGCCTGACCCCGGAGCCGGGGTGCGCCTATCTGGTGGTGGAAACCCACAAGACCGGCCCCGACGGCGACATGGTCAGCCGGGAGCTGGTGGACGCGGGCGCAGAGAGCTTTTCCACCTTCCAGGCCCGGCCCGACGGAGTCTGCGTCAAGCGGGACACGACGCTTTTGTGGGCGGAGGAATGAAGGTAAAATCATCCCCGGCGGGACCATCTCCCGCCGGGGATGCTCTATTATGCGCTTCTGTCCTGTCAACGCAGCGAAAACGCCGCCAAAAGCTGGGCGAACACTTGACTCACGATCTCGAATTGATCCGGAGACAGGCGTGCCAGCCGGTCGGCCAGGTCGCGCACGTCGTTTTGGGGAAGGTCGTCCCCAAAGAGCAGAACGTCGCTCGACACGGACAGCGTCCCGCATATATTCCGCAGAGTGGTCAGGGATACGCCGACCGCGCCCCGCTCAATAGCGGACAGGCTCGTCGCGCCTATGCCGATGCGCTCCGAGAGCTGCTCCTGCGTCATATGGGCCTTTACCCGAGCCTTTTGGATGTTGGCCCCGATCGTAAGATTGATCTGTTTCGCCTGTTTCATGTCAACACCGCCTCACTTTTTAGTTTTTAGTTTATTGAATACCGGTATGGGCTTGAAGATGTCACTAGCATTATAATAACTAGCGCTAATAGCATTATATTTTGAGAGAGGGCGCCATCCATGCCGGACTATCAGAAAATGTATTACACTGTTTGCGCCGCGGCCTCTCAAGCGCTGGACGCCTTGCCTGTTATCAGCGGGAACGCTTTGAGCCGCAAAACGCTTGAGACCGCCCTGTTGGAAGCGGAGGATATCTACATCGAGACCTCCGACATCATTCAGTTCCCGCCCTCAGATCATCTTACGGCTTACGAAGAGGATATCCTCTCCCGGCTCCGGGCCTGCTCCTCCAAGGACAGGGAGACCGCGCTCAAGCTGCTGGACGTATACCTCCGGTCTTTGAGCGAATAGGCGCAAAATCATCCCCGGCGGGACGCGCTTCCCGCCGGGGATGATTCTATTTTGACCCGATCTTATTTCAATATCTCCACGACCTCGCCCACGTACACGGTGTGGGGCGGCTCCGTTTTATAGTAGTCATCCGCCACGCTGGGCGGCACCTTGGCCACGTCGAAGTCGTGGGCGTACATCTTCCGGCAAAGCAGCGTCACGCTTGCCTCCCGGAAGGTCACAGCGTTCTCCAGATACACCGGCGTCAGACCCGACGCGGCCACCTTGTCCCCGTCCCGGCCGGAGTGGGAGCCCAGATAGCCCAGGGCTTTCCGGTACTCCGCAGGGAAGAAGCTCACGGTGAACCAGTCGTTTTTCTCCATAAATTCATGGGTATACCGGTTCTTCTTCACATAGACCGTGGCAGCCGGTCGGCTCCAGAGGGTCCCCAGGCCGCCCCAGCCGATGGTCATGGTATTGTAGTCCCCCCGCACCCCGGCGGTCACCAGGGCCCAGTCGCCCTCAAAGGCGTTGAACACATCCACATTCAATTTGTCCATCTTACGTCCTCCTCAATATGGGCTGATCTCCATGGTGTCGTCGTCGACGCCCTTTTCGATGGCCCGGATCTGAGCCCAGTAGCCCCCATGCTCCCCCACCTGTACGAACACCCGGTCGCCCGCCTTGTGGCCCAGGACCGCCTGGCCCACGGGAGACTCCTTGCTGATAAGGCCCTTGGCCGGATTCTGCCGCAGAGTGGTCACCAGGGTGATGGTCTCCTCCTCGTTCTCGTCCTCCATGAACAGCGTCACCCGGTCGAACAGGCCCGCCTCGTCCGCCTCGGACTTGCCATCGATCACCACCGCCGAGGCGATCATCCGCTTCAGATACCGGATGCGGCTCTCGTTCTTATTTTTGGCCTGTTTGGCGGCCTTGTATTCAAAATTCTCCGACAGGTCCCCGAACCCCCGGGCAGTCTGCACGTCCTCGATGAGCTTTGGGCGCAGTTCCGTCTCCCGGTAATCGATCTCCTCCTGCATCTTGCGGATGTCCACCGCCGTCAATTCGTCGTGCATTTGCATCCCTCCGCCGCTCACTCTATCCCAAATCACCAAAAAAGTCAATCGCCGCCTGAAAAGGTTTTCCGGCGCGGACAAGTGTGTTATACTGGTCCTATGGACAACGACTTTGACATTCTCCAATTTTATACCGCCACGCCCAAATTCACCCACGCCCCCGGCCTGGAAGTGATGCGCTCTCTGTGCGCGAGGCTGGCGGACCCCCAGGCGGGCCTTCGCTGCGTGCACATCGCCGGTACCAACGGCAAGGGCTCCTGCGCCGCCATGACCGCCGCGGTCTTACAGGCCGCCGGATACCGCACGGGCCTGTATACCTCCCCGGACCTGACCGGGCCCTGGGAGCGCGTCAAAGTGGATGGAGTTGACATAAATATTTATGACTTCGCCCGCCTCACGGAGCGGGTCCGGGCCGCCTGCGAGGGTCTGGACGAGCCAAGTTATTTTGAGAAGATGACCGCCGCCGCGTTTTTGTACTTTGCCGAGCGGCGCTGCGACTATGTGGTGCTGGAGACCGGTCTGGGAGGGCGGCTGGACGCCACCAATGTGCTCGAAAGGCCCGCCGTATCGGTGCTCATGCCCATCGGCCTGGACCACACCAACCTGCTGGGCGGCACGCTGGAGGCCGTGGCGGGGGAGAAGGCCGGTATCGTAAAGCCCGGCTGTCCCGTGGTGTGCGCGCCTCAGCCGCTCCAGGCGCTGGCAGTGATAAAGGCTCGGTGCCAGGCGGCGGGCGCGCCCCTGCATTTGGTTGACATAACCAAAATCCATTATGGGACTTTTTCTCTGGAGGGACAGCGTTTCTCCTATGGGGACATGGCCGACGTGGACATCGCCCTGTTGGGACGGCACCAGGCGGAGAACGCCTGCGCCGTCATTGAGGCGGCGCGGACGCTGGGGCTGGACGAGGCGGACATCCGGGCGGGACTGGCGGCGGCAAAATGGCCCTGCCGGTTCGAATACGTCCCCGGCACGCCGCCTTTCATCCTGGACGGGGCCCACAACCCCCACGGAGCGGCGGCGCTGGCGGCGGGGCTGCGGGCGTATCTGCCGGACCGGAAGTGTACCATGCTCATGGGGGTGATGGCGGACAAGGACTGGCGGGGCATACTGAAGCTCATGGAGCCCCTGGCGGCCCGGTTCGTGTGCGTCACGCCGGAGGATGGCCCCAGGGCCCTGCCAGCGGCGGAGCTGGCCGGGGCGGTCCGGACCGCGCCCGCCCAGGCGGCACGGACGCTGGAGGAGGCGCTGGCCCTGTGTCGGGAATATGACGAACCTGTGTGCGCCTTCGGGTCGCTGTACTACATCGGCCACCTGCGCAAGCTATTGTTGAAGGAGAGACTATGGAACTGAAAGACATGACACTGACCGGATTCACCGAAAAGCTGGCCTCCAAGGCCGCCGTGCCCGGCGGAGGCGGGGCCTCGGCGCTGGCGGGGGCTCTGGGCGCGGCGCTTGGCTCCATGGTGGGGGAGCTTACCCTGGGCAAGCCCAAATACGCCGCTGTCGAAGAGCAGATGCGGGATCTGACGGACCGGGCCAAGGCTCTGAGCGGGGAGCTTCTGGCCATGATCGATGCCGACGCGGAGGCTTTTACGCCTCTGAGCCGGGCCTATTCCATCCCCAGGGACGACCCTGGCCGGGAGGCGGAGCTGGAGCGATGTCTGCGTCTGGCGGCGGAGGCGCCCTTGCGGATACTGCGCCTTTGCTGTGAGGCGGTCGAGCTCATGGAGGGCTTCGCCGCCATGGGAAGCGCGCTGGCGGTATCCGACGCCGCCACCGGCGCGGCGCTGTGCCGGGGCGCGCTGTACGGCGCGGCGGTGAATGTGAAGGTGAACACCAAGTCCATGAAGGACCGGGCCTATGCCGGGGCGATCGACGGCGAGGCAGACCGGCTGATGGACGAGTATGGAAAACGGGCCGAGAAGGTCTTTGCGGACATTTACAGGAGGTATTGCTGATGGCGACCATTTTGAAGGGCGCGCCCGTGGCGGAGGCGCTGACGGCAAAGACGGCGGAGCTGTCCGCCGCATTGAGAGAAAAGGGCGTCACGCCCACGCTGGCGATATTGCGGGTGGGCGAGAGGCCCGAGGACCTGAGCTATGAGCGGGGGGCCCTCAAGCGCTGCGCCGCCGCGGGGGTGGAGGTCCGCAGCGTGGTCCTGCCGCCGGATGTCTCCCAGGGGGCGTTCATGCAGGCGCTGGAGACTCTGAACCGGGACGACGCCGTCCACGGCATCCTCATGATGCGGCCCCTGCCCGCGCCCCTGGACAACGAGGCCGCCCGGAAAGCCCTGCTGCCCGCCAAGGACGTGGACGGGGTCACGGACGGATCCCTGGCCGGGGTGTTCACGGGCGGCGGCGAGGGCTTCGCGCCCTGCACCGCCCAGGCGGTGGTGGAGCTTTTGAAGTTTTACGGCGTCCCCCTGAAGGGGGCCCACGCCGTGGTGGCCGGGCGGAGCCTGGTGGTGGGCCGCCCGGCGGCCATGCTGCTCATGGCCGAAGGCGCCACCGTCACCATCTGCCACAGCGGCACGAAGGACCTGGCCGCCCAGACCAGGCGGGGGGATATCGTGGTGGCCGCCATCGGAAAGATGGGGTTTCTTGGCGCAGAGCATTTTGGCCCGCGCGCCACGGTGGTGGATGTGGGCATCCACATGGACCCGACCATCGGGAAGCTCCGGGGCGATGTGCGCTTCGACGAGGCGGAGCCGGTGGTCTCCGCCATCACCCCGGTACCGGGCGGTCTCGGCGCCGTGACCACCGCCGTGCTGGTGAGCCATGTGGCCCAGGCCGCCGAAAAAGCCCTCGCGCGCTGAAATACTTCTTGACTTTCCCGCCGGGCGCGTTTATAATAAATAGGCTTGATTGCATAAACAAGCTTGAATTGCATAGAAAATGCAAGTCCGGCAGGCATGGAGAAGTCGCGTAGCCTGGTCGAGCGCGCACGATTGGAAATCGTGTATACCCCAAAAGGGTATCGGGGGTTCGAATCCCCCCTTCTCCGCCACGTCAGAAGAGCTTTGACGATGTCAGATCCCCGCAAGCGGGGCTCCTCCATCGGTCAAAGCTCTTCTTCCTTTTCCCATCGCAAACGCTGCGCTGGTTTGCGATGGGAGCCCTGGCAACAAGGTTGCCGCTGAGCGGCATCAAATTTCCCGGGGGTCGTCCCTATTGCGTTTTTTGAAAATCGTTGTAAAATGGTTGCATCTGATATTTGAAGGAGGCGCCCGCCGCTATGGCCCTCGTCCGCGCGCAAAAATACGCCACGCAGTATGAAAAGATGTCCCGGCAGAGCGTCTCCTCCCTGATCCTGGAGCTGGGCCTGCCCACCACCCTCAGCATGCTGGTCACCAACCTGTACAACGTGGTGGACACCTGGTTCGTGGGCCGTATCGGCACCAGCGCCTCCGGCGCTACGGGCGTGGTATTCGGGATGATGAGCATATTGCAGGCGGTGGGCTTCATGTTCGGCCACGGCTCCGGCAGCCATATCTCCCGGCTGCTGGGCTCCAGACATCTGCAGCGGGCCCGGCAGTTCTCCTCCACGGCGTTTTTCGCCTCGCTGCTGTGCGGTCTTGCCATCGGCGCGCTGGGTCTCGTCTTTCTCACGCCTCTGTGCCGCCTGCTTGGCTCCACGGACACCATCCTCCCCTATGCCCGCACCTACGCCGCCTGCATCCTGCTGGCCGCCCCCGCCATGGTCACCAGCTGCGTCATGAACAACATCCTCCGCTATGAGGGCCGGGCCGCCTTCGCCATGGTCGGCCTGGTCAGCGGCGGCGTGCTGAACATCTTCGGCGACGCGCTGTTCATGATGGGCTTTCACATGGGCATCGCCGGGGCGGGACTGTCCACCGCATTGAGCCAGTACGTCAGCGCCGCCATTTTGCTGTCCATGTTCCTGCGGCGCAAGACCCAGACCGTGTTTTCCCCGCGCTATCTGCCCCTGTGGGCGCCGCCCGAGGACGGCATCCCCAAGGACGATCTGCCCATAAAGCCCGGCCCCGCTCTGCTGGGCGGCACCGTCAAAAGCATCGTCGTGGCCGGTCTGCCCAGTCTGGCCCGGCAGGGGCTCAACAGCGTGTCCACCATGGTCCTGAACGCCAACGCCGGTCTGTACGGGGACGCGGCCATCGCCGCCATGAGCATCGTCAACCGGGTGTGCAACTTCCTGTTCTGCGTGGGCCTCGGCATCGGCCAGGGCTTCCAGCCCGTGTCCGGCTTCAACTACGGCGCACGGCTCTATTCCCGTGTGCGCAAGGGCTTTTTCTTCACCATCGGCTTCGGCACGGCCATGATCTCCGCCTTCGCCCTGGCCGGCGGCGTTCTGGCCGCCTCCGTCGCCCGGCTCATGCGGGACGACCCGGAGGTGATCGCCATCGCCGTGCCCGCCATGCGGGCCCAGTGCGGGGCGCTGCTGTTCATGCCATTGTCCGTGTGCTCCACCATGCTCTTTCAGAGCATCGGCTTTTCCTGGCGGGCCACCCTCCTGTCCACGCTGCGAAGCGGCGCCTGCTTCATCCCCCTGCTGCTGATCCTCACCCGCCTGTGGGGCCTGCCGGGGGTCATGTACGCCCAGCCCATCGCGGACGTGATGGCGGGGGTGCTCTCAGTCCCCTTCCTGATCCACTTCTTCCGCCGCCTGCCGACGGAGGACGCGGCCGAACCGTAAAAAAGGACCTGCTGCACAACGCGTCGCAGCGGGTCCTTACTTTATTTACCTGATGCCCATCAGTAGGCCACGCCCCAGATGATCATATGCTTGGCGGGACGGCCGCAGCAGGGGCAGGTGTCGCCCAAATGCTCCTGGGCAAAGGGGATGCACCGGCTGGACACACCGGCCAGCTCCTTCATCTTCTCCTCGCAGGCGGCGTCGCCGCACCACATGGTCTTGACGAAGCCGTCCTGGGCCTTCTCCTTCACTTCCTCCACCGTGGCCGCGGGCCAGGTGTGGCTGTCCAGATTGGCCTTGGCCTTGTCGAACAGGGCCTTCTGCACTGTCTCAAGCAGGGTAGGGACCGTGTTTTCCAGCTCGTCCAGAGGGATGAACGTCTTTTCCTGGTTATCCCGGCGGACCGCCACGGCCTGACCGTTCTCCAGGTCCCTGGGGCCAATCTCCAGCCGCAGAGGCACGCCCTTCATCTCATACTCGGCGTACTTCCAGCCGGGGCTGTTGTCGGAGAAATCGCCCTTGACCCGAAGGCCGACGGCCTTCAGCCGCTCCACCAGCTTCTCCGCCGCCTCGGGCACGCCGGGCTTGTGGGCGGCGATGGGCAGCACAACAACCTGGACCGGAGCCACTCTGGGGGGAAGGACCAGGCCCCGGTCGTCGCCATGGGTCATGATGAGCCCGCCGATGGACCGGGTGGTGAAGCCCCAGCTTGTCTGGTGAGGATAGACCGACTGGTTGTTCTTATCCTGGAAGGTGATGTCGAAGGCGCGGGTGAAGCCGTCGCCGAAATAGTGGCTGGTGGCGGACTGGAGGGCCTTGTGGTCGTGCATCATGCACTCCACGGTATAGGTGTTCTCCGCGCCGGC
>CANRDC010000094.1 GCA_947629245.1 uncultured Oscillospiraceae bacterium | reverse complement strand
ATTCGTACATTCTTTTCGACAGTCATATTCGGGAGCAGATAATACTGTTGGAAGATAAAACCGATATTGTCCTTGCGAAACCTCGTCAATTCTCCATCGGACAATTTTGTAATATCGCTCGTTCCATATACAACGCTTCCGCTGTCGGGGCGTTCCAGTCCCGAAATTACATTCAAAAAGGTGGATTTACCCGACCCCGACGCACCTAAAATTACGGTGAAATCTCTATCGGCAATTTGCAAGTTGATACCTTTCAGCACTTGATTTCTATTTCCACCGGTCCCATAAGATTTTGTAATGTCTGATACTGCAATCATTCTGTTTTGCTCCTATTCACGGATCCCTTTTCTCATTAGGTTGATCAGTATGTAAACGCCTATCAGGATCGCAACGGTTACACCGAGGATCAGATACATTGACGAAATTTCAACTTGATGTCCGAAAAAATACAGGTTGCAATCCAAAGCATTCTTTATTTCCTCTATGACATCCATGGGAATGCCCTGCTTGTTCATTTCAGAAAGAACGCCTTGCATCGCATGGTTACGAACAAGAGCTGTCCCGTATGTTCCCGGAAGGAACGAGAGGACTTTTTGAAGGCCCGATCCAAAAGATGAAATCGGCATATACGCCCCGCATATAAATCCGTATCCTGCGCTGATGATCGTACCGACTGCGGAAATCTGCCCTTGCGTTGATAAAAACAGGTTGATGATCGAGGAAAGCGCTGTTCCAAACAAGGCGAGCAATAAAACATCGAGAAAAAGTAGAATCACATCCACTGCCGACATATACCATCCCACAAATGCCACATACGCAAGGCATATGCCTGTTGCCACAAAGCAGATCGTGAGCGTAGAAACCAAAGAGGCGATATAGTAACTCATGGAAAGCAGAGAGGAATTGACAGGGGAAATTTTCAGATCCTTGATGGCGCCGTTCGCCTTATCCTGCACGCTCAAGAAGTTGGCGCAAAAAGCGACCGTCACGCAGGATACAGCAAGAATAGACGAAATAAGTTGTCCGCCTACAAGCCCATCGATCAGACGATCTGAAAGAGGAAGGGATTCCGGCAGATTCGGAGTAAAACTGTTGCGATACACATTACCGAGAAAAGTCACATAAAGGACAAGCAGGATAGCCGGCGTGATCAAAGAAGTAAGGAACATTCCCTTGTCTTTGAAAAACAGCTTTATATTTCTCTTTATAAGAGTGAATGCCGTGCTCATTTTTCAGCACCTCCCACAAGTTTCTTTCCTGTAACGGCAAGAAAAACATCGTCCATTTTACCCTTTGTTATCTCATAATCATCGAACACACCGGGATTTTTCATAATCAGTTCTGTTGCCGCTCTTGTATTTGGAACAAACAGGCGGTAAGTGTCTTTGATCGGCTCATATTCTGTTTCAAGGCTCTTTACCTCGGCTTCACTTGCCCCGTAGATCGTGATATAGTCCCCGGTATAGGCGTTTTTCAGTTCAAGCGGTGTTCCTTCCGCAGAAATTTTTCCGTTGTCAAGAATGATAACATAATCCGCTTCGGACGCTTCTTCCATATAGTGCGTGGTAAGGAATACGGTCATGTTCTCGTTTTTACGAAGGTCGGAGATCACATCCCATAGGTTTTTACGAGTTTGCGGATCAAGTCCCGTTGTGGGTTCGTCGAGAATAAGGATTTTAGGTCTGTGAAATAAAGCTCGGGCGATATCAATTCTTCGGCGCTGTCCTCCTGAGAGCTTTCCTACTGTCCGTTTTAATATGTCCTCAAATGCAAGCATTTCAGAAAGTACAGAAAGTCTTTCCCGAAATGCTTTTCCAACAATACCGTACAACGCAGCACGACTCTCCAAGTTATCATAAACGGAAAGTGCCGAATCAAGGACGGAATTTTGAAAAACGACGCCGAGCTCCAGTTTAATGGCATTCAAATCATGATCGAGGCTGTGACCGTCGATTAGAATGTCGCCGCTATCCTTTGATAGCTGACCGCACATAATGTTGATGGTAGTTGATTTGCCTGCGCCGTTAATCCCAAGAAAAGCGAAGAGTTCGCCTTCCCGAACGCTAAAACTTAAATCCTGTACTGCTTTTACATCACGGAAGCTTTTGCTCAAGTGATCAATTTGAATAATATTTTTCATTTTTATGCTTTATATCCCTTGATTTCTTTCAGCAAGCTCCTGCAAACCTCGGTCATCATGCCGCTGATCTCCTCGGCGGTAAAGGAACACATATTCGTCGCGCAAAGCACTGCTATCCCGTGGGTGTATATCCACAAATGCCGGTAAAGGTTTTCAGCGTCTTTCTCACCAAGTCCATATCCGTTCTGAACGGACTGCAATATTTGATCATAGCTTTCATCTATGATCGGGAGAATACCCGCCACAGACGGTTTCTGTGGCTGTTCGGACATAAAGAGCAATTGAAACAGTTTTGGCTCTTTGATAGCAAACAAGATGTACTGCGTACCTACGCCCTTAAATGCCAATTCTTGATGTAGGCCGACTCGAATATACCCGGCATAGAGAGCTTTCGCCGCCTTTTGCACTTCTGCTTGTACTTCCTCCATATTTTCAAAGACGGTAAAAATCGGTTTTGGCGACGAGCCCAGCTTTGCTCCCAGCGCCCTTGCCGTAAGCGCGTCGATCCCCTCTGCCCGTGTCAGGTCCAGGGCAGCTTTCACGATCTCTTCCTTTGTAAATTTGCATTTCGGCGGCATGGTCTATCCTCCTATAATAAGAAACTTATGTTTCGCAACATCTGTTTCTGATTATAACAGACGGAAAAGAGAAAGTCAAGGGGAGAGCTTTACCGCATCCATGCGCGGTCGTGAAACCAAACATAAAGAAAGACAGCACAGAAAGCTTTCCGCTCTCTATGCTGTCCTCCGCCTTTGCTAACGCCGTGCGGCTGGATCTGGTGTTTTCAAATTACGTCCCTATAGCCGGGCTTTCCCTGGTCATATTCGCGCGAAGACCGCTTACTGCTCCCGCTGGGGGGCATAGCCGCTGCCCGAGGCGGCGGCACGGAAACGGGAGCGGGATTCCCGGACCAGCTTCAGCGCCTGGCCCACGGATTCCTCCGCGCCCTGCAGAGACTCGGCGATATATTCGTTGGCCGCCCGGCGCAACTCGCGGGACTTGTTGTCCGCCGTGGCGATCATTTCCTCGGCCCGTGCCTTGGCCGCACGGACGATCTCCTGCTCGTCCACCAGCTTGCGGGCCCGCTCCTCCGCCAGCTTCCGGACGGATTCGGCCTCCTTCTTGGCGTTGCGGATGAACTCGTCACGGGCAGACACAAGACGCTTGGCCTCCGCCATCTCCGCAGGAAGCTGGGCCTTGATCTCCTCGATCAGCCCCAGAGCCTTCTCCCGGTCCACCAGGCACTTGTCCTGCCCCAGGGGCACGCCCCAGGCGTCAGATATCATGGTATACAGCATTTCGATCAGTTCAAGGATGCCCTGATTTTCGTTCATTTCTCTGTCTGCCTCCTGTTTTTGGTCTTGTCTATCACGTCTTGTATGATCTCCCGCGGCACGAACTCCGTCAGGTCCGCCCCGTAGGCCGCCATCTCTTTTACGACCGTGGAGCTGAGGAACATGTATTTCTCACTGGACGTGAGGAACAGCGTCTCCAAATTCGGATTCATCTTCTTGTTCACCAGCGCGATCTGAAACTCGTAATCGAAATCCGACACCGCCCGCAGTCCCTTCACGATCACCGCGCCCTTATACTGCCGGGCGTATTCCGCCAGCAGCTTGTCCGTGGTGGCCACCTGGACGTTCCCGAACCGCTCCGTGGACCGGCGGACCATATCCATCCGCTCCTCGATGGTGAACATGGGGGTCTTCTCCCGGTTTTTCATCACGCACACGACGACGCGGTCGAAGATCCTGGCTGCCCGGCGGATGATGTTCAGATGCCCCAGGGTGATGGGGTCGAAGCTGCCGGGATAGATGGCTGTGGTCATGTCGTACTTCTCCTGTATGTGGTCAGGGATATCTTTCCGTACCGGTAGACCCGGCCCATCTCATAGGGCGGCTGGGCCTGCGGCAGCGGCTCGTCCCGCATACTTTCGACAAGTATTATACCACCATCGTTTAATATGTCAAATCGAAAAGCATTCTGGAGGATTTTGTCATACAGCCCGTCGTGGTAGGGCGGGTCCATGAACACCAGATCGAACTTGCCGCAGTTTTCCAGAAAGCTGGCGGCGTCGGCGCGGATCACCGGGGCCTGCATCTTGCAGATCTCCAGATTCTTCCGCACCAGGGCCAGGGACGCGGGGCTGCTGTCCACGAACACGCACTCGCGGGCTCCCCGGCTCAGCGCCTCGATGCCAAGCTGTCCCGTGCCTGCGAACAGGTCCAGTACCCGTCGGCCCGGCACGTCGAACTGGACGATGCTGAATATGGCCTCCTTCACCATGTCGGTGGTGGGCCGGACGGACATGTCCTTCGGCTCTTGCAGCTTGCGGCCGCGAGCCGTGCCGGTAATGACCCTCATGTGTCGTTCCTCCCCATGAGTTATTGGAACTGCAAGGGGAAAGTGAATTCCCCCTTGCAGAAAGTCAAAATCCTGTCGCACAGCGGATTTCGACTTTGACGCGCGGGAATGCCGCGCGGCTCGCCCTGACCGGGCTTCGCTCCCGCTCTTTTATTCTCCGGAGCTCTCCTCCTTATGGAAGTGCTCGTATACGGCCTTGGCCGTCTGTTTTCCCACCACCGCAGTCAGCTCCGCCTCCGAGGCGGCGGCCACGGCCTTCACGCTCTTGAACTTCTTCAAAAGCGCCGCCCGCCGCTTCTCCCCCACGCCGGGGATGCCGTCCAGCTTCGAGCCGATGGTCTTTTTCCGCAGGGTCTTGTGATAGGTGATGGCAAAGCGGTGGGTCTCCTCCTGGATATTCCCGATCAGCGCGAACACCGCGGGATTGGCGGCGATGCCGATCTCCCGCCCGTCCGGGGTGGTCAGGGCGCGGGTCCGGTGCCGGTCGTCCTTCACCATGCCGAACACGGGGATGTCCCCATGGCCCTGCTCGGCCATGGCCTCCAGCGCCGCCGCCACCTGGCCCACGCCCCCGTCGATCAGCAGCACGTCCGGCAGGGGCGCGAATTTCTCATCCCCCTCGTTGAAGTGGGCGAGTCTGCGGCCGATGACCTCCCGCATGCTGGCGAAATCGTCCTGATGGGCCACGGTCTTCATCTTGAATTTCCGGTACTGGCTCCGGGTGGGCTTGCCGTCCTGGAATACCACCATGGAGGCCACGATGCCGAAATCCCCGGTGTTGGAGATGTCGAAGGACTCCATCCGGCGGATGGGCGTATCCAGCCCCAGCATCTTTTGCAGCCACTCCAATGTCTTGCTGCGGCGCTCCGCCTCGCTCTCGGCCCGGGCGCTCTCCTCACGGGCGTTGCGGGCGGCGGCCTCCAAAAGCTCCCGCTTCACGCCCCGCCGGGGCGTGACAAGCTCCACCTTGCGGCCCGCCATTTGCGTGAGAAGCTGCTCCAGCGGCGACCCGTCCTCGATCTCCACCGGCAGCAGCACCGTCCGGGGCCAGGCGCCCCGGCGGGTATAGTATTGCCGGACCAGGGCCGACACAGCCGCCGCGTCGTCCTCCACAGGCTCCGGCATCTGCTCCAGATCCTTCCCGGCCAGGTCCCCGTCGGCGTAGTGGAGCACCACAAAGCTGGTGCGGGCGCTGCGAGCAAAGCCCACCGCGTCCACGTCCGCCCGGGCGGCCTTCAGCACCGTCTGCCGGTTATTGAGCTCCTTCACCGCCGCGAGCCTATCCCGCAGCTCCGCGGCCTTCTCAAACCGCAGCTGCTCCGACGCGGCCAGCATCTCCCGCTCCAGCTGGACCATGAGCTCTTTGGCCCCGCCGGACAGGAGCTGCACCGCCTGGTCCATCCGGCGGCGGTACTCCGCCCCGTCCGGCTCCCCCCGGCACCAGCCGTCGCACACGCCCATGTGGTGGTTCAGGCACGGCCTCGCCTTGCCGATGTCACGGGGGAACTTTTTCCCGCAGACCGGCAGCTTGAGGGCCTTGGACAGGGTGTTCAGGATGCCGTGGGTCACGCCCCGGCCCCCATAGGGGCCGAAGTACCGGGCCCCGTCCTCGGCGATCCGGTTCACGACGGTGAATACCGGGTACTCCTGACGCAGATCCAGCCGCAGGAAGGGATAGGTCTTATCGTCCCGAAGGAGGATGTTATAGTGGGGCTTGTGGCGCTTGATGAGGCTGTTTTCCAGCACCAGGGCCTCGAATTCCGAGGCCGCCACGATGACGGAGAAATCGTCCACATGGCTGACCATGGCCGCCACCTTGGGCAGATGCTCCCCGCGAAAGTAGCTGGTGACACGGTTTTTCAGGGCCTTGGCCTTGCCCACGTAGATGACCTCCCCGGCGGCGTTTTGCATGATGTAAACGCCGGGGAGCAGCGGCAGCTTATTCGCTTTTTCCCGAAGTTCCGCGATCTTGTCCATGACCTTAAACCTATCCAAATAGCAAGAAAGGGTGTGCTTTCACACACCCCTTGTTTCTTGCAGAAGCGACTTACTCGGCAAACTCTTTGTCGATAAGGTCGGTGAGCGTCTCCACAGCCTCGGCCTCGTCGGCGCCGTCGGCAATGATGTTGACGGTGGTGCCCTTGACGATGCCCAGAGACAGGACGCCCAGAAGGCTCTTCGCGTTCACGCGGCGGTCTTCCTTCTCGATCCAGATGACGCTCTTGAACTCGTTGGCCTTCTGGATGAAGAAGGTGGCGGGCCTGGCATGGAGACCTACCTGGTTGTTGATGGTAACTTCACGATTTATCATGGGAGTACACCAATCCCTTTCACACGAAAGTTTACTATATATTAACAAATTATTGCCCGATTCGCAATCGTTTTAATGGCCTGTCTTAATATTTTAGAGACTTGCACAGTTCGGCCGGTTTGGAAAATCAAAAATTATTTCAGTTCCACAACTGTTACGCCTGTCTCGCCCTCCCCATAGCGGCCCAGGCGGTAGGTTTTTACCAGACGGCTGCGCTTGAGGAGCTGCTGGACGGCGCTGCGAAGGGCACCTGTCCCCTTGCCGTGGATAATGGTCACGGTCTGTAGCCGGGCGGCGGACGCGGCGTCCAGATACCTCTCCACGGCAAGCGACCCCTCGTCGGCCATCATGCCCCGGATATCCAGCTCCCGGCTGACGGAGGCTGTGCGCAGCGCCTGTCCAGCGGAGGCGGCCACGGACAGCTTTTTCTTTCCGGGCTGCTCCACCAGGCTCGCCTCCTCCGCCGGGACGGTCACCTTCATGATGCCCGCCTGGAGCAGCAGCGAACCGTTGGGATTGACCTTGAGCACCTCCGCATGGCGGCCAGTGGCGAGCATCTCCACCGTGTCCCCCTCCCGGATGGGACGGCTGGGGGCCTTCCGCTCCCGGACCGGGGCCAGATCCTCCCGGCTGCGGACGGATTCCTCCGCCAGATTCAGCTTCCGGCGAAGCTCCGCGCGGGCCTCGTTCACCCGCTGGTGGTCCGCCTCCTCCAGGCTCATGGCCCGCTCCCGGTCGATCTGGCGGTAGGCCTCATCGGCGGCGGCGCGTGCTTCCTTAATGATCCGCTCCGCGTCCCGGCGGGCCTTCTGCTCCGCCTTCTCCAGCCGCACCTCCAGCTCCCGGCGCATCTTCTCCGCACGGGCGGCGTCCTCCTGGGCGGCCCGGCTGGCCCGCTCCCGCGCCTCCGTCTCCTTCTCCAGGGCCAGACGCTGGGCCTCCAGCCGCTCGATGGTCTTTTCAAAATCCGTGGAGCCCGCGTCGACGCGTCGGCCCGCGTCCTCAATAATGCTCTCCGGCAGCCCCAGCCTCCGGCTGATGGCAAAGGCGTTGGACTTGCCGGGGATGCCCACCAGCAGCCGGTAAGTAGGTCTGAGCGTCTGCACGTCGAACTCGCAGGAGGCGTTCACCACCCCCTGGGTGTTGGTGGCGTAGACCTTCAGCTCCGCGTAGTGGGTGGTGGCGGCCAGCAAAGCCCCCGCCTTGCGAGCATATTCCAATATGGAGATGGCCAGGGCCGCGCCCTCCGTGGGGTCGGTGCCCGCGCCCACCTCGTCCAGCAGCACCAGGCTGCCGGGGCCACATTCCTTTAATATGGCAACGATGTTCACCATGTGACTGGAGAAGGTGGACAGGGACTGCTCGATGGACTGCTCGTCGCCGATGTCCGCCAGGATGTTCTCCACCACCGGCACGGCGCTGCCGTCCCCGGCGGGGATGTGCAGGCCGCATCCGGCCATGGCGCACATGAGCCCCAGGGTCTTTAAGGTCACCGTCTTACCGCCGGTGTTGGGGCCGGTGATGACGATGGCGTCAAATTCCCCGCCCAGGGTCACGTCGATGGGCACCGCCGTGCCCCTGGGCAGCAGCGGATGCCGGGCCTTTTTCAGGATGAGCTCCTTCTCCGTCAAAATGGGCTCGCCGCAGTTGAGAGAATAGCTCAGCTCCGCCTTGGCGAAGATCAGGTCCAGCTCCGTGAGCACGGTATAATCCAGGTCGATGCCGCCGCGGGCGGCGGCGCACTCGGCGCTCAGTTCCAGCAAAATGCGCTCGATCTCCGCCTTCTCCCTGGCACCCAGCTCTCTGAGCTCGTTGTTGGCCTTCACCACGCCCATGGGCTCCACGAAAAGCGTCGCGCCGCTGCCCGACACGTCGTGGACCAGCCCCGGCAGCTCGCCCCGCTTCTCCGCCCGGACGGGCACCACGAACCGGCCGCCCCGCTGGGTGATGATGGCCTCCTGCAGGACCTTGGCGTAGCTGGGGGCGGTGATGATCTTCTGCAGGGCGTCCCGTGCCCTGGCCGACGCCGCCCGCATCTTCCGGCGGATGTCCGCCAGCTCCGGGCTGGCCCCGTCGGCGATCTCCTCCTCCCCGGTGATGGCGGAGGTGATCTTCTCCTCCAAAAACCGGTTGGGGACGATGGCCGTGAAAAGCCGTTTCAGATTCCCGCAGTCCCCCCTGCCGGAGGCGTAGGACGATACCGCACGGGCGCAGAACAGCACCCCGGCGATGTCCAAAAGCTCACGGGTGTTGAGCATGCCGCCCATGTCCGCCCTGGCCAGGGAAGGCCGCACGTCCTTCAAGCCGGAGAAGGAGGGGCTTCCCTTGGTCTCCATCATGGTCTTGGCGCTGGTGGTCTCCGCCTGGCGCTCCCGGACCCGGCCCAGCTCCGCGGCGGGCCGCAGAGCCCTGGCCATGGCCTTGGCCCCGTCGGAGGCCGCCTTGCCCGCCAGCAGCTCCAGCACCGCCGGAAGCTCTATGGTCTGCAAAGATTTTTCGTAAAGTTCGCTCATTTCACACTTTTCCAATAATCGAGAGAATAGAAGCTCTTATCCAGCTGATACCGCACGAACTGCTCCGCCGCCCGGCCCAGCCGCTCCAAAGACGGCTCCGGGACGGCGAAGGAGAATTCCCTTCTCGGCGGCGCGGCCACGATGTGCCGCATGGCGGCCAGGCTCTCCCCGTCCAGAGCCACGGACGCGCCCTCCGCGCCGGGGGCGCATCCGGCGCAGTGGACCATGCCGGAGGCGGGCGAGAACATGGGTCCGTCCGGGTCCTCCCTGCCGCACACGCCGCAGACGGCCACCTCCGGCTGGAACCCCTCCAGGCACAGCAGCCGCAGCTCGAACACCGCCTTCACATGCTCCGGGCCGTAGACGCCCCGGCTCAGGGCGTACAGGGCGTTCAGCGCCAGCTGCAGCGCCGGGCCCGCGGGCTGCTCCTCGGGGCACACCGTGTCCAGAATCTCGGCGAAATAGTTCCCCAGGGCCAGCTGGGAGATGTCCTCCCGCAGACCCAGAAACTGCTCCAGACTGGAGCCCTCGTCCGCCGTCCAGCGGCCCCGGTTGCCGAAGAGGGTAAACTCCGAATAGCACAGCGCCTGGCTGGCCGCCCCCATGCGGCTTCCCTTGCGGAGCGCGCCCCTGGCCTTCACCGTGAGCTTTCCCTGCTCCGCCGTCAGAAGCGTCAGGATCCGGTCCGCCTCCTTGTACCGGACCTGGCGCAGCACCAGGCCCCTTGTCGTCACATACATCTTATGTACGTTCCCCGTCATCGCGGCCCGCTGCGCCGGTAAAGTATCCAGCACATCGGGTCCCCCGTATCCTCAAACAGCTCCCACAGAAGGTCCTGTTTCATGCGATCACCTCATGGCTCTATTGTGCCACGGAGGGTCCCGTTTGATTACTCGTTCGTAAATCCAAAATTTCGCAGCAGCGCGTCGGAGTCCCGCCAGTTCTCCTTCACCTTCACCCAGGTCTGCAAAAACAC
>CANRDC010000093.1 GCA_947629245.1 uncultured Oscillospiraceae bacterium | reverse complement strand
CTGGCGCTGGGGATGGTGGACGCGCTGGAGGCGGCGGGCGTGCCCTGCTTCGGGCCGGACAAAAAGGCCGCCGTCATTGAGAGCAGCAAGGTGTTTGCCAAGAACCTGATGAAAAAGTACGGCATCCCCACCGCGGCCTATGAGACCTTCGACGACGCGGCCAAGGCGCTGGAATACGTAAAGACCGCGCCCGTGCCCATCGTGGTGAAGGCCGACGGGCTGGCCCTGGGCAAGGGCGTGCTCATCGCCCAGACCCGCGCCGAGGCTGAACAGGCGGTCCGCTCCATCATGGAGGACAGGCAGTTCGGCGCCAGCGGGGATAAGATCGTGGTGGAGGAATTTCTCACCGGCCCGGAGGTGTCCGTGCTGGCCTTTACCGACGGGGGCACTGTCAAGCCCATGGTGTCCTCCATGGACCACAAGCGGGCCCATGACAACGACCAGGGCCTGAACACCGGCGGCATGGGCACCGTGGCGCCGAACCCCTATTATACCAAGGACATCGCCGACGTGTGCATGCGGACCATCTTCAAGCCCACGGTGGACGCCATGGCGGCCGAGGGCCGCCCCTTCAAGGGCTGCCTCTACTTCGGCCTGATGCTGACCCCGGACGGGCCCAAGGTCATCGAGTACAATTGCCGCTTCGGCGACCCGGAGACCCAGGTGGTGCTGCCGCTGATGGAGTCGGACCTGCTGGAGGCCATGCTGGCCTGCCGGAACGGGACGTTGGATAAGACCGACGTCCGCTTCTCGGCGAAAAACGCCTGCTGCGTCATCATGGCCAGCGAGGGCTATCCGGAGCACTATGAGAAGGGCTACGAGATCACCTATGACGATGGGCTCGCGGCCAAGGTCTATGTGGCCGGGGCGAAGTTGGAAAGCGGAAGGCTGCTGACCTATGGCGGCCGGGTCTTGGGCGTCACCGCCGTGGCGGACACCCTGCCGGAGGCTATCCAGGCCGCCTACGCCGACGTGGAGAAGGTCCGCTTCGGCAACGCATTTTACCGCCATGACATCGGCCGGCGGGCACTGAAAGCGCTCAATAACTAAAGGGAGATACCGTACACATGGTATATCGCGTATATGTAGAGAAAAAGCCGGGCATATCCCCGGAGAGCGCCGGGCTTCTGAGCGGGCTGCGGGATTTTCTGGGCGTGAAGGCCCTGGAGGACGTGCGCATCCTGAACCGCTACGACGTGGACCGCGTCGATAGGGAGGTATTCGAGCGGGCCAAGTCCGTGGTCTTTTCCGAGCCCCAGGTGGATGTGATCTACGACGAGACGTTCCCCATGCCGGGGGGACAGTGGACCGTGCTGGCGGTGGAGGCCCTGCCGGGCCAGTTCGACCAGCGGGCTGACTCCGCCGCCCAGTGCATCCAGCTCATGGCCGGGGCGGAGCGGCCTCTGGTGTCCTACGCCAAGGTGTATCTGCTCCGGGGGAGCCTGTCCCCCGAGGATATGGAGAAGATCCGGGGCTACGTCGTCAACCCGGTGGAGAGCCGGGAGGCCTCCATGGAAAAGCCGGAGACTTTGGAGCGTACCTACGCCGTGCCGGACCATGTGCAGACGGTGGAGGGCTTCACCGCCATGGACGAGGCGGCGCTGACGGCGCTGCTGGACTCCCTGGGCCTGGCCATGGACCTGGACGATCTGAAATTCCTCCAGAACTACTTCAAAACCGAGGAACACCGGGACCCCACCCTCACGGAGGTGCGGGTGGTGGACACCTATTGGTCCGACCACTGCCGGCACACCACCTTCTCCGCCCACATCGACAGCACGGACATCGCCGACGAGGCGGTCCGGAGTGCCTATGAGCGGTACCTGGCGGTCCGTGAAGAGGTCTACGGGCCGGAGAAGGCCGCCAAGCGTCCTCAGACGCTGATGGACATCGCCACGCTGGGGACCAAGGCGCTGAAAAAGCGGGGGTGCTTGCCCGAGCTGGACGAGAGCGAGGAGATCAACGCCTGCTCCATCCATGTGCCCGCCCAGGTGGACGGCCAGACCCAGGACTGGCTTCTCATGTTCAAGAACGAGACCCACAACCACCCCACGGAGATCGAGCCCTTCGGCGGCGCGGCCACCTGCATCGGCGGCTGCATCCGGGATCCCCTGTCCGGTCGGGCCTACGTGCACCAGGCCATGCGTGTCACCGGCGGCGGCGACCCCCGGGCGGCGGTGGATGCGACCATCCCCGGCAAGCTGCCCCAGCGGAAGCTGGCCCAGACCGCCGCGGCGGGCTATTCCTCCTACGGCAACCAGATCGGCCTGGCCACCGGCCATGTGGCCGAGATGTATCACGAGGGCTACGTCGCCAAGCGGCTGGAGTGCGGCGTGGTGGTGGCGGCGGCCCCGGCGGAGAACGTGCGCCGGGAGCGGCCCGCGCCGGGGGACGTGGTGATCCTGCTGGGCGGCCGGACCGGCCGGGACGGCATCGGCGGCGCCACGGGCTCCTCCAAGAGCCACAACGCCAAGTCCCTGCAGACCATGGCCTCCGAGGTCCAGAAGGGCAACGCCCCCGAGGAGCGGAAGATCCAGCGGCTTTTCCGGGACGGGAACGTGACCCGCCTGATCAAGCGGTGCAACGACTTCGGTGCAGGCGGCGTCAGCGTGGCCATCGGGGAGCTGGCGGACGGCCTGCAGATCGATCTGGACGCGGTGCGCAAGAAATACGACGGCCTGGACGGCACGGAGCTTGCCATCTCCGAGAGCCAGGAGCGCATGGCCGTGGTGGTGGCTCCCGAGGACGAGCAGACCTTCATCGACGCCGCCCAGGCGGAGAATCTGGAGGCCTACCGGGTGGCGGTGGTCACCGAAGCGCCCCGGATGGTCATGACCTGGAAGGGCAGGACCATCGCGGACCTGTCAAGGGCGTTTTTGAACACCAACGGCGCGGTGAAGCACGCGGCGGTGTCCGTGCCGGAAAAGGACAGGACAGCCATGGGCCAGGCCCGGTTCCGCACTCTGCGGGAGATGGCCGGAAGCCTGAAATGCGCCTCCCGCCGGGGTCTTACGGAGCGGTTCGACGGCACCATCGGCGCGGGCAGCGTGCTCATGCCCTTCGGCGGCCAGACCCAGACCACCCCGGCCCAGGCCATGGCGGCGCTGCTGCCGGTGCTGCCGGGGCAGCGTACCGAGCAGGCCAGCGTGATGGCCTGGGGCTGCGACCCGGACCGGATGACCGTGGACCCCTATGCCGGGGCCATGGACAGCGTGGTCACGTCCCTGACCAAGATCGTGGCTGCCGGTGCGGACTACAAGGCCGCTTATCTCACATTGCAGGAATTTTTCGATAAACTGCGGGACGACCCGGACCGCTGGGGCAAGCCCTTCTCCGCCCTGCTGGGGGCCCTGGACGCCCAACTGGACTACGGCTGCGCCGCCATCGGCGGCAAGGACTCCATGTCCGGCTCCTTCATGGACAAGGACGTGCCCCCCACGCTGATCAGCTTCGCCATCGCGCCCATCCAGGCCGGAGATGTGCTCTCGCCCGAGTTCAAGCAGGCGGGCCATCCGGTGTACGTGTTCGGCGGCGACGTGCCGGAGAACACGAAGGCCGCCTGGGAGGCGTTCCACGCTCTGGCCCAACAGGGCAGGGTGAAGGCGGCCTGGGCCGTGGAGGAGAGTGTCGCCGAGGCTGTGATGAAGATGTCCTTCGGCAACCGGATCGGGTTCAAGGCCAACGAAGAGATGACGGGGGACATGTGGCACATCCCCTTTTACGGGGCCATCGTGGCGGAGCTGACAGAGGATACCGACTGCCCCTATGCCCGCCGCCTGGGCGTCACCGCGTCCGAGCCGGTCATCGACCTGGGCGCGGACTGCGCCCCCATCGAGGAGCTTTTGGCCCTGAACGAGGCCGTGCTGGCGGAGGTATACCCCACCCGGACCGGGGAGACCGGCGCCGTGGAGGCGCTCACCTATACCGCGACGGAGCGGAAAGCCCCGGCGGTGAAGCGCGCCCGGCCCAAGGCCCTGATCCCGGTGTTCCCCGGCACCAACTGCGAGGTTGACACCGCCCGTGCGGTGATCGAGGCTGGCGGCGAGGCGGAGATCCTGGTGGTGCGCAACCTGACCGCAACCGACGCGGCCCGCAGCGTGGAGCGTGCGGCCGCCGCCATTGAGCGGGCCCAAATGATCGTGCTGCCCGGCGGCTTCTCCGGCGGCGACGAGCCGGAGGGCAGCGCCAAATTCATCGCCGCCTTCTTCCGCAGCGGTCCGGTCCGGGAGCAGGTCACAAGGCTCCTGAAGCGGCGGGATGGGCTGATGCTGGGCATCTGCAACGGCTTCCAGGCCCTGATCAAGCTGGGACTGGTGCCCTTTGGGAAGATCGTGGACACGGACGAGAGCTGCCCCACCCTGAGCTACAATACCATTGGCCGCCACCAGTCCCGGATCGTCCGGACCAGGGTCTGCTCCAACAAGAGCCCCTGGCTGGCCGCCACGGAGCCCGGCCAGGTGTACACGGTGCCCATTTCCCACGGGGAGGGCCGGTTCCTGGCCTCGGAGGAGCTGGTCCGGACTCTGGCGGCAAACGGCCAGATCGCCACCCAGTACGTGGACCTGGCGGGCGTGCCCTCCATGGACACGGACCACAACCCCAACGGCTCCGTCTATGCCATCGAGGGCATCACCAGCCCCGACGGGCGGGTCCTGGGCAAGATGGGCCACTCCGAGCGGGTGGGCCCGGAGCTTTATAAAAACGTCCCCGGCGCGTACGACATGGGCGTGTTCCGCTCCGCCGTAAAGTACTTCCAGGGGAATTGACAGCGAAATACAGCAAAATGTCCGCGCTCTGCAAAGAGCGCGGACTTGTCTATTGTTATGGTTCGCCATAAGCGCCGCGAAAACCGGAATCAGCGGGCCAGGCCGAAGGCTTTTTCCACGATGGCCAGCGTCTGCTCGACGCTTCTGTTCTCGTCCCGGAGGAGCACTTGAAATCCCGAATGCAGGAAACAGTCGTATCTCTCCTGGGAATTGATCCGCGTCAGACACTGCCGGAAGTTTTCCAGCGCCCGTTCCGGGTCCGGCTCTTCCAGGATCAGCCGGTACAGGAACTGCTTCTCCCGGTCCGGCCTTTCAAAAAATCGCCGCACGGATACCTGAGGGTCCGCCAGCATGATCAGCACATGGTCGTGCCGGGCGACGGTCTTCAGGGTCTCAATGGAGATGTTCGTATCCACAAAAACCGGCTTTTTCTCCGCGCGCAGCTCTTCCAATATCCGAAGCTCCAGGATCTCGCATTCCTTGCTCGTCCTGTCGACCCACGCCTCGTATTCGTCGGGCGTCCTTCTGATGAAGTCGTGCCAGTCCTCCAGATCTCTGGTATAGGTCAGGCCAGGGAATTCCGCTTTGCTCAACTGGGGCAGAAGCCTGTCATGGTAATTTTCCCCGCAGGCGAGCCCGTCATATTTCTCGGCGAGCCGCTGCACCATCGTCGATTTGCCCGCGTAAGCGGTCCCATTTATAAAATAGACGTTATCAAATACCATGTCATTCTCCCCGGATTATCGCAAACTCACCGCGGCCCATCCCGTCCATGGCCGGACACTTTGCCACCGCCGGGACTCTCTCAGGCCAGGGCCGGGACGAAGGTGGTCCAGCTGTCGCTGCCCCACAGCTCGGCGGACCGGTCGTCCCAGAGAGTGAAGGTATAGACCGGCTGGCGGAAGCCCTTGCTGTCGGTCAGGTATTCAAGCTCGCAGCCCATGACCCGGACCTGGCTGGGAGCCAGCGCGTTGAACGCGGGCACGTCCCGCCAGGAGAAGCGGCCCGCGCGAAGCCGCTCATAGGCCTCCATGGGCGAGAGCACGGCGGCGTCCCCGTCCAGGACGCTGACGGACAGGCTGTTGTCCACCTGGTAGAGGACGCCGCCCTCCGCCACAAAGCAGGTAAGCTCGCCGTCGGTGAGCGTGCCGTCTTCTATCACGCTTTCCGCCCGGAAGGCGTACCGCCCCTTTTCCTCGTCCAAGACAGCGAATCGGGCCCCGTCGGGTATCTCGATGCCCAGCGCCTCCAGGGCGGTCCGCAGAGCGTCCTCCGTGATGGCCCCGCCCTTGCCGCTGTAGCGCAGGTCGCTGTCCACCCGGTAATCCGTGTAGGAATAGGACCGGTCGTTGTAATATACGATCAGGTTGTAGGTCTGGTGGTCGGAGTAAAAGGCGCTGTTGTCGTAGTATGCCACGTCGGGGGTGCCGAAATTGACGCTGCCCCCCTGACGGCCGATGAACTCCACGGCGAAGGCGTCGCATTCCTCCCTGGTGAAGGGCTCCGCCCAGTACACCCCGGACGGCCCCGGATGGTCGGACAGGGAGCAGTCCAGCGCCCATTCCACGCCCCCGGTGTCGGCGGCGTAGATAGGCCCGTCCGCCAGATTGCCGTAGGGCTGCAGGCGGTAGGCCAAAAACACCCCCGCCAGAGCCATGGCGGACAGGATGGGGAGCGCGGCATAGCCCCTGGCGGCCTTCCGCCGCTTTCCCGCCAGACTGACGGCCAGCATACACAGGCAGTACCCCAGCATGGTCCCCAGCGTGTTGCAGATAAGATCGTCGATATCGGCCTGGCCCCGGCCCAGAACGTACTGGAGCGCCTCGACGCAAAATGACGCGCCCGCGCCCGCCGCCAGCGCCCAGAACCATCGCCGGAAACGCTTTGCCGCCAGGGGTAGCAGCGCCCCCAGGGGCAGGAACATGGCGACGTTCAGAAGCGGGTTCAGCCAGACCTGAAGGGTGAAGGCGTTCCACGCTTCCCGAAAGGCCAGAAACGGATAGAGCTGGACGTAGGCCCGCACCCCTTCGTCCCTGCGGTCCCCGAAGGTGATGGCGGCCAGCCCGCCCAGATAGCACGCCAGCAGGAGGATGGCCGCGGCCTGTCCCTTGGGAAAACGCCGCCCCTCCCGGCGGCGCTTCCAGGCCAGCGCCGCCACAAGCGCCGCGCCCGCCGCCAGACCCGCCAGGGCCGTGGGCACAGCCTGGCGGAAATAATAAAAGATCACGCCGATAAAGTCATGCATCGTCCGCTTTCGTCTCCAGTCTCTCCAGCGCGGGCTGGGCGTCGGGGCCCAGGGCCTCCAAATAGTAGGTGTCCACCTCTTCCAGCGCGCCGGAGAGATACTTGTCCACGTTGTAGTTGGCGATCATCCGCACCGGCCCCGCCAGATTCATCAGGCACCACAGGGCCAGGGCGAAGCCGCCCGCCGTCCGGAAAAAGCCGAACCTTGGCCGGGCCAGCTTCCATGCCGCCGCCAAAAGCCCAAACAGGACCACCGCCATGGCCCATAGCGTCAGAAGCCGCAGCACGCTCATGCCAAAGGCGTGGATGTACAGCCGCATCCGCCAGAAGGCCGAGACCAGTATCACCGCCGTCAGCGCCAGCAGCAGCCCGAACGCCGCCCGCAGCACCTTTCCGGCGATCCCGGTAAAGCGCTTTTCGTCCGCGCCCAATAGGAACAGTCCAAGATTGATAATAGTTATGGTAACCAACTGGAAGAACCCGGACCGGGCGTATTCCGCCCATCCGCCGGACATGGATGCCTCTTCTGCGCCGCCAAACAGGTATTTTATCTGGACATAGCAAAAAATTATGTAAACTATATCCAGCAGCACCGTCACCGGCAAAAACAGCGCCGCCCGCCGGGGCTTATCCGGCCTTTCCGGGGCGGCCTTGGGTGGCTCTTCCCGGATGTAGTACAGGGCGGAGGCCAGAAAGGGGGCCGGGATCAGCACCCGCGCCACCCGCATGATGGCGTCCTCCGGCAGAACGGACAGGTCCAGCCGGTCAAAGAGACTGCCGAACACCGCGTCCGCGCTGGACAGCAGCCACACCACCACCGTCAGCACCGGCACCGCCACGAGCACCGCCAGCGCCGCCTGCCCCAGCGCGCGGGTATTCCTCCGGCCAAGCCGCCGGAGGGCCCGGAAGGGACGGCCAAGCCTGGTGAACAGGGCCTGGAAGGAATTCGCAACGGTATCGGGGATGGCTCGGGCCCGGCCAGGGGAGAGGTGGCCGGACAGGGCGAAGGTGCCCATGGCGGCGGTGAGCAGGATGACGAAGCAGTTCAGGACGAGAAATGCCCCGGACTTGTATACCGCGCAGCTCACCCCCAGCGCCAGGGAGACGGCCACGCAAAATACGCTGCCCCCGTTGAACCGAGTTTTTCTGCCAAGGACCGCCAGCACCGCCCCAAAGTGGGCGCACACCAGCGCCAGCACGCCCCAGTGTGGCCAGTCCGACCGAGCCGGGTCAAAGTCCGCCCAGAACAGCGTTGCCAGACCCAGCGCCAGCAGGGGAATGGCCCCGTCACGCCAGGTCAGAGGCGGCTCCGGCGGCATTTTGGTTTCCATAATATCAAATCTCTTCTCTTCATCCATCGCTCTCGTCCTCCCGGAACTCCAGGATGTCCCCCGGCTGGCAGTCCAGGGCCCTGCAGATGGCATCCAGGGTGGAAAACCGCACAGCCTTAGCCTTTCCGGTCTTGAGGACGGAGAGGTTCGCGATGGTGAGGCCGATCCTCTCGGAGAGCTGGGTCAGGGTCATATGCCGTTTGGCCAGCATCACGTCAAGGTTAACATAAATCATAACGCGGTCCTCAAATGGTCAGGTCGTTCTCGTCCTGGAGATCGGCTGCCTTCAATGTCAGGTGGCTGAGCGCCGCCGCGGCCACCGTAACGGCCATGCCGATGAAGGCCACGAACAGGAACCGGACCACGGCCAGAAACAGGTCGTCTCCCAGCTCTTTCATGATGTCGTCCGGGGCGAAACGGGCGACGAACCGGAACCTATGGATCACCCCGTAGACCAGCAAAACGATGTCCAACACCGTGTCCAGCAGAGCGCAGAGGCTGATGCGCCGCAGACGCCGGGCGTTGACCGCCGTGAAGCTGCGGTTGCGGCCTATATCCGTGAAGATGTGCCAGGCGTCCCAGAACACCACCAACGGCGGCAGCAGCATCAGGCACAGCAGCAGGGGATAGTACAGCACATAGGCCCCTTCCACAATGGCCAGTCCCAGCATCCGGCCAAACCAGTTGGCGAACACCAGCCACACCAGGGCGCACAAAACTACGACCACCCGCAGCAGGATGGAAAGCTCTTTCTGTTTCATAAAGAACACCTCCTTGTGTGGCCTAAGCATAGCACCGATATTACCGATTGTCAATAAAAATTTATTGAATTTCGATAAAAACTTGGCGGACCGGGGCGATGTGGTTCACTTCTCTACGATCACGACGATCTCCCCTTTGGGGCCGGTCCCCCGGTGGATGATAGGCAGGCCCGCCAACAAGCTCTCCGCCGCCGGAGCGTCGTAGGGATGAAAGACCATGCCGTTGGCATACTGAAAGCTCCCGTCCGGCAGCAGGTCGTGCTCCCGGACCAGATCGTCCTCGTCCGGCGTGTCGAAGGCCAGCAGCAGAAGGCCGCCGGGCCTTGTGATGCGCAAAAGCTCCCGGAGGGCCGCTTTCCCGTTGGGCGCCGTCAGGTGATCCAGCACGGAAAAGCAGACCACGCCGTCAAAGGCCCCGTCGGGATAGCCGGTATCCAGAACGCTGGCGGTCTTGCGCCCGGCCAGTTGGAGGCCGTACCGGTCCAGCAGCCGTCCGGCGATCTCCACCGCCGTCTCGGACACGTCGAAAGCCG
The DNA here is from genome assembly GCA_947629245.1 of uncultured Oscillospiraceae bacterium. Classification (GTDB taxonomy): domain Bacteria; phylum Bacillota; class Clostridia; order Oscillospirales; family Oscillospiraceae; genus CAJOIG01. Next base: position 1,015 of record CANRDC010000093.1, on the reverse strand, counting down.
TCACGTCGAAGCCGTTGGAGGCCAGGGCCAGGGCGTACGCCCCATAGCCGCACCCGGCGTCGCAGACGGTGCGGATATCGTTTTGCCGGAAAATATCTATCTCCGGGCAGGCCAGGCGGTAATAGGGCTTTGCATAGGACAGAAAGTCCCTGTCCTTGTCCCGTTCCCAGTTCCGTTCCCAAAATCCCTCGCCGTATGCTGGCATATCCATCCCTCCTTGGCATCCGATACATTAAAATCATACACCCTGCCGCGAGAATTGTAAATCGCCGCCGCATTTTTTCGACAGCGCTCGCATACATAGTATGGGAGGGGTATACGATATGGTTTGCAGGTTTTCCGATTTTCGCTACAAAGAGGTCATCAACGTCCGCACAGGGTGTCGGCTGGGGTACGTGTGCGACGCGGAGTTTTCCTATCCGGAGGGACGCATCACGGCGCTGATCGTGCCGGGGAAGGCCAAGTATCTTGGCATGTTCGGCCGGGAGGAGGATTATATCCTGCCCTGGGAGTGCATCAGCCGCATCGGGGACGACATCATCCTGGTGGAGTCCGAGCACGGCGTCCGCCGGGAAAAACGGCCCAAAAAGCCCATATTCACGGGAAAAAATACTTGAAATAGGAGGCGCGCTCTGCTATAATATCTGAGCTTGCCTATTACGCACGGACTCTGACGCACGGCCCTGTCCCGCAAGGGTGGCCGCAAGGATGAGGGGTCCGGAGGGTAAAAACTGAAAAAATAAGGAGGAAAAAACGTAATGGCAGTAGTAACGATGAAGCAGCTCCTGGAGGCTGGCGTCCACTTCGGTCACCAGACCCGCCGCTGGAACCCCAAGATGGCGGAGTATATCTACCTGGAGCGCAACGGCATCTATATCATCGACCTGCAGAAGACCGCCAAGAAGCTGGAGGAGGCCTACGACTTCGTGCGCGGCCTGGCCGAGAGCGGCCAGTCCATCCTGTTCGTGGGCACCAAGAAGCAGGCCCATGACGCGGTGGCCGAGGAGGCCAGCCG
>CANRDC010000092.1 GCA_947629245.1 uncultured Oscillospiraceae bacterium | reverse complement strand
AGCGGGGCTCTTTGAGAGCGTCGGCACCGACGGCAGTCTGAACGACATGCGCCTGGTCAATGTGTCCGTGGCGGGCGACGGGGCCCTGGCCACCGGCGGACTGGTGGGGATACTGTACGGCACGGTGGACAACTGCGGCATTTATGTGTCTGATAAGGACAATTATGACGATTTCACCGTCACCGGTTCCGGCGCTAACGGTGTGGGCGGACTTATCGGTGATATAAGCAACAACGCAAAAGCCATCTCGTCCTTCGCCGCGGTGAAGGTGGACGGGACAGGCGGCGTTGGCGGCACCGGTACGGGGCCAGTGGGCGGATTTGCGGGACAGATCAGCGGCACCGGTAAGGTGAATAAATGCTACGCCGGCGGGTTTGTGGAAATTGACGCAGGGAAGCCTGTATATAAATTTGATAGCGCCAACGTGACCGGCGGCGGAAACGTGGGCGGCTTTGTGGGCAGCGCGGCAAACGGCAGCCAGTTTGCCGGGATCAACTACTCCACGGCGTCGGTTTGCGGGCCCGCGGGGACAGTGGGACTTTTCGCAGGATCGATGGATAAGCCCGCCACGGGGGACTGGACGATCTATGCCATAGCCAGCGCGTTTGATTCCACGACAAAATTGAGTACCGCGCCAAGGGATGAGTCTGACTATATGGGCGGCACGGCGGCGGGAAGTAAGCCGACAAAGACGGTACCGTATAACCAGACGGGGAATTTCCCCTATGCGTCCGGGCTGGACGAACACCACGGCGACTGGATAGAGTTTGACATATTCGGACTTTATTACGATACTGTGGGCTCCACGACGGGATACTACGCCAACGGTGGTAATGTGACCGGCCTTGATGCGCTTGCCAGCGGTACGCCGGGGGATAAGAATTACGCCACGGACGACGGGTATATGTTCGTGACAGTGGAGAACCTGGGGGATATAAGCATCAGGGTCGGGGAGAAGAGCTTCCCGATGAAACCCGTGGAGCTTAATCCCACGATGGAAATCAACGGCAAAACTTACAAATACAAATACGAGGTACCCGCTGAGGCGCTGAATACACCGACGGCAAATTATTACAACGCGGTGAGCATCAACGGGAAGATGTTCTATGCCAATTTCGGCGTGGCGGGAGAGATATTCGACAGTGTTACGGACCCCAACAAGCCGATGGCGAAGAGCGGGATAAAGTATACCACCGTGGACGCAGGGGTTACTAAGACCGAGGAACTTAAGGATTCCGCGAGTACGGGTTACACGGGTGTAGTGGTGAGGTCCGCGAGGCAGCTGGCAAATATTGGTATCAGGTCGAACGTGGGCGAGTATGACGCCACAAACACGAAGGTATACACCGGGGAAGCTGTGGCAATCCAGGAGGCAAAGATAAGCCAGGTGCTGGATATTGATTACGTAAAGTATGCCGAGGCCACCAAGTATAAGAACGCGGCGGGCGATGATGTTTCCAAGATCCCCGAGGCGGTGGTGCTGGATGGGAGCAACGATGATGCCAACCACACGCCTATCACGATCAACGGCGGGGGCTATTATGGGAATAATTATGAGATAAGGAATCTTGTGCCCGGTATGATCCGGCTTGCCATACCCAAGAGCGGCAGCACAGACATCAGCGAGGTCTTGATCCAGAGCGGACTTGTGGGCAGGATCACAAAGGGCGAGATCAAGGACGTCACGCTGATCAACGCGACGGTGGAGAATGATGCCCAAAAGGCGGTGGAAGCCAGCACCAATATTACCAGCGGCGGCACCGTTGAGTGGGACCCGGCGGGGGATATAAGCCATATACTTATTGATACTGATTGGCTCACTGGGACTGGGGCGAGTGATCCAGGTGGTGGTAAAAATGCTCCATTGAGTGGAAAGACTGCTACATATACAGATGGGCAGAATTTTACATTTACTGCAAAATGGATTAGCAACAATAATAATAAGTTTTATCACGATAATACAACGTACGATTTCGATGGGTGCAGAACGAAATGTAGAGTTTATTTTAGTGGAAGCATTAGTGGTGATGGCAACTACGTTGAATTTGAGACTAAAAATGTTTCGACAATAAAAGTCTGGTGGATGGCCGGAGGCACTGCTGGTAGCGGAAGCGAGAGAGCTGTTAGCGTCTTGACATCAACGGACAGAAGTACAGGCAAACTTAAGGAAGATAAAGTGGCTGAGGGAACGACAAGTTTACTTGTATGTGAAGATGTAGAGCCTGGCACTTATTATGTTGGGTGCACAAGTAGTGGTAACTATATTCTTAAGATTGAAGTCATCGAACACACGAAAGAGAAAGAAAATAATACAACCTCTGGCACCACTACGCCCACCGCTCCCGTCGATGACACCTTCCCGACGGGCACCAATGCCAACAGTTACAAGGTCCGCTTTGGCGCTCTTGTCGGCGCGGTGAACCCGGCGAATAAGACGCCCAACGAGGTAACCATCACCAACTGCGGCGTGTATGTGGAGCCGGAAGGGCTACCGACTACTGATTTCGAACATTGGACGGACGAAGAAAAGAAAAATGCGGCGAAAAAGTACGACGATTATTATAATGCATACGTTGTGCGGAACAGCGCGGGATCCATAAACGAGGACACTGTGGGTGGTCTTATCGGCATGGCCACGCAGGGCACAACGATCGACAAATGCTACGCCGCAGTGAAGGTCGAGGGCAACATAGCTGTCGGTGGATTTGCCGGACACCTGAAGGACGTGGCTATCAAGAACAGTTACTCCGGCGGGCACACGGTGGAAGGTGCTTACAGCACCACTGACTATAATGTAACGGCGAAAAACGAAAGCAAAGGCTCCGCAGGTGGATTTACCGGAATACTTCAGTCCACTGGAACGAACACCTTGACGTTTGATGGTGTGTGTTACTCCACTGCGTCGGCTCAAGGCGGGCACAGCGTGGGCAACTTCGCGGGCACGATCCCGGCGGAGACAATAGGCTGGGTCGGTTTTGGTGATGCCAGCGTCTATGGCATTGGTATTATGGACGGCCCGAATAGAACAGATGAGCGAATTTATTTGGACGCCACCGTACCAATGCGGGCATTTTCGTATTCCACTAAGCCGAAAGCGGCACCGTATGATGTGAATGTCCTCGACGGCACTACCGGGTCCACATATCCGTATGAGGTGCCCGAAGACTTAGCGACGGAGTGGGTCCACCATGGCGACTGGCCCATGAGGTACAATATTGTCTATTACGAGTTATATCAGGAAGAGGGCCGTGACTTTACAGATTCTCTTGGCAAAAGTCTTAAGAACAGAGTTCTTACACTTAATTCAGGGGACGAGATCTCGGGACAGAAGTATATCGGTTTCTACGGCGTTTTCCCGGCGGGAAGCGGTTCTACCGGGTATAAGGTCGTCAATACGCTGCGTGTAGACGGGTATGTCTATAAGAGTGGGTATATGCTTGTCAGCGACGCCAGGGTGGATAAAATGAGGTTGGATATCCACTCCTACTATGCAAGCGACTCTCAGAGGAAGGAAAAGCCTGACGGTTATTACGACGATCCTAATAATACTGATGTACTTCAGCCCACCCATACCACCGTTGCGGAGTGTACGCAGCGACTGGATTTTGAGGGATATAAGATCAAGAATAAAGATGACAGCGGTACTACTTCGGCAACGGATTTGCTTGGTAATTACGGATACATTATGCCGGACACTATCCTCAATGTAGCCGCGTCGCAGCATTTCTACATGGACACCCAGATCAACGGCCAGACGTATCTCTTTAACCCGCAGTTCCCGTATGAGGCCGTCAATGTCGGAATTGAGGCGCAAAATCCGAAGACAAATAAGTTTGAGATCGACTACAAGACCATAAGGCCGAAGTATGGCATCAATTATGTTACATACGATGAGAATGGCAATTCGACCCTGCATGAAACCCCTGATACCGTTGCAATCGAAGATACTCTTATCATTCGCAGCGCTTTGAGCCTTGCGGGTATGGCGCGTTATTCCCGCCCGAACAACAACGGCCTTGTAAAGACGGAGATCCTTAATTATCATTTTGAACAGCACATGGACGTGGACTACAATAAGTACGCGCCTAATGTACTCTACGACGGATGTCCGCACAACAGGGACAATGAGCAGGATGATCCGTTGGGTAATGATCAAAAGACATATAAATATCACGCAGGGCAGGGCAAAGATTTCGGCCAGGTCCCCGCTATGCTTGATAAAAAGGGCTCCTATAATGGCTTCAACCACACCATCAGCAACCTTTATCTGAGCAACGATTCCGGCGACGCGTATTATGCCGGCCTGTTCGGGAAGCTGGGCGGAGAGGTCACCGACCTTAAACTGGAGAACATTTATGTCACCAGTAGTGGAATCGGTAAAGATGATAAGGCGGATGACACAAACGGCTCTATAAATGTTGGCGGTCTGGCAGCGGTGGTTACTAATACCGCCAGGATCAGCAATGTGAGCATCGACGGCGTGACAATCGAGCTTAAAGACTATGACGAAAAAATCGAAGACGGTGAAACGAAATACTCTCAGAAGGTAACGTATGGCGGTGTCGGCGGCGCGATCGGCAAGATCTTGAGCGAGGCTGGTACGGCGGCGCCTACGGAGCCCACGGTGAAAAATGTTATCGTTACGGATCCGATAATTAATGTTGCCGCAAGGTATAGCAAAAAGCTTGCGGTCGGCGGTTTTGTCGGCTCGGCGGACGGGACGTATAACACTTACAGCGCTACCGCCACGGAAGGCACCCGCCCGGTGATCATCACCGATTCCGGTGTGTACCTGAGCAAGGATGCGGGGGGCGACCTTAACAAAGAGTTTACCAAATCGGGCATCAGTGTCACCGGGACGGTAACCGGGGACTACTCCGGCGGATTTGCCGGGTTCCTGGGGAAGGGCGTCAATGTGACAAAGGACTACTCTGCCATCAGGGTGGAGGGTGTGACTTACGCCGGCGGGTTCGCGGGGCATATCCAGGGCTCCCACGTGGAGGACTGCTACTCCGGCGGTTATGTTGAGGCCGACGGTAATTACAGCACCAGCGAATACAACGTGACAGGCAAGACGGCCGGCGGGTTCGCGGGCAAGATCCAGGTGGCGTATCAGTCTACTGACGGTATAGGCCAGCCCATGGCTATGTACATGACGGGCGTAAACTACACCACGAGCTCCGCCAAGGGCACGAAGCAGGTCGGCGTTTTCGCCGGCGAGGCCAAGGATGAGGCCGCCGAGGCGCTGGCGGAGAAGATGGGCGGCAACGCGCCGGTGAATTACGCCGGTGGGATCGTGGAGGTTGAGACTGGCGGCACCAAGAACACGGAAAAGCACGTCAAGACAGGCTCGGCGATACCGAGGAAGGATAATACCGGGCTTGATACCGAGCCGTACAACGCGTCGGGCGATTTCCCCTACAAGACGAATCAGAAAGCGCACCACGGCGACTGGGTGGACAGTCCGCTGAACGCCGTGGGCTACTGGGAGGTCGAGGACGGCAAGCTGCGGCTGTGGTATATCCCCTCCGACGCGGCAGATACGCCGGTGGAGCTGACGGAAACGGGCGCGCTGGGCTTCGGCCACGACAGCCGGGACGCCGTGGGCATCACGGAGTCCGGGTACTTCGTCGTGTCGTCGGATACGACGGCTGTGTTCGATGGCGTTCCCACCACAGAAATGGACTTGGATAGCGGCTACGGCAAGAAAATTAAGGATCTTCTCGGCGGCGACTCGGTGGCGCTCAAGGTCTACGAGCTGAATAACGGCAAGAGCGATAACCAGGAGTGGGAGGTAAACGGCGAGAAGTTCACCGTCAATCCGGCGTACGGTAAGGCGGTGGAGTATGGCAATTCCACCACTATGGGCGCAAGCGCGACGGAGGCGTACGAGATACGCACGGTGGCGCAGTTGCAGAATATGGCCGAAGCGGAAAATACCAAGTTCTTCAAGCAGACGCATGACATCGTTGGCAGCAATACGTCTGTCACCAGCTTCAGCGGCCACTTCGACGGCGGGTTCTACCGCATCCTCGACATCGACAAGCCAGTGTTTGATACGGTTACTGGTGGTTCTATTGCTGATGATTCGGCCACCATTAAGAATGTCATCGTCTACGCGCCGCAGGGCAACAAGACCATCACCGGCAACGGCGGGATCGCGAACAGCACCAGCGGCACGGTGACCATCGAAAATACCATCGTGGCCGGGTTCACCATCAGCAGCAGCGGCTCCAACGTTGGCGGCCTGGTGGGCGAGGTCACGAGCGGTGAGCTGACCATCTCAAACAGCGAGGCTACGAATAAGCTGACGGGGAACAGTTCGTCAAGCAATGTGGGCGGACTTGTGGGATACGTCGGCAATGGCGCTACGCTGAATGTTGTGAAGAGCTACGCAGGAGGGGCTATAACGGCGGCCAAGAGCGCGGGCGGACTTGTAGGCGCGGCGGACGATTCCACCGGCAGCACAGCCAAGGTCACGTATGACAATGTGTATTCATATGTGGATATGACCGCAGTCACCAAAGATAACCAGAAGTACGGCATCGGGCCGCAGGTGGACGTGACCGCGAAGGACACCATCGGGTTCTGGAGCGGCGGCTTGACCAACCACAACACCGATGACCACAAGCTCCGTAAGGCGCTTCTGAGTCTGGTGGACTGGAGCGAGGATCCCACGCACGAGACGGAGGCTGAGCACGCATATATCCCGATGGCACCGGCGAGCGGAGTTGACGGCTTTACCGACCGGCAGAGTCTTGCGACGACGAATACATATTATAAGGTGTTCCCGTTCAAGGCGTATGTGAAGGACCAGAGCGACGATAACGCGCATTACGGCGACTGGCCGCGTGGGTACGATTACGCCGCCGTGTTCTACTGGGAGAAGGAGCACATAGCTTCTGTCAACAGTGAAGGCACGCAGGTGGAGAGAGATGAGTATCACTTCTACGCCTACGGCGCGGAGTATATGGAGGACGGCACAGTCCGTGGCTCTGAGGTAATTGACAATCTTTGCTACGACCACCATGCAAAAGAGCGCGCCGGGATCGTGGATTATGGGTATGGGTATTTCTATCCGACTCGTGATTTACAGGGCAACTCTACCGGGACGTTCAACATTTCTGTTAATGGTAGCCCAAGTGATTCGAGAAAAGATGTTAATAATGCTTTTACTGATCCGAGTGCTGACCTTTCAGATATGAAGGATGAGTTGTTTAAGGCGTTTGGCCTGTCCGACAGGGCCGCAAGCTACGTGGTCAAGGTGCTAAAGGATGAAGGAACGGCCTTTAAAAGAGATGAAAAGTGGACGCTGAGTAACTCTGATAGCGCATCCGGCTTCCGCAAGGAGTTCAGCAGTGGACTTCAAATGATGGTCCATCCGGCCTTTGGCGCGGGCATTTACAGTTCTGACTTTGTGCTGGGTGATAACGATCATAATCTCGAGCTGACCACGCCATCCCAGGCCAGAACGGTGCAGCAGTTCAAGAATATCCTGCTAAATAACGATCAGACGAACCTTGACTATGTCGCGATGAGCCACGATATTGACTTTGGCAATGAGACCGCTCCTTATACTCCGAACAGTATGAAGGGTGCCGGAAACACAGACTATTACTATGGACATCTTAGAGCAAAGTTGTTCAACGGCAACGGTTACAGAATCATTGACATAAAGATCGAGGGCGATGACGCAACAAAGGGTGCGTCGCTGTTCACGGGCATCGAAAGCGGTGCAGAAATTGAAAATCTAATCATCTACTCACCGGATGGTACCGGGACAATTACGGCTACAAGCGGCCCTGCCGCCGGGTTTGTCGCAAATTGCCGAGGCTATAGCAGTGGTGAAAAGACCAATAGAAAGTTGACGCTTACAAACTGCGTAATCTCCGGTTACACCATCAAGGGGACAACAGAAGTAGGAGGCTTGGTCGGTAAAGGTGCTGATACAAGCAGTCAAGTAACAATTACCAATTGCCAGGCTTGGGTCACTTTGGACGGAAGCACAAGCGCAACCGCGATAGGCGGACTCGTGGGCAGTCTGAAGGGCAACATCACTGATTCCTACTCCGGCGGCAGTATTATCAACACAAAGACGGATTCAAAGGTCGGAGGAATCTTTGGTAATGGCAATGGTGGTACTAAAGCAGAGAGTTGCTACACCTACATGGATCTGACCGGGACCGACGCGAGTGACGCAAACGTGTATCCCATCGGCTATAATGGCACCATCACTAACTGCGTCTACGCGAATGATGATGACTTCTACACCGGGACTGCTAACAAGAGTCAGGCGACGGGGAAGAAGTTCAGCGAGATGGTCGATGACGCCGAGACGGCGCAGAAGGCGGAGAATACCTACTGGCCGGAGGAGAAGACGGACTACTACGGTTACGTGGCCAACGAGATGGGCGAGTATCCGCTCCGGGCCGTGGCGTCCTATGAGCAGGACGGCAGGACGATCTACGTCCACTACGGCCAGTGGCCGTACAACGTCAGGGCGGCGGGTATCGCGGCCTGGGAGAAGGTCGGCGGCGTATACAAGGTGCAGATCGTGGGCGCGGACTTCAACGGGAATAAGCTGTATACGTCGACCGGGGATCTCTACGGGGAGAAATTCTGCGAGGAGCACCATGTCGATACGAACGGCACCATCACGGAGGAGGTCATCGACGACAGCGGTTACGCGGTGTTCAGCACTAACAGCGCGCTGACGGTGACGGCAACGGACCTTACGACGGAGGTCAGCAGCGCAGGCGACAAGGACGGCGTGATCAAGGCTATCAACGAGGCCCTGGGCGGACTGTGCCTGAGCGGCGAGACGAAGGTGTATTCCAACAACAGCACCGCCGGGCTGGTCAGCAGTACCGCCACGGTGAGCGGCACCGCGGGCTCGGGCGTGGATCTGTACTACAACCCGGGTATGTCGGGCGTGTCGTATGAGGCGTTTGGTACCGAGGCTAATCCGGTGCCGATCCGGACGGTGAGACAGTTGGATAATATTCCGAACAGCGGCACCAGTGGAAAGCACTTTGAGCAGACGCATGATCTGTACGGTGATCCCACCGGTGGGACGAAGTATTCAGGATACACCGGTGCGGTAGACTTCGCCGGCACGTATGACGGGCAGAGCTATAAGATCCTTGAGCTGGACATCAAGAGCACTGTCAGTGGAGCAAACGTGGGCCTCTTCGCAAGTTCTGCGGCGGGTAAGTTCAATAATATCATCCTCTACTCGCCAAGCAGGGATGCGGAGATCTCCGGAGTCGGTTATGATGCTGGAACTGAAAATTCGAGTGGTCCTTTAGGCGTTGGCGGCCTGATTGGAAAGACTACAGGCTCTGATGGAACGTCGGTCCAAAACTGTGTGGTGGCAGGATACAACATCAAGGGCAACCAGTATGTGGGCGGACTTATCGGCTACACGTACTACGGCACAAGTATCACGAACAGCGCGGCCGTGAACGTGATTAGCAACGTTAGTAGCGCAACCTATGTCAGCGCCGGCGGCCTGGTGGGTTATGACTCCGATGATTTGACGATCAACAACTGTTACGCCGGCGGGAAAGTTACCGATGCAGTAAGGGATGCCGGAGGCCTTGTGGGCAAATATTATCCTTCGAGCAAAAATAACTACACATTGAACATTAAGAACTGCTTCAGCTACGTTGATCTCACTGGTGTGTCGATGGCGAGCGGCGAGGTCCAACCTCTTTTCAACAATGCAAGTGGAGAGAGGTGCAAAGTCGAAAAATCTTACTACCTCGACGGTGTTGTGGACACCACTAAGGTGACACCCGGTACAGATCAGGGCACGGGCAAGAGCTACGGAGATCTGAAGGATAGCGGTAAGTGGGGTGACTTGTTTGACACCGATACGACTGTCACGCCGACTATCGAGCGCGGTGAGGCCACGAAGAGCTACGTGAAAACGGGCAAGGACGCCGGGGATAAGCAGAGCGCCGACGGCTTTACGCCGGTGGAGAAGCAGGCCTCCGCTATCCCGGGATTCCCGTTCCCGGAGGTGGTGCGTGAGGTCAACGCTGACGGAAGCTACGGAGATTACGTACACTTTGGCATGTGGCCGGAGGAGAAGACTGCAGGAGGTGCACCCGCGGGCGAGTTTGGTGTGTTCCTGGTGTATGGAAGTGATCCAAGAAATATTGCCGGTAGTGGAAACAATTCCGCGATTGCAATTATGATTGATAAAGATGCAAGCGGGAAATACACTCCCTCAAGGCTTGGAACGCTAAACGGAGCCAGTAATAGCTTGAATAGTTTTGTCGGCTTTGTCATTAAGAGTACTGATGATGCGAAGATTAATGAGATATTAAATCATTACTCTGTTGGATACCTCAAAATCAGTCAGGGTACTAATACGTATGAGGTAAAGAACATAACGTCGGCCAACAAGCAAACAGGCTTCAAAAACCAAGCGCAATTCGATGGGTACACGTTACTATCAACAGGCATAACAGATAGCCAATTCAGTTCGGCAAATTCAATAGGAAGATTTATACTATATTATTGGAAAGATGGCGTAAACAATGGCGTGAAGACGGAGCTCTTCCAATTCGATTGGCCAAACATTGATCCCGGCACTACTGACCTCAAATCCGGTGATCCCGGTATGCCTGAGGGGCCGGGGTTTGAGGGGGCTATGGCTCCCGCGGTGACGGAGGCCATTATGCC
>CANRDC010000091.1 GCA_947629245.1 uncultured Oscillospiraceae bacterium | reverse complement strand
GTGCGCTTTTCCGGGTCCATGGTGGTCTCCCACAGCTCGTGGGGGTCCATCTCGCCCAGGCCCTTGAAGCGGTTGATGTCGATCTTGGCGTTTGGATTGTCCGCGCGCATCTCGGCGGAGATGGCGTCCCGCTCCGGTTCGGAATAGGCCACCCGCTGCTGTTTGCCGCGGGTCAGCTTGAAAAGAGGCGGCACGGCGGAGTAGACGTAGCCGTTTTCGATGAGAGGCCGCATATAGCGGAAGAAGAAGGTCAAAAGCAGCGTGCGGATATGCGCGCCGTCCACATCCGCATCCGCCATGATGATGATCTTGTGGTAGCGGAGTTTGTCCATATTGAATTCGTCGCCGATACCGGCGCCAAGGGCCACGATCAGCGGATAGAGCTTGTCGTTGCCGTAGATCTTGTCGGCCCGTGCTTTTTCCACGTTCAGCATCTTGCCCCACATGGCCAGGATCGCCTGGAAGCGGCTGTCCCGCCCCTGGATGGCGGAACCGGCGGCGGAGTCGCCCTCCACGATGTAGATCTCGCACAGGGCCGGGTCCCGCTCGTTGCAGTCCTGTAGCTTGTCGGGCATCTGGCCGGACTCCAGGCCCGTTTTCCGCCGGACGCTCTCTCTGGCCTTCCGGGCGGCCTCCCTGGCCCTTGAGGCGGTCATGGCCTTTTCCAGCACCGCTTTGCCCACGGCGGGATTTTCCTCCAAAAACTGCTCCAGCTTATCGCTGACCACGCCGTCCACCAGCGTGCGCATCTCGGAGTTGCCAAGCTTGGCCTTGGTCTGGCCCTCGAACTGGGGGTTTGTGAGCTTGACGGAGATGACGGCGGTGAGACCCTCCCGCACGTCGTCGCCGGAGAGGGATTCGTCGTCCTTTAAGAGCTTGGCTTTGTGGCCGTAGGCGTTCACCACACGGGTCAGGGCTGTCTTGAAGCCGGTCTCGTGCATGCCGCCCTCGGGGGTGTGGATGTTGTTGGCGAAGGACACCATGGCCTCGTTGTAGCCGTCGTTCCACTGCAGGGCCACCTCGGCGGTGGCGTCGGACCTATCCCCGGACATATAGATGACCTGGTCGTGGACCGGGGTCTTGTTCTGATTGATGAAGGCGACGAATTCCCGGATGCCGCCCTCGTAGTACATCTCGTCGAAGGCCTCCTTGCCGGGGCGCTCGTCCCGGGTGGAGATGCGAAGGCCCGCGTTCAGGAATGCCTGCTCCCGCATACGCACATGCAGCGTCTCGTAGTCGTAGACCGTGTCATCGAACATCTCCGGATCCGGGTGGAACCGGACCACCGTGCCGGTGCGGTCGGTCTTGCCGGTGACGGTCATGTCCTGGGTCTTTTCGCCGCGGGAGAAGGCCATGTGGTAGATCTGGCCGTTTTTGTGCACGTCCACCTCCAGCCAGTCGCTGAGCGCGTTGACCACGCTGGCACCCACGCCGTGCAGGCCGCCGGAGACCTTGTATCCGCCCGCGCCGAACTTGCCGCCGGCGTGCAGCACCGTGTACACCACCTCCAGTGCGGGCTTTCCCGTCTGTTCCTGGATGTCCACGGGGATGCCCCGGCCATTGTCGCTGACCCGGATGATGTCGCCCGGCTCAATGGTCACCTCGATGTGGTCGCAGTAGCCCGCCAGCGCCTCGTCGATGGCGTTGTCCACGATCTCATAGACCAGGTGGTGCAATCCGGAGGCGGAGGTGGAGCCGATGTACATGCCGGGCCGCATCCGCACCGCCTCCAGGCCCTCCAGGACCTGTATCTTTGACGCGTCGTATTCCTGTGTTACCTTTTCGTTCAGTTCTGCCATAATAAGAATCTCTCCTGATCCTGATCGTCCAGCCGTTTCGCCAGCGTCGCCGGGCTCGGCTGGGTCAAAATTACCGTTTTCTCCCCTTTCGCGCACAGCACGAAGGACCGGGGAATGTCCTCCGCCGCGCTCTCCACGCTTCCTTTCCGCTCCGCACGGACCAGAAAATCCCGTGTCAGATGGGACCAGGAGGTATTGTCCAGATCGAACACCCCCACGATATCGTCCTCGTTCCGGACGGCGTCCCCGCCCAGATACACATACCGGCTCATCGGATATGCCCCTCCCGGACGGTGAACACCTTACCGCCGGTCCGGCGGCTGATGTCCTCGTCCTCGCAGCAGGTGATGAGGGTCTGGCCCCCGCCGATGCGGTTCAGGACGAACTCCTGCCTGGTCGTATCCAACTCCGAGAGCACGTCGTCCAGCAGCAGAACCGGGTATTCGCCCGTCTCCGCCCGGAATATCTCCCGCTCCGCCAGCTTGATGCTCAGCGCCGCCGTCCGGGCCTGGCCCTGGGAGGCGTAATTTCTCGCCGCCATGCCGTTGACGGATATGTCCAGGTCGTCCTTATGGATGCCGGTGAGGCACGTCCCCGCGTCCAACTCCGCCTGGCGGTGGGCCCGCTGGTGGACGGACACCTGCTCGTATATCTCCTCCGCCGGGGCCCGTGGGTCCGTCACGGTGCTCACGGTCTTATAGGACAGACCCAGCTCTTCCTTACCGCCGGAAAAATCCCGGTGGATAGGCGCGGCGGCCGCCGCCAGCCGCTCCGCGAAGGAGGCCCTGTAACGGATCATCCGGGCCGAGCAGCGGGCAAGGCCATCGGAAAATTCGTCCAGGGCCGTCAAAAGGCTTGGCTTTTCCCGCCAATCCTTCAATATGCGCGTCTTGTTCTCGTATAGCTTGTTATAGTCCGCCAGCAACGCGGCGTAGCCGGGCCGGAGCTGACAGATGGCGTTGTCCATGAGCCGCCGCCGGGCGGCGGCGCCCTCCTTGATGAGGTACAGGTCGTCCGGGGAAAACAGCACCGCCGTCATCAGCCCCGCCAGGGAGCCCGACGTCTTTTTCGCGCCGTTCACGGTCACCTGCCGCCGCTGGCCCCGCTGGAACAGCAGCTTCACCGTCTGGCTCCGGTCGTTGGACTCCACGTCCGCCAGGACGCTGGCCCAGTCGCAGTCGAAGCCGATCAGCTCCCTGTCGAACCTGGTCCGGAAGCTGTGGGCCCCCGTGAGCAGATATACCGCCTCCAGCAGATTGGTCTTTCCCTGGGCGTTGGGACCGCAGATCACGTTCACCGCCGGACCGAAGGATACCGTCTCCTCGTCGTAATTGCGAAAGCCGGAAAGGGCGATGCGCTCTACTCTCATGCGCCGGCCTTCAGACGGACGGGCAGGATCATGTAGGAGAAACCGTCGCCGCCGTCCGCGGGCTTCACCACGCAGGGAGAGGAAGCGTTGTTGAAGCACAGCTTCAGCGTGTCCGCCGGGGCGGCCTTCAGAGCGTCCAGCAGATAGCGGTTGTTGAAGCCTATCTCCAGCGAGGCGTCCTTGCCGCCCTTCACCGGGCACTGGTCCTTGGCCTGGCTCACGCCGGTATTGCAGTTGATGGTCAGGCTCCCGTCCTCCAGACGAAGCCGCAGGGGATTTTTCGTCCGCTCGTCGATGATGATGGACACCCGGCTCACCGCCTGGACCAGCTCCTCCTTATCCGCCTCCACAGTGACGGCAAATTCGGAGGGGATGGAGCGGTTGTAGTTCAAAAACTCCCCCTCCAGCCGCCGGGATACCAGCACCGTATCTCCCACTACAAAGGAGATGTGCTTGGCGCCCACGGTGATATCCACCTTCTCGTCGGTGTCGCCGCAGAGCTTTTCCAGATCGTTCAGCGTGGCGCCGGGCACCACGAAGGAGCAGTCCTCCACGTCTCCCGCCGCCACCGTCTCCCGCCGGAGAGCCAGCCGGTAGCCGTCCACCGCCACCATGGTCAGACAGTCGCCCTTCACCTCGAACAGCTCGCCCGTATAGATGGGTCGGCTCTCGTTGTCGCTGACGGAGAACACCGTCTGGCGGATCATTTTGCTCAGGATGCTCTGAGATACGGAGATGTGCCGCTCCCTATCCACGGAGGGCAGCTCAGGATAATCCCCGCTGTCGGAGGCCACGGTGGAGAAGTCCGAATCCCCGCAGACGATGCGGGTATTGAGACCGTTTTCCGTAGTGACGGTGACGATCCCGCCGGGAAGGCTTCGGACGATGTCGTTCAAAAACCGGGCGCCCAGCACGATGGAGCCGGGCTCCGCCACGTCCGCCTGGATGGTGGTATAGATGCCCTTTTTCAGGTCGTAGCCCGTCACGCGCACGTCCGAGCCCGCCTGGATCAGCAGGCCCTCCAGCGCGGGGATGGGACTTTTCGCCGCCGCGCAGCGTCCGGCCGTGGTCACTGCCGCTTGCAGCAGATACTTCTCACAGGAAAATTTCATATCGTTCCTCCGTTAAAAGAAAGCTGGATAGCATATATTTTAGTCGTCACAGTAGTAGAGAAAAAGAATGTGGAAAACTGCCGTGAGACGTTGTGATACAAGGAAAAGCGATGTGGAAACAAATGTTGAAAAAATGAACGGTTTTCCACATGAAGGTTTGGAGAGACCGGCGAAAAAAGTTTTCAACAGCAGTTGTATCGACGTTCAACAGGTCAATGTTGAAAAGTTACTGGTTTCGGGAGTTCAGGTTGGAGGTGATGTCCCGGATGGCGGCGGCGGTGTCCGGATCGGTCTTGATCAGATCCTCCACCTTGCGGATGGAGGACAGGACCGTGGAGTGGTTCCGGTTTTCGAACTGCTCGCCGATGTCCACCAGAGACAGGTTTGTCAGGCTCCGGATCAGGTACATGGCCACTTGCCGGGCCATGGCGGTGTTCTTGCTGCGGCGCTGGCCCCGGATATCCTCCTCCGAGATGCCGTAGTACCGACCCGTCTCGCCGATGATGGCCTCCGGGGTGGGTATGTAGACGCCTATGCGTATCACGTCCTTGATGGCCCGCTTGACGCTGGAGATGGTGATGGTGTCGTCCTGCATGTCCCGGTAGGCGGTGAGCCGGTGGACCACGCCCTCGATCTGGCGGATGTTGGCGGTGATGTTGTCCGCGATGTATTCCACGATCTCGTCGGATAAAAGCAGGCCCACGCCCATGGATTTGTTGCGGATGATCGCCATGCGTGTCTCCAGATCCGGGGGCTGGATGTCCGCCATGAGCCCGCCCTCGAAGCGGGTGCGGAGCCGGTCCTCCAGCTTTACCATGTCCATGGGAGGACGGTCGGAGGTGATGACGATCTGGTGTCCGCTCTCGTAGATCTTGTTGAAGGTGTGGAAGAATTCCTCCTGAGTGCGCTCCTTACCGGCGATGAACTGGATGTCGTCCACCAGGAACAGGTCCACGTTCCGGTACCGCCGACGAAATTCCTCCATGGCGCCGTTCTGCAGGGAGGTGACCAGGTCGTTGGTGAACTCGTCGCCCTTCACATAGCCGATCTTCACGGAGGGGTCCTTTTCCCGGATGGCCTGGCCGATGGCCAGCAGCAGATGGGTCTTGCCCAGACCGGAGTTGCCGTAGATGAACAGGGGGTTGTATATTTTGCCGGGAGTCTCCGACACGGCGATGGCCGCGGCGTGGGCGAACTTGTTGGACTGGCCCACGATGAACCGGTCGAAGGTATAGGCCGCCGCCTCCGGCAGGGTGTCGTCCGGGGCGTCCTGGCGGTAATCCTCCATCTCCTCCGCCGTCAGCACCAGCAGGTCGAACTCGCAGGAGAACAGATCCGAAAGGGCCTGCCGGATGGTCTGTCCGAACCGCTGGAGGATGATGTTGCGCTTGAAATCGGAGGTGGTCTGCAGCACCAGCCGCCGCTCCTCCAGCGCCACCGGCTCGCAGTCGGAGAACCATGTGTTGATGGCCGTGGGGGTCAGAACGTCGTTGAGCTTGGCCATGACGCTCTGCCAGATGTCGTGTAAGGAATCCATATCCTGTCCGCCTTTTTCGTTGATGGGGGATGAAAGGAACAGTTCTAATAATATTAATTATGTATCAGTTCATTATAACACGATTTTAAACGACTTACAACCATAAAATACCGTTTCCAGCAGGAAATTTTCCCCGCAAAACACTTGCATGCGGGAAAAAGGTGGGTTACAATGGGTCCGAGGTAAACACAGTGAGAGCATTGACCCTTTCCATATTGGAAAATAGACCCCTTACCCCCCTCCCCGAGTGCGTCGAGGGGGGCGCTTTGCCTGCCCTGGTATCCGGCCTGGGGCCGGTCCACCGGGCCCATCTGGCCGCGGCGCTGGCGATAAAGTGTGACAGGCCGCTGTGCGTGGTGGCGCCCGACGACGCCTCCGCAGAGACCATGGCGAGCGCTCTGCGGGCTTTTTTGGACGCGGACGTGGCGACGGTCACCGGCCGGGATTTTACGTTCTACGCCTCGGAGAGCGTGTCCAGACAGGGGGAGCAGAAGCGTCTGCGGGCCCTGGACGCCCTGGCCTCCGACGCGCCCCCGGCGGCGGTGGTCACGGCGGCGGCCCTCCTGACCCGGACCGTGCCGCCCGCCGCCATGGCCCGTGCGGCCTTCACGCTGAAGGAGGGACAGAGCGTCTCGCCGGAGGAGCTGGCGGACCGGCTGCTCCGGGCGGGGTACAGCTTGGCCGAGCAGGTGGAGGGCCCCGGCCAGTTCGCCCGCCGGGGCGGCATCATGGACCTGTGGAGCACGGGGTCGGAGGCCCCGGTGCGGCTGGAATTCTGGGGGGACGAGATCGACCGGATAGATGCCTTCGACCCCTCCAGCCAGCGGCGGACCGGTTCGGTAAAGACGGTCCGGGTCCTTCCGGCGGCGGAGACCCTGCCCTCCCTGACCGAGGGGGGCCGTCAGGCGCTGATCGACCGGATCAAGGACCTTTACAGCCGTCTGAACCGAAACGCCACCCGCTTCGACGCGGAAAAGCTCCGCAAGAATCTGGCGGCGGATATCGAGGCCCTGGAGAATCGGGCGGAATTCACCGCCGCGGACCGGTATATGGGCCTGGTGTATCCGGAATTTGCCACGGCGCTGGACTATTTCCCCCCGGACGCGCTGGTGGTGCTGTCGGAGCCGGGCAAGTGCGCCCAGCGGGCGAGAGATATTCTCAAACAGGCGGGCGAGGACATCCGTCTGCTCATTGAGGGCGGCACGCTCCTGGGCCGCATCGCCCAGTATTACACCACCTGGGAGCTGGCGGCGGAGCGCCTGGGCGACTGGCCGGTGGTGATGGCGGACGCCTTCACCGTGGGCCGGTATCCCCTGGAGCCCAAGACCACCGTGAGCCTGACGGCCAAGCAGCTTCCCTCCTACGCCGGAAGCGGCCAGCAGGCGGCGGACGACGTGCGCCACTGGCTGGGGGAGGATTACCGCTGCGTGGTCCTGGCGGGGGACGCCCGCCGGGCGGCGGCCCTGACCGATATTCTGCGGGAAAAGGGCGTCAAAAGGGTCTATACCGACACCCTGCTGGAAAAGCTCCCGGAGCCGGGCCAGTGCGCCGTGGCGGTGGGGAGCCTGCCCGCCGGACTGGAATATCCCCAGATCAGGCTGGCGGTGCTGGCGGACACCCAGATCGCCAAGAGCGGCCTGCGGACCGTCCGGCGCAAGAGAGCCCTGCCCGCCGGGGCGAGACTGGGGTCCTACGAGGACCTGTCCGTCGGCGACCTGGTGGTCCACGAGACCCACGGCATCGGCCGGTTCGCCGGTATCTTCAAAATGCCGGTGGACGGGGTGGAAAAGGACTATGTGAAGATCTGCTACGCCGGGACGGACAGCCTGTATGTGCCCGCCACCCAGCTGGACATGGTGACCAAGTACATCGGCGCCGGTGAGGACGCGCCGGTGAAGCTGTCCCGCCTGGGCGGGTCCGACTGGAACCGGGCCCGGAGCCGGGCCAAGGCCGCCGCCAAGGAGATGGCGGGCGAGCTTATCAACCTGTACGCCGCCCGGCAGAAGAGCCCCGGCCACGCCTTCGCCCCGGACAGTCCCTGGCAGCGGGAATTCGAGGACTCCTTCGAGTACACCGAGACCGAGGACCAGCTCCGGTGCGTGGAGGAGGTCAAGCGGGACATGGAAAAGCCCGTGCCCATGGATAGGCTCCTGTGCGGCGACGTGGGCTACGGCAAGACGGAGGTGGCCCTGCGGGCGGTGATGAAGTGCGTGCTGGACGGGCTCCAGGCGGCGATCCTGGTGCCCACCACGGTCCTGGCCCAGCAGCACTATCAGACCGCCGTGAGCCGGTTTTTCGGCTTCCCGGTGCGCATCGAGATGCTGTCCAGGTTCAGCACCCCCGCCCAGGTGAAGGGCACGCTCGCGGCCATGGCCGACGGCAGCTGCGACATCGTCATCGGCACCCATAGGCTGCTGCAGAAGGACATAAAATTCAAGCGCCTGGGGCTTTTGGTGGTGGACGAGGAGCAGCGCTTCGGCGTGGGCCACAAGGAGCACATCAAGGAGCTGGCCAAGCAGGTGGACGTGCTGACGCTGTCCGCCACGCCCATCCCGCGAACGCTCAACATGGCCCTGTCCGGCATCCGGGACATGTCCACATTGGAGGAACCGCCCCGCGACCGGCTGCCGGTGCAGACCTACGTGATGGAGCACGACTGGGGCGTGGTCACGGACGCCATCCGCCGGGAGGTGTCCCGGGGCGGGCAGGTGTACTACCTGCACAACCGCATCGACAACATCGAGCGCACCGCCGCCCGGATCATGCAGATGCTGCCGGAGGTGTCCGTGGACGTGGCCCACGGTAGAATGGACGAACAGGAGCTGTCCGCCGTCATGGAGAAGGTCACCCAGGGCCAGACCCAGGTGCTGGTGTGCACCACCATCATCGAGACGGGCATCGACATCCCCAACGTGAACACCCTCATCATCGAGGACGCGGACAAGATGGGCCTGGCCCAGCTGCACCAGATCCGGGGCCGGGTGGGCCGCAGCGCCCGGAGGGCCTGCGCGTATCTGACCTACCGGAAGGACAAGGTCCTGACCGAGATCGCAGAAAAACGCCTGGAGGCCATCCGGGAGTTTGCGGAATTCAACTCGGGCTTTCGCATCGCCATGCGGGACCTGGAGATACGGGGCGCGGGCAACCTGCTGGGAGCGGAGCAGTCCGGCCACATGATCGACGTGGGCTACGATATGTACCTGAAGCTGCTGGAGGAGGCGGTGCTGGAGGAGAAGGGCGAGCCGCTGCCCGTCCGGGCCGAGTGCGCCGCGGACCTGGCCGTCAACGCCAACATACCGGAATCCTACGTGAAGAGCGCCGCCCAGCGGATGGACATCTACCGCCGGGTGGCCCTGATCCGCACCGAGGCGGAGGCGGACGACATCACCGACGAGCTGTGCGACCGGTTCGGGGACCCGCCGCCCAGCGTCAACACCCTCATCCAGGTGGCCCTGCTGCGGGGCGAGGCGTCCCGGCAGGGGGTGTCGGACATCTCCCAGAAGGGGGGCTTTGTGCGCTTCACCTTCGCCAACTTCGACTTTGCCCGGATCAGCGCCCTGTACGCCAAGCCCGACTGGAAGGGCCGGGTGAAGGTGGAGGCCGGGGGCAAGCCCGCTGTGGCGCTGCGGCTTCTGTCCCGCAGGCGCATCCTGGAGGAGGCACGCTCCTTCATCCGGGACTATGCCGCCACGGACGCTGAGAAGGAAAACGCTTGAGTTTGTGGAAAAGACGCCTGTCGAAAAAGGGCGGGATGTTTTGGACTGGTATGACGGCATGGAACGGACGGTCCCCCGGTGGTACTGCGGGACGGGAGGGAGTGAAGCGCGGATGGTTTTGGAAACGGAAAGATTGCTCCTGCGTCCGTGGACAGAGGCGGACGCGGAGGTGTGTTATCGATACGCGAAGGACCCGCGGGTAGGTCCCGCGGCGGGTTGGCCGGTACATGAGAGCGTGGAGGACAGCCGTCGGATCATCCGGGAGGCGCTTTCCGCGCCGGAGACGTATGCCGTCGTGTGGAAGGCAACGGGACTGCCTGTTGGCAGCATCGGACTGAAGCGGGGCGCGGATACCGACTTGACGGACCGGGCGGACGAGTGCGAGCTGGGCTATTGGCTCGGCGTGCCCTATTGGGGCCGGGGCATCATGCCGGAGGCGGCAAAGGCGCTGCTTCGCCGGGCTTTTGAGGAGCTGGGCATGAAAAAGGTCTGGTGCGCCTATTACGACGGCAATGAAAAGTCGAAGCGCGTCCAGGAAAAGCTGGGATTCCGCTATCGGTGGACGACCGAAGATGTGGACGTGCCCCTGCTGCACGAGGTGCGCCGGGGCCATGTGAACTGTCTCACAAAAGAGGAATGGGCTATGCCGGAGGTGACCTTTTGCGAGCGGGAGAAAGTGGAGGACCGGTTGTACAAATACGCGGTCATCGCCGCGAGGTTTGAGGGGAAATGGGTCTTTTGCCGCCACAAAAAACGGTCCACCTGGGAGATCCCCGGCGGTCACCGGGAGCCGGGGGAGACGTTGGACGAGACCGCCCGCCGGGAGCTATGGGAGGAGACCGGCGCCCTGGAGGCGGACATCCGGCCCGTGACCGCCTATAAGGTGGATGACTACGGGATGCTTTTTTACGCCGGGATCACAGCGCTGGGCCCGCTCCCGCCGGAGCACGAGATCGGCGAGGTATCTTTTGCGGATGAACTGCCGGAGGAGCTCACCTATCCCCATATCCAGCCGGCGCTGTATGCAAAAGTGCGGCAATGGCTGGCGGACCAAAAACAGAATGTGGGATAACATAGATAAAGCCCTGCTGCATTACCTTGCAGCAGGGCTTTGAGCGTCTTATTGACCGTATGTCAACCCAGAACGTCGGTATCCTCTTCCTCGGGCCCGTCGTTCGCGCCGTCGGCCATGCCATGGGTCTCTACGTCCAGAACATCCCCGGTGTCGGCGGGGGTCTCGGTGTCGGCGGGAGCCTCGGTCTCAGGGGGAGCCACGGTGTCGGCGGGAGCCTCGGTCTCAGGGGGAGCCACGGTG
>CANRDC010000090.1 GCA_947629245.1 uncultured Oscillospiraceae bacterium | reverse complement strand
ACGCCGCAGGCGGGATGCTATAATGCGGCATGTTTTGCGGTTCCGGCGCAGCCGGGAGCAAAACCGCCTTAAATCATATATAATAGCCGCTTGGCGGCTAGCGGCTATTATATACCCAACCGCCGATTCCGTCAAGGCCGGGGAAAGGACACGCAACGTGAAGGCATTGCAAAAACTGTTTTTCTGGTGCGCGCTGCTGGCGGCGCTGACCGGGCTGTTCTATCTGCGGGGCGACGGAGCGGACCAGGCGTCCGTCGACGCGCGCACGCCCGTGGCGCTGCTGACGGGGGACGGTCCCGTCCAGACCACCATGGCGGAGTATCTGCCCTTCGCCGTGGCGGCGGAGATGCCCGCCAGCTTCGGTCCGGAGGCTTTGAAGGCCCAGGCCGTCGCGGCCCGGACCTTCGTACTGGCCTGCCGGAGGCACGAAAACGCCGACGTCTGCACCGAGAGCGGCTGCTGCCTGGCTTATCTGGACGAGCAGGCCCTGCATGAGCGCTGGGGCGGGGACTTTGGCAAAAACATGCGGGCCGTCCGGGACGCCGTGGCCGCCACGGACGGGGAGTACCTGACCTATGAGGGCGAGGCCATCCAGGCGGCGTTCCACGCCGGGTCCATCGGCGCCACCGAGGACAGCGCCGCCATCTGGTCGAAGCTTCCCTATCTTGTGAGCGTGCCCAGCCCGGAGACCGCCGAAAACGCCCCGGAGCTCATCACCACCTCCGCCGTCTCCCCCGCCCGGCTGGCCGCCGCTCTGGGCCTGGAGCCCGCGGGCGATCCCGCCGGGTGGCTGGGCCCCGCCGTGCTGGACGAGGCCGGACGGGTCCGGACCATGACCGTGCTGGGCAAGCGCTTCACCGGCTCCACCCTCCGCTCTCTCCTGGGCCTTCGCAGCACCGCCTTCACCGCCGCGTGGGACGGGACCGGCTTCCTCTTCACCGTCTCCGGCTACGGCCACGGGGTGGGCATGAGCCAGACCGGCGCCATGCTGTACGCCGCCCAGGGCATGCTCTACCGGGACATCCTGGCCCACTATTACCCCGGCACGGAGCTGGTCCGCCGCGCCCCCTGATCCGCCTGACCGGGCCCCTGGATAAAAAACATCTCAAAGCTGGCCGTGGCCAGGATCTCTCCCCTGTCGTCCAGCACCTCCGCCGTGCAGCAGGCCATGTGCCCGCCCGCGTCGGCCACCCGCCCATGGGCCGTGAGCGTTCCGCCCAGGGCCGGATGAAGGAAGTGGATGTCCGCCGCGCGGCTCACCACGTTCCGGCCCAGGGTCGTGGCGGCCACGCCCGCGGCGGTGTCGCACAGGGTGAAAAGCAGCCCGCCGTGGGCGATGCCGTGGGGGTTGAGCTTCTCCCGCCCCACAGCCGCGCGCACCTCGCAGTACCCCGGCGACAGCTCCGTCACCTCCATGCCGTTGAGGCGCGTGTAGCCCTCGTCGGCGTTGACGCGCGCTTTGAGCTCGTCCAGCTCCATCCTCGTCCCCCGCTTTCTTTCGATCTGGGCCCTCGCCGGGCCGCTCCCCTATTTTACTCGTCCCTCCCGCCCTTCGCAACCGTCTTTTTCCGCCGCCCGGCAAAATCTTAATATATTAAGATTGGCTCCCATGTATTGACAACCTTGTAAATTTTTACTACACTTGCTACAAAGGGGTTACAAATTCCAACACAAAAGATACAAGTCACACAAAGGAGGTACGTGCCATGTACAGGAGATGGATCAGCATGCTGCTGTCGGCCATGATGCTGCTGGGGCTGTCCGGTCCCGCCTTTGCGGAGGGCAAGGCCGGTCCGCCGCCTGTTGAGGACGCCGTCACGGAGGGGCTTTCCGAGGCGGACATCGCCATACCCGGCCCGGTGGTGGAGTGCGGCGACCCCGCCGTTGACCAGGAGACGGCCCCGACCGTGGAGGAACCGGGCCCGGTGGTGGAGTGCGGCGCGCCCGCGACGGAGCCGCCCGAGACGGAGGACGGCGATATCGCCATGGCATCCTATGAGATCGGCACGAAAAATGCCCTGCCCTCCGGCGGGGTCACGGTGGACATCGCTGGCCCCCTGGAACAAATCACCTGGCTGAGCTTTGACGCCCCCGGCGGCGGGATGTATGACAACGGGTATCTCTATAAGCCCTCCATGGGCCTGTGCCGGTGGATCGACCCGGACCAGGACGGCGAGGGCAACTATACGAAAGAGGCCGACGCCCTGCCCGCCCAGGTCTGCGTATATCCCGGCACCGAAATCGTCATCCAGACAAAGCCGGAGTATGACGTGACCGTCAGCGCCGGAGAGATCATCTGGGACACCTTCTTCCTGGATACAGTGGCCGACGGCACCTGCGGCGTCAGCGAGCGGATCGTGAACATCATGGCCCCCGAGAGCGGGTCCATGACCATCACCGTCGCGCTCTCCGCCAAGGCCCTGCCCCGGCAGGTGCCTTACACGGAATACGGTATTGATTTCAACAGTGGCTTTAGGTGCTCGCTGGAACAGGACACGGCCTGCTACGGCATGTGCGTCTATGAAAGGCAGGACCCGGACGGTACCAACTACGGCAAGATCTATACCGGCGTGACACTGTGCTTCGAACTGGCCCCCGGCTGGACCATCGAAGTCCTCAAGGGCGGTCAGGTGACCCGGGTGGGCGGCTTCTGCTATCCCACCAGCTACACGGACAGCGTGGGCGTGGATATCCGGGTGGACGACGACGCGGAGGAATTCGTTTACGCCATCGTCAAACAGGGTGAGCACTTCGATCCCTCCAAGCCCCGGCCCACGCTGCCCCCGCTGTCGGAGGTCGGGACCGATACCGCGCCCGAGGCCACGGATACCCCCTTTCAGGACGTGGCGGCGGGCAGCTGGTATGCCGACGACGTGGAGCGGGCCTACGTCCTGGGCGTCATCCAGGGCACGGAGGATAACGTCTTTCACCCCAACGCCGCCGTCACCCGTGGTCAGACCGTGACCATGCTGTACCGGGCCAAGGGCTCCCCCGACAGCGGCTCCGGCGCTTTCGCCGACATCGCTGACGCGGAGACGGCCAGCGCCGCCTCCTGGGCGGCGGCCCAGGGCATCGTTAAGGGCGTGGGCGGCGGCGCCTTCGACCCCGGCAGCTCCCTGACGCGGGAGCAGTTCGTGACGGTCCTGTACCGGCTGGCGGGCAGCCCCGACGCCGGTAAGGACGTTCTGAGCCAGTTCAAAGACGGGGCCGACACGTCGGCCTACGCGGTGTCCGCCATGAACTGGGCGCTGAACAACGGCGTTCTGAGCGGCTACGGCGACGGGATCATCCAGCCTCGCGGCGTGGCCACACGGGCGGAGGTCTGCGCCCTGATCATGCGCTTCACCGGGGCGTGAAGGCATAGAAAATCAAAGGGCCTGTACATGTCATGTGTACAGGTCCTTTTCCTCTATTCCTCCGGCAGCGCTTCCGGCGGGCCCTCCTCCGGCGGCCCCTCCGGCGTCTCCACGGTCACCTGACCGTCCCGGAGCGCCACGCGCACATGGCCGCCGGGGGCAAGCTGGCCCGACAGGAGCTTTTCCGCCAGAGGGTCCTCCACCAGCCGCCGCACGCACCGGCGCAGCGGCCGGGCTCCGTAGGCCGGATCGTACCCCTGCTCCCCCAGGGCGTCCAGGGCCTCGTCCGTCACCTCCAGGGCGATGTCCTTGGCCTTCAAGCGCTCCCGGACCTTCTCCATGAACCCCTCCGCGATGCGCCGGATCTGCTCCCTCTCCAGGGGCCGGAACACCACGATGGCGTCCACCCGGTTCAAAAGCTCCGGACGAAACACCTGTCTGGCCTCGGCCATCACCCGCTCCTTCAGCGCGTCGTACCGGGCACGGGCCGTGTCCGCCTCGCCGGAAAAGCCCAGGGGGCGGCCGCTCCCGGCGATGGCCTGGGCCCCTACGTTGGAGGTCATCACGATCACGGTGTTTTTGAAATCCGTCTTTCGGGACCGGGAGTCGGTGAGCACGCCGTCCTCCAATATCTGCAAAAGCAGGCCCCACACATCCTCGTGGGCCTTCTCCATCTCGTCGAACAGCACCACGCTCCAGGGATGCCGCCGGACCCGGTCGGTCAGATACCCGCCCTCGTCGTGGCCCACATACCCCGGCGGCGCGCCGATGAGACGGCTCACAGCGTGCTTTTCCATATACTCCGACATGTCCACCCGGATCACGGCCTTCTCGTCCCCGTAGACCGCCTCCGCCAGCGCCCGGCACAGCTCCGTCTTGCCCACGCCCGTGGGGCCCAGGAACAGGAAGCTGCCCACGGGCCGGTCCGGGTCCGCCAGTCCCACCCGGCCCAGGCGGATGGCCCGGCACACCGCGCTCACCGCCTCCTCCTGGCCGATCAGCCGCCGGTGGATGACCTCCTCCAGGTGGGCCAGCCGCTCGCTTTCCTCCTTCGTCAGGCTCTCCACGGGGATGCCCGTCCAGCCGGACACCACCGCCGCCACATCCTCCGGCCCCACCGGACGCAGACGGCCCCCCGACTGGGCCGTCCAGGCGTTTCTCGCCTCGTTCAGCGCCTCCCGCTGGCGCAGCTCCTCGTCCCGGATGGAGGCCGCGCCCTCGAAATCCTGGCTCTTGACCGCCTGCTCCTTGGCCGCCCGCAAAAGCTCCACCTGCTCCGCCGCCGCCTTCAGGCTCTCCGGCTCCCGGCAGCCCGCCATGCGCACACGGCTGCCCGCCTCGTCGATGAGGTCGATGGCCTTGTCCGGCAGATACCGGTCCGGGATATACCGGGCCGACAGGTCCACCGCCGCCCGGATGGCCTCGTCGGTGATGACCAGATGATGGTGGTTCTCATACCGGTCCCGGAGGCCCGTCAGGATGCGCACGCTCTCCTCCCTGGTGGGCTCCGGCACCGTCACCGGCTGGAACCGGCGCTCCAGGGCCGCGTCCTTCTCCACATGGGTCCGGTACTCCTCCACCGTGGTGGCCCCCACGATCTGTATGAGCCCCCGGCCCAGGGCGGGCTTGAGGATGTTGGCCGCGTCGATGGCCCCCTCGGCGGCCCCGGCCCCCACGATGGTGTGCATCTCGTCTACGAACAATATGACGTCCCCGGCCCGGCTCACCTCCTTGATGACCGCCTTCATCCGGTCCTCAAAGTCCCCCCGGTACTTGGTCCCCGCCAGCATGGAGGGGATGTCCAGGGACACGATCCGTTTCTTCCGCAGATGCTCCGGCACGTCCCCCGCGGCCACCCGCCGGGCCAGGGCCTCCGCCACCGCCGTCTTGCCCACCCCCGGCTCCCCGATAAGGATGGGGTTGTTCTTCGTCCGGCGGGACAGGATCTGGATGACCCGCTCCAGCTCCCGCTCCCGGCCCACCACCGGGTCCAGCTGGCCTCTGGCCGCCAGCTCCGTCAGGTCCCGGCTGAACTGGTCCAGGGTCTTGGTGTCGCCGCGGCGGGCCGCCGGACGGGCGGAGCCTTCCTCCGGCCGGGCCCGATACTCGGGCCGGTCGAAAATGTCCATCACGTCCGTATAGAGCCGGTTGGGGTCCACGCCCGCCTGCTCCACGGCTCTGGTCCCGGCGCAGTCCGCCTGACGCAGAATGCCCATGAGAATGTGCTCCGTGCCCACGAAGCTGTGGCCCAGCCGGGCCGCGTCCGTACAGGCAAGCTCGATGCTCCGTTTCGCCTTGGGGGTCAGGCCCTGGGCCGGCGCGCCCGGCGCGCCCCGGCCCACCGCGCTGGTGACCCGCTCCGTCACCGCCGGTTCCTCCAGCCCCGCCCGGCGCAGCACCCGGCAGGCCAGCCCTTCCCCCTCCCGCATGAGCCCCAGCAGCAGATGCTCCGTGCCCACATAGCTGTGGCCCAGCTGGCGGCTGGCCTCATAGGCCCCCTCGATGGCCTTCTGGGCACGCAGGGTGAAGCGCTCCGTATTTTTCATGTCATCGCCTCCGGATAGATTATAGCCGTCCGGGGCCAAATAAAAGCGCGAGAACGGTGGGGAAGACGCCGTTTATTTGTCAAAACGCTTTCTTTTGGCAAAAGGCAAAAAAGTATTGCAATCTGGGTGCCCTTTATGTTAGTATGTGTGCGTACATAAAAAACGGAGGTATTCATCATGGCTTATAAGATCTCTGACGCCTGCATCAGCTGCGGCTCCTGCGCCGATCAGTGCCCCGTCGAGGCCATCAGCGAGGGCGACGCCCACTATGTCATCGACCCCGACAAGTGCATCAGCTGCGGTTCCTGCGCTGAGCAGTGCCCCATGAGCGCCATCGCCGAGGAGTAAGACACAGGCAAAAGCAGTGGGCGGTATGCGTTCGCATACCGCCCGCTGTCTTTTTCAGGAGGACCTGCCATGAAACGCTTATGGCCTCAGGGCCCGGTCTATGCCGACGACCCCATCTTCAAGATCACCACCGACTCGGTGCTGCTGGCCCATTTCGCTGGCGGAAAGCCGTTCAGCCGGTGCATGGACTTAGGCTGCGGCGGCGGACTGTTGAGCGTGCTGCTGCACGAGCGGTTTCCGGAGGCCGCCTTCGACAGCGTGGACATCCGGCCCGACGCGGTGGAGGCGTGTTTGAAAAACTACGACGCCAACGGCGTCTATGGCGAGGTGGTCTGCGCGGATCTGCGCCAGTACCGGACCATCGGCGGTCAGGGGGAATACGACCTGGTGGTGTGCAATCCCCCCTACTACTACGCGGGCAAGCCCTCGCCGGACCCGGACCGGGCCGCCGCCAGGGACGGTGCCCTCTCCCCCGCCCAGTTCTCCGGCGCGGCCAGCTATCTGCTCCGCCGGGGCGGGGAGTTTTGCCTGGTCCACAAGCCGGAATTTCTCACGGACATCTTCGCGGCCATGCGTCTGGCCGACATCGAGCCCAAGCGGCTGCGCTTCGTGACCCACAAGGCGGACAGCGCCCCCTCCCTCGCGCTGATCTCGGGCCGCCGGGGCGGCCGCCCCGGCCTCACCGCCCTGCCCAATCTGATCCTGGCCAGTCCCGACGGCCAGCCCACCGACGAGGTAAGGGAGATATACCATATGCGGTAAAAAAACTGCGCGGCGTTACCAACGCCGCGCAATTTGCAAAAATCCCTTGCAATTGATGGGATAAGGAATTATAATGGACAAAACGGGATAACAAAGGCGGGACATGAGGCGTTGCAGCACCTCATGCCCCTATGCAGGAGTGACGGCTCCCACACAGCAGAAATCTGCGCCAGCCCCATTATAACCGTTCGCCCCTGGTTTTACAAGGGCGAGGTTAGCGGGTCGCGTTGGTGTTTGACGGTGTAGGGATATATCTCCCTGCGCCGCCTTTTGTTATCCCGGCGGAAGGGCCATGGGGCGGGACACACCCGCTCCGGGCCCGACTGTCGGGAAACACGCCAACACACGCTGGCGCGGATTTTGCTGTGGAGGTAGAAAAAGTGGCTCTGATAGGCATGAAGCGCGTGCTGGATTCCACCAGCGAGACCTTTGTGACGGATTTCGGCATCCGGTTCCGGCGGAAATCATTCAAGAGCATTCAAAAGCTGCTGACGCCGTCCATCAAGAAAAAGATCGTTGTGGAGCACTACCCGGAACTGGAAAAGGACACTCCGTATATCTTTGCATCCAATCACTGGTTTTTGGAAGATTTCATGATCTCGTTAGCTAAACTGGATAGGGACGTGTTTTCACTTTTCGGCTCCACAAACCAGATCGAGAGCCACCCGGTCATATCATTTTTGACATGGCTGCCCGGCATGGTGTATGTGGACAGATCAGACAAAGAAAAGCGCCGGGACGCCATGAACAAGATGATACGGCTGCTGAAAAGCGGCGCCAGCGTCTTTTTGTGCCCGGAGGGCGCTTACAACAACACAGAAAATCTCCTGTGTCTGCCCCTGTTTGCCAGCCCTTATATGCTCAACCAGACCACCGGCGCGAAGGTCGTTCCCATTGCGGTCTACAGTCTGCCGGAACTGGATGCCATCTATGGCAACTACGGCGAACCTATGGATTTTACCGGCATGGAACGGGACGAGGCCATGGAGCTTTTGCGGGATACCCTTGCCACGATGCACTATGAGCAGATCGAAAAATACGGCGGCATCCTGAAGCGCAGCGACCTGGAGGGCCGGGATTATCGAACAGATTTTATGATGCAGCGCCGGGCGGAGTACATGAAGATGCACTTTACACGTGATGTATGGGACGAGGAATTGCCTACTTATCACGACCGCAGCATCACAGATCCCCAGACCGTCCGGGAGGAACTGAGCCATGTAAAGATCACTCCTGCCAACGCCAACATTCTGGCCCCCATCCTGGTTCGCTATGAAGAAGATGTGAAATATGATTTTGCACGTTTTATGCACGAGACGTGGAACAAAAAGCTTCCGGGCGATCCGGAGAAGTGGTAAGGCATATAACCACCCACAAGGGACAGGCGCTTGCCTGTCCCTGGCACGCGATTTCCCTTGCAATTTGCCCATAATGATAGTAAGATGAAAGCGAAGGGAGGGAGCGCCTTGGTATACACGGTCCATGAGCTGCGGGACATCGTGACGCCTATTGCGGTGAAGTACGGGCTGAAAGGCGTGTCCCTTTTCGGCTCCTACGCCAGGGGCATCGCTTCGGAGGACAGCGACGTCGACCTCATCATCGACACGACGGGCACGTCCATCCGTTCTCTGCTCCAGGTCGCCGGTATCCACGAAGAATTGGAGCGGACACTGCGCAAGAGCGTGGACCTGCTCACCGTGAGCACCCTGACGCAAAAGCAGCAAATGCCCAGCGAGGCCCGGTTCCGGGAGAATGTGATGCTGGAGAGGAAGGATCTGTATGTTGTCGCCTGATTTGCCGTGACGGATATCCCTGTGCTGCGGGCGTTCTGCGCGGAGCAGCTCGACAAATAAGCATATAAGCCACACCAGGGACAGGCGCATGCCTGTCCCTGGTCCATTTTCTCTCAATCCTCTTTCAAAAACGTCTCCAAAAACGCCAGCTGCTCGGCCACCGGCAGACGCCGGCGCTTCACGCACGCGTCCAGGTCCACGGCGGCGTACACGCTCTCGTCAAAAGCGGGACAGGCGGCCTTGTATTCGGCCAGGGTCAGTTCCTCCAGAGGCTTGCCCTGATGGACCAGCCCCGCCGCCACGGCGTACGCCTCCCGGAAGGGCACGCCGTGCTCCACCAGCCAGTCGGCGCAGTCCGTGGCGTTGATGAATCCGGCCCCCGCCGCCTTGCGCATGGCCGACCGATGGGGCGTCATGCCCTCCACCATGGGGGCCAGCACGGAAAGGCACAGCGAGGCCGTGTCCAGGCCGTCGAACAGGGCCTGCTTGTCCTCCTGCATGTCCTTGTTGTAGGCCAGAGGCAGCCCCTTGAGGACCGTGAGCATGCCCATTAAGTCCCCATAGACCCGGCCGGTCTTGCCCCGGATCAGCTCCGCCATGTCGGGATTCTTCTTCTGCGGCATGATGGACGAGCCGGTGACGAACCCCTCCGGCAGGGTGACAAACCTGAATTCCAGGCTGGACCAGAGCACCAGCTCCTCCGCCATGCGGCTCAGGTGGGCCATGAGAAGGCTCAGAGCGCCCAGCGTCTCCACGCAGAAGTCCCGGTCGGACACCGCGTCCAGGCTGTTGAGGCAGGGGCCCTCGAAGCCCAGGGCCGAAGCGGTGCTGTCCCTGTCGATGGGGAAGGTGGTCCCCGCCAGGGCGCACGCCCCCAGGGGGCACTGATTGAGCCGTTTTCGGGCGTCGGCGAGCCGCCCCGCGTCCCGGACCAGCATCATGGCCCAGGCGCACAGATAGTGGCCGAAGGTCACCGGCTGGGCCCGCTGGAGATGGGTGTACCCCGGCATGACCGCGTCCGCAAACTTCGCCGCCTTGTCATGGATGGCGGACACCGCCTGACGCACGAGTCCCAGCAGTTCGTCGATCCGGCCCCTGGTGTACAGCCGCAGGTCCGTGGCCACCTGGTCGTTCCGGCTCCGGGCGGTGTGCAGACGTTTTCCGGGGTCCCCGATCCGGGCGGTGAGCTCCATCTCCACGAAGGTGTGGATGTCCTCCGCCGTCATGTCGATGGCAAGCTTCCCACTCTCGATATCCGCCAGGATGCCGGAAAGGCCCGCCTGGATGGCCGCGCCGTCGGCCTGGGAGATGATGCCCTGCTTCGCCAGCATGGCCGCGTGGGCCATGGAGCCGGTGATGTCCTCCCGCCACATGCGGCTGTCCACCCCGATGGAGGAATTCAGCGCCCGCGCCGCCTCCGCGATGGACCCGCCCCAGAGATTATTCATGGTTCTCTCCGTCCACCAGCGCCTGGACCTTGATGGGCAGACCGAAGAGATTGATGAAGCCAGCAGCGTCCTTCTGGTCGTAATCGCTCTCGCCGAAGGTGGCGATCTTCTCGGAATACAGGCTGTAGGGGCTCCAGACCCCGGCGTTTATCATGTTGCCCTTATACAGCTTCAGCCGCACCTTGCCGGTGACCCGCTCCTGGGTCTTGTCCACGAAGGCGCTGAGGGCCTCCCGCAGGGGTGTGAACCACTGGCCGTTGTACACAAGCTCCGCGAAGGTGATGGAAAGCCGCTGCTTTTCATGGGCGGTCATCTTGTCCAGGCATATGCTCTCCAGCACCGAGTGAGCCTTGTAGAGGATCGCGCCGCCCGGCGTCTCGTATACGCCCCGGCACTTCATCCCTACCAGCCGGTTCTCCACGATGTCCAAAAGGCCGATGCCGTTGGCTCCGCCCAGCTCGTTGAGCTTCAGGATGATGTCCTTGGCGCTCAGCTTCTCGTCGTTCAGCGCCACGGGCACGCCCTTTTCAAAGTCCAGAGTTATGTAGGTGGGCTTATCCGGGGCCTGGAGGGGACTCACGCCCATCTCCAGAAAGCCGGGCTTTTCATACTGAGGCTCGTTGCCGGTGTCCTCCAGGTCCAGACCCTCGTGGCTCAGATGCCACAGGTTCTTGTCCTTGGAATAGTTGGTCTCCCGGTTGATGCGCAGGGGCACGTTATGGGCCTCGGCGTAGTC
>CANRDC010000089.1 GCA_947629245.1 uncultured Oscillospiraceae bacterium | reverse complement strand
GGCGGAGCGTCCAGGTGTTTACCGCCGTAACCGCAAGCGGCGCAAGGGCTTTTCGCCTCCTGCGGGGCACGAAGGGCATACCCGGCCATGTAGAGTGCTTCCCCAAGCGTTCTAAGATTTTCATATTCTGAATTAACTAAGTAGGCTGTGAGGGTGTCTATCGTTTGAATTGCTTCCTTTATCTCCATTTCCTGCCCCTCACACAAACACCGTGCTATCGAGCACCTGATCATTGTCAGTAATCTTTACCTTCATATCGTCCGTGACTTTTGCCCTAATTTCCGTGGGAGTTTTTAAGGATAAGGCAAAAGGTGCAAACTTGCTCTTTCCGACGATATAATCGCCCTCGAAATGGTACTCGTTCCCGCTGGCATCACGGTATGTCTTTTCCCGGTTGCAGGTATTCAGAAGCGCCATCCGGCCAACCCAATCAGGTTTCCGGTCTGCATACTCCGGGAAAGCCTCGATAAAGGCGTGGTATTTCTCCGGGTAAAGACGGGAAAACTGGAGCAGAAACATCGGAATTGTTTTCTCTTGGTAATCCGTAATTTCTCCGCCCAACATTGCGCGAGGTCGGAAAGAACATATTATTTCCAAATTCTCCGGAGTAAGAAGGTTTGAATCAACGCATACAGGGCGTACAAACATGGGATGTTCCGTAGAGATTTTCCCATTCTCCACCTTAATCTGGACAAACGGCAGGGTAAGGAAAGCTTCGCCTCCAATTTTTGTAATCAAGGTATAGTGAGGATAATCGAGCTTTGCGTACTTTTCGCTGTTCTTCGCCACCGAATAGACCTCACCATACGCCTTTGAGCGTTTCAGCCCTCCGTCAACCATGTTCACCTTTGCGTAAGGACACCGCATCCCGAATAATGCAGTTACGCCAAAACATTTGCCATCACAAAAGGCGGAGCACTTTTCCGCACGGTCGCAATAAACGTATTCTGCTCTGAGCCGTGCATCTCTGCTACCGTCGCCATATAGCCCAACCGTTATCAATTCCATGTTGCGCCCCCCTCAGAACGGGAGATCCCCGTCGTCCTCGTCCGACAGATCCTCAAACTGACCCGGCACGTTCACTCCAGACTTGGCCGGAACAAATTCGTCATTTTCGCCGCCACGGTCTGGCTTGGCGTCGCCGAAGTACACGCTGTCGGCCACAACCTCAGCTGAGTATCTTGTCTCGTCGTTTTTGTTCTTCCACTGCCTGATCTGGAGCCTCCCGCTGACCACGGCCATACGGCCCCTGGCGAAATACCTGTTGACAAAATCAGCGGTGTTGCGCCAAGCTATGCAGTCTATGAAGTCCGTCTGCCTTACTCCGGAGCTGTCCTTGAAATCCCGATCTACCGCGAGCCTAAAGCTGGCGACCGGTGTTCCCGCCGTAGTGCGGCGAAGCTCCGGGTCCGCAGTGAGCCGTCCCATAAGTACGATGTGGTTTAACACTTAGCTTCCTCCTTTTCGGAGCCCGTTCTTTCCTCGTGTCCATGCAGGAGCACGTATTGGCTATTGGGCCCCATATTCCGATAGAGCCAGTCCATGGCCTGCTCATAGCTCAGATGTGTCGCCGCCGCCCGCATTTCGTAGGCAAATTCGCCACAGTCAAGCTTTTCCTTTGTGCGGGCCTCGATGTCGGCCTTGGTGTGGTTACTCTCGACGAAGTAGTAGTCATAGCCTTGTGCCACAATGCCGTCCAGAGTGCCGGTGTCAGTGGCGTAGAACAAAGAACCAATGCCGACGCCACATACTTCATACGCGCAATTAGGGACATCGTGGACAAGTGGTATGGGTATTAAGTCGAAAGTATCGTAATTGTAAAGCTGTTGCGGCTCATACACATCAATTACCCACTTGTCCACCCCAGCTTCCAACAGTGGCCCCACCATCCACTCACAGCACCCGAAGCGGACCGTAGGCCGCTCCTGATGCAAGCGTCTGACGGTGGAGGGCTTGAAGTGGTCACCGTGGACATGTGTAAGGAGCACCAACTTGAGCTTTTTTACATATGGCTCCAACTTCTTGTAGGGGACGCCGCAGTCTATCAGGACCGCCCCGTTAATGACCACGGCGTTACCCTTTGAGCCTGTTGCCAAGACCTCATACTCCATCACAGATCATCCAGTGTCTGGCGACTGACCGCTTTATCGTCGCCTGTGTGAGCTGAGCCTGGTTCAGGCAAAGATGGCGGGTTTTGAGATGGTTCCTCAGGAAGAATATATTCCGGCGTTCCGTCCATGCGCAAAACCGCGCCTTCACTCTCCATGGCCGTTTGAAACTCTATGCTCATCGGCCCCCATTTGGGGAGCAACCGCCGAAGCAGGGTTTTAAAAGCCATGTCGTCAAAGTTCTGATACCAAAAAGAGGAATATTTCCACTCGTCCGACTTCGGATAGTTACCGGCCTCGTAATCAGCAAAGGAAACACGGCTCTTTTTGGGATCGCTGTCAATAACAGCGTTAAGATGAAACGCTGGAGAGTATCGGTCGGCCCACGCCAACATCTTTTCCTTGCTCCAATAAATCTTCTTTGTGTATCCGTTAAGGCACTCAAAGAAGGCAAAGTAGCCGGTGGTTGGCGCATTCTCACGCTCAGCATCATCCGGAATAAGCCGAATTTCCAAATCCTCGGTCAGTGGGTCCCATCTTATAAGCTCCCCTTGCTTAATGGCGAGGGCGTTGAGCCTCCTGTACTCGCCGGAGCGGATTGCGAGCTGTACATATCCCTTGTAGCCCATCTGAAATTGTGCGTCGTAGCCGTCCTTTTTCTTATTCCAGTAAGGAACAAGGTAGTATTGTCCGAGCTGTGGGGATGGCGACAGGCCCATGCTTTCACCCAACAGGGCGCCAGAAAGGACCGTTTCGGGGTCACAGGTCTGCAAAGTGGGGTTTACTGCCACAGATGATGAAATGGCGGCAACAAACCTCTGGACGCGCTTCGGGTCCTGAATCACCCGCTTTATGCAATCCTGATACGCTTTCGTCGTAATAGCGGCTGAAAATGCGGGTCTCTTCGCTACTGCGTTTGCCATGATGTTCCTCCTTATTCGCATTCGTAGTTATACTTATTTGCCTTCATCCCATTCCCGCAAGGCAACAAGCCTCTCGCGGGTGTCGGTGACGGTGAATGTGGTGGTCAGCTTCTCCGGCTGAACGGTGGGCGGAACAATCGTTTCAACCTTACGCACGACCTCGGCCTCCGTCGCTCTCTGCGCGGCCCTGGCCTCCAACGCGGCTCTCTCCTGTTCCATCCGTTGGTGACGCGCTTGGACGGCCGCTACGGCCTCGGAATACCTCAAACATCTTTTGTACTCAGTCATAACCTCGTCTGCGTACAGGGTATTCGCAATGGCCTCACAATCCATGTCAACGCTATCAACGAAGCCTTTTAATTGTTCCCGGAGCTTCGTGGGCGTTTTCTGCCTTGCTGACGCCATATCCACCCTCACGCCGGCCCGCTCGAATGTCAGCCAGTCCAGCCCGTGGGCGGCGCACAGCTCGTCAAAATACTCCCTCAGCTCCGCTTCGCACCGGCCCTTGATGGCGTTTTCAGTGTCGTCTATTTTCCGCTTCAAATCAGCGTCAGCGGACTTGAAAGCGTCGGCGACACATTCCTTGTACACAACCTCAAAACTGTTATACGGGGCGAATATTGCGGCCTTGACCTGCTTCCGCTGGTCCTCCAGCTCATCAAAAGCCTTTCGGAGGTCTGAGCGATACCTCTTGACCGCCGCTATTGTCTCTTCGGTGCAGATAAGGCTCCTGGCCTCCTCCGTCCGCTGAAGGACAGCCTCCTTGAAGTCCCTCAACCGCTCCTCGATTTGCGGGAGTTGTTTTACCCTGATAAGGGCCGTTTCCTCGTTCATGTGATCACCTCATATCCCAGCATCTCCGCTTTTTCGTCAGATTGGAGCTTGCTCCACTCTTCGTCAATGCAATCGCTGTCCTTCGCGTCGACGCAGTGGATCATCTTCCCGTCCGGCGCCACGGCGTACCGCTCATTGTCGTAAATCTCCCTGCCGCAAGCGTGGCAGTAGCCGATTATTTTCGGCTCCGGGGGTTCGTAAATGCCCATCAGATTAATTCTCCTCCTTTTGACGGCGCTTTTGGCTCCGCGCCTTTCTCGCCAATTTAAGCGCCTCAACCGCCTTCCGGTAACACTTTTCACATAGTTTCCGGCCCTCAGCCTTTGGATATTGATGGCAACGTGAGCATAGCCCGTCGTCATGCCTGTGTGCGGCCCTGTATCTCTCGCGGGCCTTTGCCCTGCATACAGCGCAACGACTATGTGGACCGCGGACCAGCCGTTGGCACGACAGGCACCGATGTTCAGCCTTCCTTTTGGCGTACCACTGCTTCCGGTGTTCGCGGAAATACTCGATCTGCTTCTTCCGGCGTTCCGGCTCCTGGCGGCGCCCGCGGTAATATTCACTCCGCCGCTCCGCGCACTCGGCGCAGTAAGCGCGACCCGCGAGGGTGGAGTCGTCCTGCTTGTGGCATATTACGCACCGGTGCCGGTCCCTGTAATACTTGTAATTATCCCGTGCGCTCACGCCAGCCCCAACCCCCTCAGGGTAAGCCCAACGATCAGATACATAACCGTCCCGATCGCCGCAAACGCCCCAGCGTCAGCGATTTTCCTGCGCTTCATCCTGTACCTCCTATACCGCGAGCCACCTGGCGAAGTTTACGAGAACAACGATTGTGTTCTTCCCAAGTGTCCGCTTGGGGAATGTTTCATCGGAGGCTATTCGCTCCTTGGTCACACCCAGGTATGCCGCGGCCTCCGGTATTGAAATTTGCGCCCGCCCCGGGAACCTCTCCCTCAGCGCCTCCAAATTGTCCCTGAATGTCTCTTTTTCACGTGCCATTATCTATTCCCTCCTTGAATAATCGTTCTCCTCTGACGCGTTGATATGTGGGACCACAACCACGATAAGGTTGTGCGACACCGTCGCTCTACAACGTACGTGCCGCCGGTAAACCACCCCGGCAGAAACCGTCAAAGCCGCACACGAGCTTTATAAAGCGTGGGGGCACCCTGTTCCATGCTCCATATTCTCAACCCCACCCACCATATGTGGCATAGAGGGGGCGTGGGGAAACCGCGGCCCCCCTCCTTTGTGGCCCCACATATCAACGCGTCGTTTTGTCAGTCCTCAAAAAATATTTCTTCCATTTGCGACATGGACAATCCAAGAATTTTAGTTATCCTGTGTACCTCCTCGCGGGTAAAATCGCTGGTTCCGTTCATTTTCCTGTAAAATGTGGCATAGTTTATCCCAAGCACATGGGCGAATGATCCCATGCAAAAGCCATTTTCTACGATTTTCCCCTTGAGCTTGTTTATGTTTACCGTATCCTCACACCTCCTTTCCGCCCGTCCCCCTTGCGTATTTGCTCTAAAAATGGTATAATTGGCAAAATTACAAAAGGGGGTAAACCATGAACAACAGCGAAATTGCAAAAGCCCTTGAGGCGGCGCGCGACACCTTTAATGCCCATATTGCCAGCGCCGACATCCCATCCGACGATAACGCCACGCTTGAAGTCGTCGTTGCGGTGCAGAAAGCTCTCAGCGCCGCCATCAGGACCCTCGGCGAGGAATAAGTTATTCCTCGCCCTCAGTCCTCATCTTCCCCTCGGCTCTCAACGTGAGGAAGGTGAGGTTCCTATGAAGGAGCAGATTATAAAGCCTTGTGTATGCCTCCTCATACTCCCGGAAGGCTTTCTCAAGCTCCTTGTTGTCCCCTGGGTCAAGGTGTAATTTGATGTCCATCGTTTCACCTCCATTCAGCTAAGCGCGTCATAAATCCCATACCAGAGCCCCCAAGCCAAAATCACGCAGGCGATAATAATGCACAGCAATGACGCGGCAACCCACCACGTCGAATGTTTTATGTCCATAGCGAGGTTCCAAAAAAACACAGCGCCAACAAACGGGAACAAATAAGCAGAAATCAGAATGAGCCAGTACATCATTTCTCCTCCATTCTGTTAATTGCATCTTCCAGTAAAGTCCTCACAATCTCCGCATATGAGCACCGAATAAATCGGTCTTTTTTGCGTAGGTTGAGTATTTTTTTCTCGAGATCTGCCGGGAGAGATACGCAAACCCTTCTCATATTTGTCATAACGTTCACCTCCATTCACAATTAATGCAACTTTCCGTCAAAGAAAATTACATTGACAGCCTCAAGCGACAGGCCCAGCAATTCAGCGAGCTTTTTGATCTCACTATTTTTAAACTGGGTCTGTCCCCCTACTTTGTTATAGAATGCAGTTTCAGAGAGCCCGAGGCTTTTTGCCAGCTCTCTATTTGTTTTGCCGCTTCTGGCAACAGCGGCTCGTAGCTCTGGCGTGTTCATTCAATTACACCCCTTTTTGCGTAAGATATTGCGCATTATGGGAAATCGTGATAAAATAAGTCTAAAAATAGCGAAAGGGTAATCTAAAATGAGTGAAATCCTGTACGAAAGTGAAATTGAAAGTTTCAGGTCCCGCACCGTGTCCTGTCTACGCGATAAGGGTGAAAGTCGTCGACTTGCTTTTTATATCCGAAAAGTAGACGGCGCTCCCTTCCTGTTCTGCAACGGGTGTGAGGACGAAAACAACTGTTCCGAGTGTGCTGAGTGTAAGAGTCTCGCCGTTAAGTGCGTAGCCGAGGACTTCAACAGAACATTAAAAGATGGACAAGAAGCAGTACAAAATTGACGCACACTCCCACGACTACAATAATCGTGAGCTTTCTAAGTTCCTTTTGCCCTCGTAATATGTCCGCTTCCCGGCGCTGGTGATATGTGTCTCTCTTTGAGGCGAAATAGTCCTCAAATTCCGTTCCTGTCATACCGGCAAGCTCCTTTTCGCGCCGACAGATAGCCTTAAAGCCGTAAACCTTGCTTATGTAGTCAACGATCGGCCACATCATGGAAATTTTATCGCCGAATGATCCGATCTCCCAGCGACACGGCGGTTCGCCTAAGGCTTCCGGCCACTTGGCATTTGAAAGCGTCAACCCGATTTCTATCCACTCTTTTGCGCCGTTCTCCTCAAGACCGAGCTGATCAAGCCGCTTAAAATACGGCCGCAGGTCTACATCGGCGTAACGCTCACCGTCCATCGTTTCACCTCCAGTCAGAAAGGAAAATAAATTATGAGCTTCTTTAAGCGAGTTCTCAGATTGCTTTGTTATTCAGCCCTAACGTGTCTTATTGGGGCTATCCCGTTTGGCATATATATTTGGGTGGTTTTGGTTCACAAAGAAGCAATAGCTAAATTTCTTAATTTGAAAGTTCAATCAGTCATTGATGTTGCTATAATTTTATTGGTATTTGTTGTCATTATATTTGCCGGGATTCTTCTCGAATGTGATTATGAAAATAACGAGAAGAAAAAACTAAAAGCAGGATTTAAACAGATTACTAACTCTGAATCCCAAGCATTCCCGTGGCTTGCACAGCAATTCTCGGATTATTTGTTCACGAAAGACGAAATTACTGCCGCAAACCTACGTACAAAATCCCATCCTGCAATAAAAGCTTCGGAGCAAGTTTCGGCGATTGCCAAAGAGAAGCGCACCCTTCAAAAACAGTGTAAGATGTACGAATATCAGCTCAACTTCCTTCGTGAGGCGCTTCCGTGGCTTGACGACTACATGACTGTTGATCCTAAAGAGGCTTACAATATTGCCAAGGGCCAAGTCGAGGGGGACGAGGAAAGCTACGAAAAGTACAAAAGCTGGCTTTCCCCTAAGGAATATGCAACACTATCCACCGCCGAGAAATACCAGCGCGCACTCGACCGTTATCTCAAGCAACCGAAAAACGACTGGGAGGCCGGCATCATCTACGAGCGATATATTGGTTACCAATATGAGGAGACTGGATATAGGGTTGAGTACTATGGAGCAACGAAGAAAAAAGAGGATATGGGGCGCGACCTCGTTGCAACCAAGGGCAATACGACGCTTGTCATTCAGTGTAAGCGTTATCGAGCGGAAAAAGAGGTACATGAAAATACCATTTTCCAGACATACGGAACTGCCGTCATGTATCAGCTTGAGCATCCAAAACAAACTGTCCACGCTGTTGTGATCACTACAGCGAAGTTTTCAAACACAGCTTTGGATTGCGCAAATTATCTCAAAGTTGAATGCCATGAAGAATGGTCCCTTAAGCCGTACCCGTTGATTAAGTGCAACATCTCCAAAACCGGCGAGAAAATCTACCATCTTCCCTTCGATCAGCAGTATGACAACATTCGCCTAAACCCAAAGGACGGCGATTGCTACGTCTACACCGTCGCCGAAGCTGAAAAGCTCGGTTTCCGTCGCGCCTACCGTTGGCAAGGCACTAAAAACCAGAAATAGCATTTTCAAGGTTTACATTATGTCGGAATATTATATTCCTCGCTTTAAGCGGAACTGCGGGCAAAAGAAATATTGTCAATAGGCAGTCCGTAAAGCTTTGAATACTTCTCTACCATCTCCCACCCCGGCTCGGTTTTCCCAGATTCGTGATTTTGGATGGTTTTAATTGAGGTATTCAATGATTTTGCGGCCTCTTTTTGAGATAATCCGGCATTGACACGAGCCGCCGCAAGACTTATCCTAATTCTCTCCATGCGCTTCACCTCCCTTATAGTGTCCTTATTATATCTCGCTTAAAGCGAGCTGTCAAGCCAAAAGCGAAAATTTTTTTATTTTTTGTTGACTTTTTTTCGCTTTTGGCGTACTATATGAATAAAAGAAAGGTGGGTTGGGCTATGAGTGATGTTGTAGCTGAAAATCAGCGCAAAATATTTGCGGACAATTTAAGGCAGTTAATGGATATAAGAGGCATAACCCAAGATGACATCGTAAGGAAACTCGGATATTCTTCTTCTACCGTTTCGGATTGGTACAACGCCAAAAAATACCCACGCGTTAAGAAAATGCAAGAGCTGGCGGACCTATTCGGAGTTACCCTTTCTGACTTGCGCGATAATCATTCTTTTTCTACCCCCTCCAACATCATCCCCATCCCCCGCACCATCAAAATCCCCCTCCTTGGTACCATTGCTTGCGGGGAGCCCCTTTTGGCTGAGGAAAATATAGAAGATGAAGTTGACCTTCCCGAACATATCCGCGCCGATTTTGCCCTCCGATGCAAAGGCGACAGCATGATAAACGCCCGGATATTCGATGGGGACATTGTGTACATTTGTAAACGCTCTGATGTGGCCAACGGTAAAATAGCCGCCGTCCGCGTCGGTGACGAAGCCACTTTAAAGCGCGTCTACTACTTCCCCGACGACGCCCGCCTGGTCCTCCGCCCCTGTAACCCCATGTACTCCGACATG
Organism: uncultured Oscillospiraceae bacterium; assembly: GCA_947629245.1. Classification (GTDB taxonomy): domain Bacteria; phylum Bacillota; class Clostridia; order Oscillospirales; family Oscillospiraceae; genus CAJOIG01. The sequence goes on along the minus strand of CANRDC010000089.1, from coordinate 1,979 downwards.
ATATACACCGGTCCGGAGCTTGAGGACATCGAGATCATCGGCGAGGCCGTTGCGTTTACGAGCTTAGTGAGACATGAATAGGAGGTGCTGTAAAAATGGAGATACATTATTCAAAGCAGGCTATCAAATTTCTCGCCAAACAAAATCCTACTGTGCGCTCCCGGATCATCACCGCCGTTATGATGCTTCCGGCCGGTGATGTGAAGAAGCTGACCGGGCAACCATATTACCGGCTTCGTGTTGGTGATTACCGTGTATTATTCGCACGGGATGGATATATTATTGAGGTAGCAAAAATCGACAACCGTGGCCAAGTCTATAAAAATTAGGAGGTGCCATTATGAGTGAAGTAAAAGCCCGTCTGATGGGCGCTATAACGGTGATGGATGAGGAGAACGCACGGCGTCTCTGGAGCATCGTTGAGCGTTTATATTCCGCTGACGGTTGGGACGCTGTGGAGGAGGAGGCCCCTGACGCGGTCGACCTTGAAATGCTCCGTGAGCTCCAGGCCGACCCCGACTGCTCAACCATTGCGACGCCGGAGGAAATTCAGGCAGTTTTAGGTTGAATACAAAAACCGCCCCCGGCGTTGGCACACCGGGGGCGGTTTAAAGGGTAGTAAGTTTTCTGAGGGCCTACTACTCTTCAATATTACCACAATATTGGAGGTTTTACAATGCCCAAAAACAAAAAAATTGATTATGGGGCCATGTTTTCTTATGATCCCAAGGCTGGACTTTACTACTGCTCCCGCACCATCGACGGGAAGGCCCATAAATTCCGCTCCAAGGATCCAGAGTCCCTTTACAAAAAAGTAGAGTCCGCCATAAACGCCGTGCCGGTAGTCCCCACCTTTGCCCAAGTCACCGAGGATTGGGAGCGGGTGAAGTACGAAACCATAGAGGACAACACTATCTCCGGTTATAAATCTTCTGTAAGACGTGCCGTTGATGCCTTTGGATCGATGCCAGTAAATGAGGTCACGCCGGCCGATATAAACCGACTCATATCCAGAATGAAAACCCAGGGCTACTCCTCTCAAACCGTCAGGACACAAAAGGCCGTCTTAAAGATGATTTTTGACCATGCTATTATTCAGGAGCACTCCACCGTGGCGTATAATCCTGTTACAAGCGTAGCCATCCCCCGCGGCCTGCCAAAGGGTGAGCGAGAATGTCCGAATGACGAAGCCATGGGGAAGGTCCTCTCCTCTGTCAATACCGCTCCCTTTGGCCTGTTCCCCTTTTTTCTTCTTCTCACCGGTTGCCGGAAGGGCGAGGCTCTTGCCCTGACGTGGGGCGATGTAGACTTTGATAACGACAAAATACACATATCCAAGTCCTATGCCTATCCTTACGGTAAGCCCATATTAAAGACGCCAAAAACCAGAGCCGGAATAAGATGTATTGAGCTAATTCCCGAACTGAAAGCCAACCTCCGCCGTCCCGACGACGCCAAGGACACCGACCTCATATTTCATGGTTCAAAGTGGGATGAGCCCATGAGGGACAGCGAATTTTATACACATTGGCTGGACTACTGCCGCGCCATGGGTTTTATAGCAACAAGGGTAGAAACGCGCAAGCTTGCCAACGGTAAAACCCGCTCTTTTAAGCGCACCGTCCCCACCCTAACGCCTCACCAGCTCCGCCACGGATACGCTACTCTCTTGTACGAAAGCGGCGTTGATCTGAAATCGTCTCAGTCCCAGTTAGGACATGCAGACGTCCACACCACCATGCAGATTTACACCGCCATCCGTGAACGTCATAAAAATACAGAGCTCAAAAAGCTCAGTAATTATATCGGCGAAAAATATTCCGTACTATAAAAAGGACTATGTGTCCATGGAAAACGGACATCAAACCTCCGTCCCACTGTAATCCCTCGCCTTTTCAGGGCATGGGGTTCAAGAGGCCGCTGGTTCGAATCCAGTCACTCGGACCAAAAAAGCAGTCCGTTGGACTGCTTTTTTTGGT
>CANRDC010000088.1 GCA_947629245.1 uncultured Oscillospiraceae bacterium | reverse complement strand
TCCAGACCGGCGGTGGGCTCGTCCAGAATGAGCAGCTTCGGGTCGTTCAAAAGGGCCTGGGCGATGCCGAGGCGCTGGCGCATTCCGCCGGAATAGGTCTTGACCTTCTTCTTGTATACGTCCGCCAGACCCACCGTGTCCAGCAGCTCCAGGCTCCGCCGCCGGGCATGGGCCCTGTCCAGCCCCTTGAGGGCGGCCATGTACAGCAGAAAATCCAGGCCCGTGAAGTCCGGGTAATAACCGAAATCCTGGGGCAGATAGCCCAGAACGGCCCGGTATTCCTCCGCGGACACGTCCGCCCCGTCGAAGGTCACGGACCCGGCGGTGGGCTGTAAGATGCCGCAGACAAGGCGCATGAGGGTAGTCTTGCCCGCCCCGTTGGGGCCTAAGAGGCCCGTGACGCCGGGCGTGAGATGCAGACTTATCCGGTCCACGGCGATCTTCGACTGAAATTGCTTGGAAAGCCTGTCGATCACCAATTCCATGACAGTTCCTCCGTTCGTTTGATAGTGTTTCGATATTCCCTTGCTGTCAGCCCGGCGGCGAGAAGGAGGGCCAGCAGCCACCAGCGGAAGTTGGCCGGGGCGTAGGCGTCCAGGCCGCTGTGCAGGGCCAATGAGAGCCCGGCCACCAGTACCGCCACGGCGGCCACGGCGTACAGGGCCTCCTTACCCCGCAGCCGCCGCAGCGCGGCCATGCCCAGCAGGGCGGTGAGAAGATAGGGCGTGAGCAGATACACCCCGGTCCGGACCAGGCCCGCCGGACCCAGCGGGGCCAGCAAGGCCAGCAAAAGGAAATGGGCCAGCCCCAGCGCCCCCATCCGGGCCAGCGCCACGCTCTTGAGGCCGAAACGGGAGCTGAGCTCCAGCTCCTCCATGCCGTACAGGGCCGAGCGGGCGCCTTCCGTCACCGCAGCCATGGCCGCGAAGGGCGTCAGGGCCGCCGTGGCCCACACCGCGTCCTGAGGGGCCAGCCGTCCCACGGCCAGAGCCAGGGCGAACACCGTCAGGGACGCCGCCCAGGCGCTCTTGCGGATATAGCCCGCCTGGCCCAGCAGAAACCGCAGATGGCTCACCGGCGCCGGAGGCAGGGACCGGAGAAACGCCCGCTTTCCCACCGGATCCGGTGCGGGAAAGGCGTCTCGCAGCGCCCTTTTCAGCTCGCGTTTTTTCATGGCTCGTCCTCCTTCATAAGCGCCCGGAGCTTTTCCAGGGCCGCGCTCGTCCGTCGGTACACGGCAAAGCGGCTGACGCCCAGCGCCCCGGCGATCACGGATACCGGCTCTTGGTTAACATAACGCATCAATATCAATTCCTGTTCCTCCCGGGAGAGGGCCGCCACCGCCTGCCGGAGGGCAAGGGTCTCCAAAGCGCCGTCCGGGGCGGGCAGGTCCTGGGGCAGCGGCTCCTGCTTTTTCCGGCGGTATTCGTCCACGCACAGGTTGCGGGCCACGGCGTAGAGGTAGCGCAAAGCCGCGCTCTCGCTCCGGCAGACGCCGGAGGCCAGCCACCGGGCGAAGGCTTCCTGGGCCGCGTCCTCCGCCGCCTCCCGGCTTCGCAGCCGGTGATAGCAGTAGCGGTATATCTTGTCGTATAGGGTCTCGATGTCCATGGATGTGGGAGCTCCTTCACCCTGTATAACGGAATGGCGGCGCAGATGTGCGATACTTTCAGAAATTGTAGCATATTTTTTCCGCCTGTGGTATAACAGACGCTATGCGCTGTTATACCAAAAAGATACCGGTCGTGCTCCCGGCTTGCGCCGGAACCGCACGACATGGTATAATAGGCGGGAATTACATATAGAGGTGAGCGTATGAGCTTTTTGTATATTCTGGAGGGGCTGCGGACCCCGCTGCTGGACAGGCTGTTCGCCGCCGTCACGTTTCTGGGCGGCGAGGTGGTATTCGTGGCTGTGGCCATCGTCGTGTACTGGTGCGTGAACAAACGGGACGGCTACTACATCATCGCCGCCGGTATCGGCGGCACGGTGGTGAGCCAGACCCTGAAGATCGCCTGCGCGGTGCCCCGGCCATGGGTCCGGGACCCGAGCTTCACCATCGTGGAGAGCGCCCGTGCGGACGCCGGGGGCTATTCCTTCCCCAGCGGCCACAGCCAGAACGCCATCGTGTCCCTGGGCGGCGCGGCCCGGTGCGTGAAAAAGACCTGGCTGCGGGCGCTGCTGTGGGTCCTGGCGGGGCTGGTGTGCTTCTCCCGGATGTACGTGGGGGTCCACACCCCGGCGGACGTGGGCGTGGGGGCGCTGCTGGGCCTGGCGCTGGTGTTCGGACTGTATCCGCTGTTTCAAAGGAGCGAGGAAAAGCCCGGACTGGTGACCGCCGTGTTCGGCGTGTGCGCCGCGCTGGCCCTGGGGGCGGTGCTGTACGGGGAGCTGCGGCCCTGGGGCGCGGACATAGACCGGGAGAATCTGGCGGAATTTCTCAAAAACAGCTATACCATGCTGGGCATGTCCCTGGCGGTGCTGACCGCCGTGCCCATCGAGCGCAAGTACATACAGTTCGACACGAAGGCCCGCTGGTGGGCCCAGATCCTCAAGTGCGTGCTGGGCTTTGCCCTGGTGATGGGCGTGCGGGTGGGGCTCAAGCCGCCGCTGAACGCCCTGTTCCGGGGCCATATGGCCGCGAACGCGGTGCGGTATTATCTGATGGTGCTGGCGGCGGTGCTGGTCTGGCCGCTGACGTTCCCCTGGTTCGCCAAGGGCTGCCCGCTGGGACCGAAAGCAAAAAAGGCGCTCAAGATCGCGCTCGTCATCCTTCTGGTCCTGGCGCTGCTGGCGGGCCTGGCCTGCTGGGCGGTGACGAGGGACAGCTCCATGGAGCCCGTGGACTTTCCCGGCGCGGAAAATCCCCTCATCACGCCCCTGGGCGTGACCATGCTGTCCGGCCACCGGGCCGGGGGCGGCGTGGCTCCGGAGAACACCATGCGGGCGCTTATCAACAGCGTGGAGGACCCGGCCTATACCCTGGACATCTTCGAGTTCGACGTGCATCTGACCGCCGACGGGGTGCTGGTGCTGCTGCACGACGAGACCCTGGACCGGACCAGCGACGCGGCGGAGGTTTTTGGCGAGCAGAACGTGAACGTGGGCGAAAAGACCTTTGCGCAGCTGCAAACGCTCAACATGGGCGCGAAATTCACGGCGAAGGACGGGTCCACGCCCTACGCCGGGCTGCACGGGGACGACGTGCCGGAGAACCTTCGCATCACGAGCCTGGAGCAGGCGCTGGCGTATCTGGAGAGCGCGGGGGATTTCCGCTACATCATCGAGATCAAAAACAGCGGCGAGAAGGGCTTTGAGGCGGCGGACAAGCTGTACGCCGCCCTGAGCGAGTTCGGGGCCCTGGACCGGACCGTGGTGGGCACCTTCCACAACGAGGTCACCGATTATATGGACAGGACCTATCCGGACATGCCCCGCAGCGCGGGAGTGAACGAGGTGGTCCGGTTCTACTTCTCCGCCCTGCTGGGGCTGGACCTGGACCGGGACAGTCTGCGCTATAAGGCCCTGCAGATCCCCACCACCGACTATTTCGTCAACCTGGGCACCAGCCGGGTGGTGAATTACGCCCACGAGCGGGACATCGCGGTCCAGTACTGGACCATCAACGATCCCGCCGAGATGGCCCGGCTGCAATCGATCGGCGCGGACGCGGTCATGACGGACCTGCCGGACGTGGGCGCGACAGTGCTGAACCAGCCGTAACAGGGCGCGAGTCGCGGTGTTGGGACAGCAGGTGCTGTATTGCGAGGGGGAGCTCGAGGGGGGCGGGAGCCCCGCCTCGAATAAGATCTGACGCCCCGCGCTTTGCGCGGCGAGCGGAGCGAGGACTTTTGCGCCGCAGAGGGCGCAAAAGTAACGGCGTCATTGGGAAAAGCAAAATTTTTTGCTTTTCCTGTAACGAAGTTTGCACAAAGCCGTCTAACCGTAGGATGGAGGTGAGGGCGCTGGACTACGAAGGGCTCTATGACGCCTGCTACATGCAGGTGTACTCCTTCCTTCTGACCATGTCCAGAGACCGGAGCCTGGCCGAGGAGCTGACGGCGCAGACCTTCTACAAGGCCATGACCTCCCGGAGCGAGTTCCGGGGCGAGGGGTCGGAGCTGACGTGGCTTTGCGCCATCGCGAAAAACCTCTACGCCGACGAGCAGCGCCGCCGGGCCCGCCAGAGCGAGCTGGAGCCGGAGGATGCGGTCTCCGCCGTCCCCGGCGATATGGAGGACGGCACCCTGGACCGGGACATGGCCTTTCGCATCCACATGGTGCTGCACGACATGCCGGAGCCCTACAAGGAAGTGTTCCAGCTGCGGGTGTTCGGGGAGCTCTCCTTCCGGGAGATCGGCCGGATATTTTCCAAGACGGAGACCTGGGCCCGTGTGACCTACCACCGGGCCCGGCTGAAAATACAGGAAAGGATGGGGGACGATGGATAACTGCGGCGTGGTCCGGGACCTGCTGCCGCTGTACGTGGACGGCGCATGCGGCGACGCCAGCCGCCGACTGGTGGACGAACATATCCGCTCCTGCCCCGACTGCGCGAAGATGCTGTCCCAGCTGCAAAACAGCGCCTGCGAGGACAGCCTCCGGCGGGAGGCCAACGCGATCCTGGCCCCCCGACGGTGGCGGAACCGGGCCTTCGCGGCAAGCTGCGCGCTGGCGGCGTTCGCGTGCGTACCGGCGTGTATGCTGGCCCAGATGGGCCGGCCGGAGGGCGACCCCTTCGCGTGGCTGCTGCTTCTGGCCCCGGCGCTTCTGGTGGTCATGAGCGCCACCATGCTGCCGCTGCGGACCCGGCGGTACACGGGCCGGTGGACGGTGCTGGGCTATGTGTCCAGCCTGATGCTGCTGTGCATGGCCTGCGCCGTGTATACGGCGGAGGGCGCGGAGAGCTTTACGTCGGTGACGGTCTTTTTCCTGCTGGTCACAGTGGCGCTGGGGGCTGTATACGGGTTCGTGGTGCAGCCCTGGGCGGCCAGGGATGAGACCTTCCTCCAGCGGTCCGGCAAGCTGACGCGCTTATGGGGCGCGGCGTATATCCTGCTGCTGGTGGACACGTTCTGCCTGGCACGGCCCATCCCCTGGCTCATGGCCGTGGGCTGCGCGCTCACGCTGGCGGCATTGGCCGTGACGGAGGCCGTTCTGTACCGGCGTTTGCCCATGAACCGCTGGGTGCGGCTGGGCCTTTGCGTGACGGCGGCGGGCAACGCTCTGGCCTGGCTGGAGCGGCCCTTCCGGTTGCTGACCGGGGCGGAGAGGAATGTGATCGAGCTCTGCCGGACGGGGAGGACCTGGCTGCTGGTCGGGTCCGCCGTCCTGGGCGCGGCCCTGGTGGGCGTGGGCGCCTGGCGGGCGTATGAGCGCAGTAAGAAAAAGGGAGCTTGACGGACCTATGGGAACGAAACACAGAACGGTCGCCGTGGTCCATTTGGACGCGCTGGCGGCCAATGTGGAGAACGTCAAAAAGCGGCTGGGTCCCGGCGTGGTCCTGACGGCGGTGCTGAAGGGGGACGCCTACGGCCACGGCATCGCGGGGGTATATCCCACGCTCCGGGACTGTGGCGTGGAAAGCTACGCGGTGGCCTACTGGCAGGAGGGCGCGGCGCTGCGTGCTGCGGGTGCGCGGACGGAGAGCGTCCACCTGCTGGCCCCCATCCGGGACGAGGAACTGCCCCGTGTGCTGGAGCACCGGCTGGAGCCCTCCATTTTCTGCCTGGAGCAGGCGCGGGCGCTGGACGCGCTGGCGGCGGAGGCGGGCGTGACCGCCCCCGTGCAGATCAAGGTGGACACGGGCATGCACCGCATCGGCTTTCCGGCGGATGAGGCGGGCGTGGCGGATATATGCCGCGTGGCGGCGCTGGAGCACATCCGCGTGGCGGGGCTGTTCACCCACTTCGCCAGGGCGGACGAGCTGGACTGCCCGCTGACGGAGACGCAGATGGCCCGATTCAAGGCTGTGAAAGAGGCCCTGGCGGCGGCGGGGGTGGAGGTCCCCGCGGCCCATGTGTCCAACAGCCCGTCTATATTGCTGCGGCCACAAGTCCAGATGGACGCGGTCCGGGCGGGGGACGCGCTGTTCGGGCTGTGTCCGGTGGAGGAGAGCCTCTGGCCGGAGCAGGGCCTGCGGGAGGTGCTGACCTGGGAGAGCTATGTGGCCATGGTCAAGACGGTTCCCGCCGGGGAGAGCGTGGGCTACGGCGGCACGTTCGTCACGGAGCGGGACACGGTGGTGGCCACGGTGCCGGTGGGCTTTGCCGACGGATACAGCCGGAGGCTGTCCAACCGGGGCAGGGTGATGATCCGGGGCAGAGAGGCCCCCGTCGTCGGCCGGGTCTGCATGGACCAGTTCATGGCGGACGTGACGGACATCCCCGGCGTGGAGCGGGGAGACCGGGTGGAGCTTCTGAACGGGAAGGAGCTGTCCATCCTGCGGATGGCGGACGCACTGGACGCCAACGTGGACGAGATCGTCTGCGGCATCTCGGCCAGAGTGCCTCGGGTATACGCGCGATAAGGGGAAATACTTTCAGATAAAGAGAAAATAGGAGTTCACACACATGGCAGACATCAAGTATTACATCCGGCGGCTCCGGGGCATAAACCTTGACCATCTGAAGGAGGCGGTCAACGCCGTCCACGAGCGGACCGGCAAGAACAAAGCGGTCATCTTTCTCGACATGCTGGGCTGCCAGCTCAAGTACGGCGCGGGCTATTACGACTACCTGATCTTCGGCTTCGCCGACCTGACGGCGGCCCAGCGGGCCACCTTCGTGACCCGGACATTGAGCCGGAAGCTGAACGTGTTTTTGAACGACGAGAAGTACACGGATCTTTTTGACGACAAGGCGAAGTTCAACAAGCTCTTCGCCAAGTATATCCGCCGCAAGTGGCTGGTGCTGGCGGAGAGCACCAAGGAGCAGGTGCTGGATTTCGTCCGGGGCAAGGACGAGGTGTTCGTGAAGATCCTGGACGGGGAGTGCAGCCACGGCTGCGAGCGCATCCACATGAAGGACTGGCCGGACCCGGAGGCGCTTTACGAGCACATCCAAAAGGGCGGCTTCGGCCTTTTGGAGGACGTGGTGGACCAGCACCCGGACACGGAGCGGCTCCATCCCGGCTCCGTCAACTGCCTGCGGATCATCACCCTGCTGGACGACGACGGCGAGCCCCACTGTCTGTACGTGGTGCAGAAGATGGGCCTGGGGGACAGCTTTGTGGACTGCAACTGTCTGTACGCCCCGGTGGACCCGCAGACCGGGAAGATCAAGTTCCCCGCCCATTCCGGCAACACCCCCCTGGGCATCGTCTATGAGGAGCAGCCGGACACCCATGTGAAGCTGGTGGGCTACCAGCTCCCCTTCGTGCCGGAGGCGGTAGCCATGTGCCTGGAGGCGGCCAGGGTGGTGCCCCAGGTCCGGTACGTGGGCTGGGACGTGGCCGTCAGCAAGGACGGGCCGGAATTCGTCGAGGGCAACACCTACTGCGCCCACGACTTCTGGCAGCTGCCGCCCCACACCCCGGAGAAGATCGGCAAGCTGCCGGAATTCCAAAAGTACGCCAAGGGCTTCAAACGCTGAGCGAGAAAGAGAAAGGAGCTTTTACCCATGCTGGAGATATTTGAGAGCACGGAATCCCAGGTGCGGTCCTACTGCCGGAAGTATCCGGTGGAGTTCGACCGGGCGAAGAACGCGGAGCTGTTTTCCGTGGACGGCGCGCGGTACATCGATTTTCTGGCGGTGGCCGGGTCCATGAACTACGGCCACAACAATCCGGAGATCAAAAAGGCCGTGCTGGACTACCTGGCCGAGGACCGGATCATCAACGCCCTGGACATGTACACCGCTGCCAAGGAGGATTTCCTCACCACCTTCCGGGACGAGATCCTGGCGCCCCGAGGGCTGGACTACAAGGTCATGTGCTGCGGCCCCACGGGCACCAACGCGGTGGAGGCGGCGCTGAAGCTGGCCCGGAAGAACAAAAAGCGCACCGGCGTCATCGCCTTCGGCGGGGCCTTCCACGGCATGACCCTGGGCTCTCTGGCCATGACCACGGACCGGACCAGCCGGGAAGGGGCCATAGTGCCCCTGGAGAACGTGTCCTTCGTGCCCTATGACGGGACGCTGGACTCTCTGGCTTATCTCAAATGGGTCCTCGGCGACGACCACTCCGGCGTGGATAAGCCCGCGGCCATCGTCCTAGAGACGGTCCAGGCGGAGGGCGGCATCAATGTGGCCAGTGTGGAGTGGCTCCGGGAGGTCCGGCGCATCTGCACGGACAACGACATCCTCATGATCGTGGACGACATCCAGGTGGGCAACGGCCGGGTGGGCTGGTTCTTCTCCTTTGAGCGGGCCGGTATCGTGCCGGACATGGTCACCATGTCCAAGTCCATCAGCGGCTTCGGCCTGCCCATGGCCCTGCTGCTCATCAAGCCGGAGCTGGACATCTTCCGTCCCGCGGAGCACAACGGCACCTTCCGGGGCAACCAGCTCTCCTTCGTGGGCGGCGCGGCCGGTATCCGGTACTTCAAGGCCCATAAGCTGGACCAGGAGTGCCGCCGTAAGGGCGCGCTCATGGAAAAGTTCCTGCGGGAGGAGGTCCTGCCCCTGGACAGCCGCCTGACCTGCCGGGGTCTGGGCATGCTCTGGGGCGTGGACTTCGCCCCCATCGACGGCTCCCTGGCCCTCAAAGCGGTCCACGAGGGCTTTGACCGGGGCGTCGTCATGGAGGTGGCCGGTCGGGGCGACAGCGTGCTGAAGCTCATGCCGCCGCTGACCATCGAGGATGAGGTGCTGCTGGAGGGCCTGGGGATCGTGAAGGAGGCCGTCCGGGCCGCGCTCGGCTGAGGAAAGACGCAAAAAGAGGGCACGGCGCAGGCCGTGCCCTCTTAGCTGTGTGTAAAAGTCATTCCGCGCTCTTGCGGATGAGGATGAACGGGGTGAGCTGGGTGGAGTTGCCGGAGGGGTTGTCCCGGATCAGCTCCGCGCACTGCTCGTCGGTGAGCGCCAGGTCCGGGCTCTTGCCCAGGATGTCCCGCTCAAAGTCGTTGGCGTCCACCAGCATGCAGGTGACGCCGGTCTCCTCCTTGATCCGCCTGCAGACTCCCTCCGGGTCCTTGGGCAGCATCATGCAGAAGTCCCCGTAGACCTGGAACGACGCGGTATAAAACCCGTCCAGACCCGCCACCTCGGGGCCCGCGATGTCGTAGAACACGCCGTGCTTGCCGAAGAGCTTTCCGATGCCCGCGGCGATGGAGGCCCAGATGATCTTAAGCTTGCCGCAGTGGTCGATGGCGAACTGCATCTTCCAGGGGTTGTCCACCCCGATGCCATAGGGACTGTGGGAGGCGAACTTGGACAGGAACCGGGCCAGCCATGTCAGCTTCATGTCCTTTTTGTAGATGATGTTCTTCTGGCACAGGGAGATGATCTTCTCCGCGATGGACAAAATGTCCCCCTCCTGATAAAGGGGCAGCACATACTGGCGCACCAGCTCGCAGTAATCCTCGCCGATGGCCACGAAGTGGGTCTTGATGGCGCCCCGGTCATAGGCGCCGAAGCTGGTCTCGATGCGGAGCGATTTGTTTTCGTTGGGTGTCAAAATGGGGTCCATGACGTCCTCCCGGAAAGGCCGCGGGGCCTTTTCTCTATCTGTATTTTGCGGAGCGATTTCGAACTATATCAGAATAACATATTTTTCCGCCGTTGGCAAGATGGGCAAGTCCGTCGGGAAGGCCGCCGCTGTTGCCCGCGAAACGCCGCGCGGCCGCTGGTAAAAAATTCTCCCGCCCAGGCCCGTCCCCTTGACAATCCGGCGGGATGTGCTATAATGAATGCATAAATTAGGAACTATTCCTAAAAATACATGGAGGTATTACTGTTATGGCAAAATGGGTTTGCAACGTGTGCGGTTACGTATATGAGGGCGAGCAGGCGCCCGAGGCCTGCCCGGTGTGCAAGGCTCCCGCTTCCAAGTTCACCAAGCAGTCCGAGGAAATGACCTGGGCGGCCGAGCATGTGGTGGGCGTGGCCCAGGGCGTGCCCGAGGACATCATCGCCGATCTGCGCGCCAACTTCCAGGGCGAGTGCTCCGAGGTGGGCATGTATCTGGCTATGGCCCGCGTGGCCCATCGGGAGGGCTATCCCGAGATCGGCCTGTACTGGGAGAAGGCCGCCTATGAGGAGGCCGAGCACGCGGCCAAGTTCGCCGAGCTTCTGGGCGAGGTGGTCACCGACTCCACCAAGAAGAACCTCGAGATGCGCGTGGAGGCCGAGAACGGCGCCACCGCCGGTAAGACCGACCTGGCCAAGCGCGCCAAGGCCCTGAATCTGGACGCCATCCACGACACCGTCCATGAGATGGCTCGCGACGAGGCCCGGCACGGCAAGGCTTTTGCGGGGCTTCTCAAGCGCTACTTCGGCGAGTAAGAAATCCGCACATACCAACGCTTTGCGGGAGAGGGGACAGCGTTTCGCTGCCCCCTCTTTTTTGCGTTATGGGGCCAAAAGGTGGATATCCGGTGCTGGAACCGTCCAGGAGAAGACAAGATATGAAGCGGGGCTCGACGTGGTCATGCTTTAGACGGCGGAGCTGTGCGGGCCGGAGAAGTGAGCGGGAACTTCGGGACGATATAGATAAAACCTCCCCAGCTTGTGTAGAATAATATCTATTCTATACAAAAAGGGGAGGTCTTACTGCATATGGGGACCATAGAGAAAAGGGAGCTTGCGGGATTTGCGGAGGCGCTGCGTGCGGAAGAGCGCGCGGCGGGGACCGTGGAGAAGTACGGACGCGACGCGGCGGAATTCGCCGGGTGGCTGGGGGAGCGGGAGCTGACGCGCGAGGCGGCGGCGGAGTGGAAGGAAGAGCTGCTGGCGAGCGGTCTCGCGCCGGTGACGGTCAACGCCAAGCTGTCGGCGGTGAACCGTTTCCTGACGTATCTGGGCCGGGCGGACTGCAGGACGAAGTACCTTCGCATCCAGCGGCGGCTTTTTCGTGGCACGGAGCGGGAACTGACGAAGGGGGAGTATATGCGTCTGGTGGAGACGGCGGAGCGGCTGGGAAAGCGGCGTCTGTCGCTGCTGATGGAGACGGTATGCGCCACGGGGATACGGGTCGGCGAGGTGCGGTATATCACAGTGGAGGCGGCGAAGGCGGGCCGAACGGACATCTCCCTGAAGGGGAAGATACGGACCATCCTGATCCCCGGAAAGCTGTGCCGGAAGCTGCTCAAGTACGCGGAAAAACAAAAGACCGCCTCGGGAGAGATCTTTCTCACCAGAAGCGGGCGCGGTCTGTCACGGCGGCAGAT
>CANRDC010000087.1 GCA_947629245.1 uncultured Oscillospiraceae bacterium | reverse complement strand
ACATCATCCACCGGCCGGAGATGGTGCCGGAATACGCCGAGAAGGTCACCGGCCAGGGCAAGGCCGAGGACATCGGCAGAAAAGCGCTGCTGACTGAGAGCCTGGACATCTTCAAGCTCCAGCAGGAATGCGCCCACAAGAACGGCCTCAAGACCACCATCCAGATGACCTACGCCAGCCTTTTCAACGACGAGGCCGTGGCGCTGGCCAAGGAGCACCACGAAAAGTACGGCGACGAGATAGCCCTGAGCCTGCTGGGCCTGCCCTGCGAGCAGTTCCGGGAGAAGTATAAGACGAAGGACTTCTGCATCTGGATGTTCTCCATGGAGGACAAGAAGGCCATCGTCCGGGACGTGTTCGGCAAGTTTTATGAGCGGTTCGGTTTTTACCCCGAGTCCACTGGGTCCTATTACATGGACGCGGACCTCATCAACTTCATCAAGGCGGAGTACCCCAGCGTGAAGTGCGCCGTGGCCACCTGCTGGGAGGAGGGCCCCAAGGCATACCACACCTGCAACAACAGCTGGTACACGCTCATGGACGGCGGCCCCTGGGCGCCCTGGATCCCGTCGAAGCAGAACACCCACGCCCCCGCCGCCAACGAGGCGGAGGACAGCGGCATCGTGGCCATCCCACACCTTTCGCGGGACCTGCTGGCCTGCTACGACGGCAACGGCTCCAACTTCGGCACCCACCCGCAAAACGTCCTCCGGGGCATGATCTACGACACCAAAACCTGGGACTACCCTTACCTGTACAACCTGATCGATCAGTACCGATCCCTGGCCAAGTTCAACAACGGCTACGCCTACAACATGATGTTCGTAGGCCCCGGCTGGATGAACAAGATGGGCCGCTGGGAGGCGCCCTACGAGCTTTTGAAAAAGTCCTACGAGGACGGCTGCGCCTATTACGGCAAGCTGAAAAAAGAGGGCAGGCTCCTGGACATGACCATGAGCGAGTTCGCGGACTTTTACCGACAGAAGAAGCGCTACACCGAGCCGGAGTGCGCCCTGTGGCGGGACATCCTCTACGGCAGCGACAAGCAGCTTTTCTGGTACTGCGACCCCTATATGCGCGCCTGTGTGAACATGGACCAGGGCGGTGCCATCGTGGACCTGCGGCCGTACGCCGCGAAGTTGGAATGGCTCGTGGGCATCGGCACGCCCCATGTGCAGGACGCAAGCTACCCGTTCCTGATCCAGGAGAAATACCGGGCCGGGTACTTCACCCACTACGCCGGGGAGGGCACGGTGCGCAGCGCCAAGATCTGCCACAACGGCGAGGAGGTGGACCTGTGCCTGTGCCGGACCCACGCCCACTTCTCCCAGGAGGGGAACGAACGGGTCCTGACCCTGGACCCGGTGGAGATCGAGTTTTCCGACCTGACCCTGACGCTGCAGACAGTGATCGCCTTCCCGGAGGGGACCGGCCAGGTCCGCATCGAGCGGCGGGTGCTTTCCATGAGCGACCCCGCCGCCGAGGTGACGATCAACGAGTACATGGTGGCCTGCTACGGCACCACCGAGTACCCGGAGGACATGACGGGCCTGACTCTGACCGTACAGGCCGGTGCGGAGGAGCGGACCATCCCCTACGAGTACAAGTGCCGGGAGGCGTCCATGGCCGGTGCGGACGCGGTCCGCTGCACCCTGCCGCCCATCAAGACGAGGGTGTCCATGACCTGCCAGGGCCGGGACAAGACCGGCTACGTCCGTGAGGGCTACGCCTTCAGCCCCATGTTCACCCTGGGATATACGGGCAGACTTCAGGATAAGGAGGTATTCAGCACATGGCTCAATCTGGAAAGGGCAGACTGAATTACCGGTGCCCGTCCTGCTTCATGCGGGATCTGGACATCGACATGTTCTACGACAAGGATAAGGACGAATACTACTGCATCCGCTGCCAGTACCGGGGCAATGAGGCGGACGTGCTGGCGAAAAACGAGCTGGCCCGGTTTCGCTACGGGGCCATGTACCGGCGGTTCACGGACTTTGAGGACTTCTCCCGGGAGGGAAAAGAGTCTTGAGCGGCATTGTCAGAGGCATGGACCTTTCCACCCTGCTGGAGGTGGAGGAGCGGGGCGGCCGGTTCTCCGACGAGAACGGCCCCGGCGACGCCATGGGCATCCTGCGCCGCCACGGGATGGACCTGGTGCGGCTGCGGCTGTGGAACGACCCCTACTCCGAGGATGGGGAGCCCTACGGCGCGGGCACCAACGACCTTGCCCGGACCATGCTCCTGGCCCGGCGGGCCAAGGCGCTGGGCTGCAAGTGGATGCTGGACCTTCATTACAGCGACTTTTGGGCCGATCCGGGCAAGCAGATCATGCCCAAGGCATGGCGGGGCATGGACCTGCCGGAGCTGGCGCGGGCGGTGTATGACTACACCTGCGCCGCGCTGGAGACGCTGGTCCGGGAGGGGATCGCGCCGGACATGATCGCCGTGGGCAACGAGATCACCAACGGTCTTCTGTGGCCGGTGGGGCGCATGCCTGCCATGGACAACGTTGCCCGCATCGTCAACGCGGGACTGGCGGCGGCCCGTGAGACGTGCCCGGCGGCGGAGACGGTGCTGCATCTGGACAACGGCCCGGACCGGGACCTGTACCGGACCTGGTTCGAGGGCTATTTCGCCGCGGGCGGGGCCGATTTCGACGTGATCGGCATGAGCTACTACCCCTTCTGGAACGGCCCTCTGGCGGGCCTTGCCGAGGGCATGGCGGCCACGGCGGCGCGCTTCGGCAAGGATGTGCTGGTGGTGGAGACCTCCATGGGCTACACCCTGGCCGATTACGCCCAATACGAGGGCCTGGCCCCCGGAGAGCGCAAGGGCATGGCGGCCACGGCAAAGCTGGCGGCGGGGATCGAATACCCCATGACGCCGGAGGGGCAGAGCGCCTTTTTGCGGGACCTGGCGGCGGCGATTCGGTCGGTGCCCAATGGCCGGGGCCGTGGGTTCGTCTGGTGGGAACCGGCCTGGATCCCTGTGCCCGGCAGCGGCTGGGCCACGAAGGCGGCCCTTGCCTATACGGGCGAGAAGGGCCCCGGCGGCAACGAGTGGGCCAACCAGGCCCTGTTCGATTACGAGGGCCGGGCCCTGCCCGCGTTGCTGGCGCTGGGAACGCTGTGAGAGGTTTCGTATGAATGATGACGATTACACGCTGAACGAGGCCAAGCGACATCTCCCCCGATTCCGCGTGGAGATGGACGGCACGCTGATGAAGATCCTGGGCTACGCCGCCATGTTCTTCTATTCCCTGAGCATATCCGTCATTCAAAACGGCCTGCTCCATGTGGCGGACTATGCCCCCGACGAGCTGGCCCAGGCCATGTCGACGGACCCGAACGTGATGCTCCTGTCCGGCTGGGCCGTGGCGTTCCAGCTCATCGGCGGACTGGCCGTGCCGGTGTTCGCGTTTTTGCTGGTGGAGGGATTTTTGCACACCTCCGATTTGAAGCGGTACATGCTGGGCCTCGTCATCTGCTCCGTCGTCAGCGAGGCGCCCTACGATCTGTGCATGTACGGGACCTGGTGGAGCATGCGGGGACAGAACGCCATGTTCACCTACGCCATAAGCCTTATGATGCTCTACGGCCTTCGGATGCTGGAAAACGGGCAGGGCGGCCGCTGGTTTTTGAAGCTGCTGGTGGTGGCAGCGGCGGCGCTGTGGTGCGTGACCGTCCGGTGCGCCTTCGGCCTGTGTACCGTGCTTCTGACGGCTGTCTACTACCTGTGGCGGGAGCAGAAGAGCATGAAGGTGATGCTGGGCTGCGCCGTCAGCGTCATGTATATCACGGCGCCCATCTCCGGCTTTGCCATCTGGCTCTACAATGGCCGCCGGGGAAAGCTCACGGGAAACGGCAAGTATATCTTTTACGCGCTCTACCCCATACACCTGCTCGTTCTGGGCCTTATTGGCCGGGCGCTTTGACGCGATATGAGATGAAAAGACGGTCCTGCCGGACCATTGGTCGGCGGGACCGTTTGAGCTTGTCAAAAAACGAGTTTTTGACAGCTCGGATTGAAACTGCGAGGGGAAAGTGAATTCCCCCTCGCAGGAAGTCAAAATCCTGCCACACCGCGGATTTTGACTTCACGCGCGGGAATGCCGCGCGGCTCGGCCTGACCGGCCTTCGCTCCCTTTCATCCATTCTTTGACAGTCTGATGCGTTGTATGCGGGAAAACGTCACGCCATCCCAAGCATATGGCCGATGACCCGGACGAACAGGGCGGCGATCCAGGCGATGACGCACTGCTCCGCTACCACGCCTGCGGCCCACTTGCCGCCCAGCTCCCGGCGCACGGCGGCGATGGCCGCCACGCAGGGGGTGTACAGCAGGCAGAACACCAGAAGGCTCGCCGCCGCCAGGGGCGTCAAAACGGTCTGGATGGCGGCGTCCGCGCCGAAGAGCACGGACAGGGTGGACACTACGCTCTCCTTGGCGATGAAGCCGGTGATGAGGGCGGTGCAGACCCGCCAGTCCCCCAGGCCCAGGGGCGCCAGCAGGGGCGCGAGAAGCCCGGCCAGGACCGCCAGAATGCTCTCGTGGGAATCGGCGACGATGTTCAGCCGGAAGTCGAAGGTCTGCAAAAACCAGATGACGATGGAGGCCAGGAAGATGATGGTGAAGGCTCGCTGGAGAAAGTCCTTGGCCTTGTCCCACATCAGGTGTCCCACGTTTTTGGCTCCCGGCATGCGGTAGTTGGGCAGCTCCATCACGAAGGGGACCGCCTCGCCCTTGAACACGGTGCCCTTCATGAGAAAGGCCATCAAAATGCCAAGGCCGATGCCCAGCAGATACAGCCCGATCATCACCAGCCCCCGGTGGGCGGGGAAGAAGGCGGCGGTGAAAAAGGCGTAGACAGGCAGCTTGGCGCTGCAGCTCATGAACGGCGTCAGCAAAATGGTCAACTTCCGGTCCCGCTCGGAGGGCAGGGTCCGGGTGGCCATGATGCCGGGCACGGTGCAGCCGAAGCCCAGCAGCATGGGCACAATGCTCCGGCCGGACAGCCCCAGCTTCCGCAGCAGCTTATCCATCACGAAGGCCACACGGGCTATGTAGCCGCTGTCCTCCATCAGGGACAGGAAGAAGAACAGCACCACGATCACCGGCAGGAAGCTCAGCACGCTTCCTACCCCGGCGAAGATGCCGTCCATCACCAGCGAGCGCAGCACGTCGCCCGCCTGGATGGACAACAGCAGCGCGTCCACCCGCCCGGCCAGGGCCGTGATGCCCATGTCCAGCAGGTCCTGGAGCCTGGCGCCGATCAGGTCGAAGGTCAGCCAGAACACCAGCGCCATGATGGCGATGAAGCAGGGGATGGCGGTATACTTGCCCGTAAGGACCCGGTCGATACCTTCGCTGCGAAGCCGCTCCCGGCTGGCGTGGGGCTTCACCACCGTCTCGGCGCACAGGTCCTTGATGAAGGAAAAGCGCATGTCCGCGATGGCGGCGGCCCGGTCCATGCCGCTCTCCGTCTCCATCTGGAGGATGATGTGCTCCACCATCTCTCTCTCGTTCCGGTCCAGCTCCAGGGCCTGGGCAATGCTCTCGTCGCCCTCGGCCAGCTTGGACGCGGCGAAGCGCACGGGGATGCCGACTCGCCGGGCGTGGTCCTCCACCAGGTGCATGAGCGCGTGCAGGCACCGGTGGACGGCACCGCCGTTTTTGTCCTCCCGGCAGAAGTCGATCCGCCGGGGCGGCTCCTGGTATTTGGCCACGTGCAGGGCGTGGTCCACCAGCTCGTCGATGCCCTCGTTTTTCGCCGCGGAGATGGGCACCACGGGGATGCCCAGCAGGTGCTCCATCTCGTTGATCTTGACGGAGCCGCCGTTGCCC
Source organism: uncultured Oscillospiraceae bacterium (assembly GCA_947629245.1). Classification (GTDB taxonomy): domain Bacteria; phylum Bacillota; class Clostridia; order Oscillospirales; family Oscillospiraceae; genus CAJOIG01. Next base: position 5,550 of record CANRDC010000087.1, on the reverse strand, counting down.
CGGACCTCGTCCATCATGTTCAGCGCCAGCACCATGGGCACGTCCAGCTCCATGAGCTGGATGGTCAGGTACAGGTTCCGCTCGATGTTGGACGCGTCCACGATGTTGATGATGCCCCGTGGCTTTTCCTCCAGGATGAAGGAGCGGGTGATGATCTCCTCGCTGGTGTAGGGGGACAGGGAGTAGATGCCGGGCAGGTCCGTGATCAGGGTGTCCTCATGGCCCTTGATGCGGCCGTCCTTCCGGTCCACCGTCACGCCGGGGAAGTTGCCCACGTGCTGGCTGGAGCCGGTGAGCTGGTTGAAAAGGGTGGTCTTGCCGGAGTTCTGGTTGCCCGCCAGGGCGAAGGTGAGCATAGTCCCCTCCGGCAGGGGATTTTCCGTGGCTTTCTCGTGGTACTTGCCCGGCTCGCCCAGGCCGGGGTGGGCCATGCGCCGCCCGCCGTATTCCATGCGGCCCGGTCTGGCGCTGTCCGACGGCTCCCGGACGTTCTCGACGTCGATCTTCTCCGCGTCCGCCACCCGCAGCGTCAGCTCGTAGCCGTGGATCATGAACTCCATGGGGTCGCCCAGAGGCGCGTACTTGATAAGCGTGATGTCGGAACCGGGAATGACGCCCATGTCCAGAAAATGCTGCCGCAGCGCCCCCTCGCCGCCTACGGCGGCAATGGTGGCTTTTTTACCGATGGGGAGCTCCCGCAAGGTCATTTGAGCTCATCCCCCTTTTTCGATGGATCTCGCCCTTTGGCGGAGCGGGCCTATTATATTTCATATGCCATATGTATGCAAGCCCTGTTTGCGGAAAAACTGTTTCCGCGCGTCAGTCCGGCGTGGGAGAGCCCCGCGGCGGACATTTTTGTTGACAAAACAAGACGGGGGGTATGATAACGCTGTGGTTTTTTGATTTTATAAAATAGGAGGGAAGTGTCATGGCAAAGTGCGCATTGTGTCTGTTTTTGGCTGTCGTGACGGAGGTCCCTGTCGTGACGGAGGAACCTGTCGTGACGGAGGAACCTGTCGTGACGGAGGAACCCGTTGTAACGGAAGCGCCCGTCGTCACAGAGGAGCCCGTCGTTGAGGTGGAAGTCCCGGCCGAAACGGCGGAAGAGCCCGTTGTGACGGAGGAGCCCGTTATGACGGAGGAGCCCGTCGTGACGGAAGAGCCTGTTGTGACGGAAGAGCCCGTTGTGACGGAGGAGCCCGTCGTGACGGAAGAGCCCGTCGTGACCGAAGAGCCCGTCGTGACGGAAGAGCCCGTTGTGACAGAGGAGCCCGTTGTAACGGAGGAGCCCGTTGAGGCCACGGAAGCGCCGGAGGAAATGGCGGAGCCGGAGACTGTCGCCCTGGAGGACGAGCCCGTGCCCGTGGCGGAGCCCGAAGTCGTCGAATCCGGCACCTGCGGCGACAATGTTATCTGGTCCCTATCCTCCGACGGCGTCCTTACTATCTCCGGCACGGGGAAGATGAAGAATTATTCTTTGGATACGCCCTGGACAGATTACAGGGATATGGATATGATAAGTTCAGTCGTGATAACTAATGGCGTAACCAGCATTGGGAACTATGCATTTGATGGCTGCATAAGCCTAAGGAGCGTGATTATCCCAAACAGCGTGACCAATATCGGATACAGGGCATTTTCCTGTTGCTATGGACTAGCGAGTCTGACAATACCGGACAGCGTGACCAACATCGGGAGTGGTGCGTTTTTTGACTGCACAAGTCTGACCATTATGACAATTGGCAAGGGTGTGACAGGCATTGAGGGTAGTGCGTTTGAAAAATGCGTATCGTTAGGCAGCGTGACGATTCCAAACAGCGTGACTTACATTGAGGATTTTGCGTTTGATGGATGCTTGTCGCTGACCAGTGTGACAATTCCCTTCAGTGTGACGAGGATAGGTTTCCTTGCGTTTTCCGACTGCACGTCGCTGAAGAGTGTGACAATTCAGAATCCGACTTGTGATATTTATTCTTACGATGATGCCACGCTGGGCGTTCCCGGAACAGCCACTGTCTACAGCTACGTCGGTTCCACAGCGGAAACCTATGCCAGGACCTACGGCTATACATTTAAAACACTGGACGAAACACCCGCCTCCAAGCCCGCCCAACTTGCTGCCCCCAAACTGAGCGGCGTCAGCAATACGGCCACCGGCGTGAAGATCACCTGGAAGGCGGTCTCCGGCGCGGCCAAGTATCGGGTGTACTACAAGGGCGGCGACTCCAAGAGCTGGACTAAGCTGGACGATGTGACCGGGACCAGCTACACCTGGAAGGACGCCAAGAGCGGCACCAAGTATAGCTTCACGGTCAAAGCCTATGACAAGAACGGCAAGGCCGGAAGCTATGACAAGACCGGCAAGAGCATCACCTATTACGCCGCGCCGAAGGTGACGATCAGCGCCGCCGCCAACGGCATCAAGGTCACCTGGAACGCGGTGTCGGGCGCGAGCCGGTACATGGTGTATTACCGGGAGAACGGCGGGTCCTGGCATAAGATCGGGACCACCACGGCTACCAGCTATACCCGCAAAGCGGTGAACCTGAAACCCGGCGTCACCTACCAGTTCACGGTCCGGTGCGTGAAGAACGACAAAAAGACCATGCTGAGTTCCTATGCCGCCAGCAACAGTCTGCAATATCTGGCCGCGCCGAAGGTGACGATATCCAAGGCATCCAACGGCATCAAGGTGAGCTGGAACAAGGTGTCGGGCGCGAGCCGGTACATGGTGTATTACCGGGAGAACGGCGGTGCCTGGCATAAGATTGGGACCACGACCGCCACCAGCTACACCCGGAAAGCGGCGAACCTGAAAACCGGCGTCACATACCAGTTCACGGTCCGGTGTGTGATGAACGACAAAAAGACCATGCTGAGCTCCTACGCTGCCAGCAATTCCCTGAAATACAAGAAGTAACGCAAAAGGATATCCCCTCCGGCGTGCCGGAGGGGATGTTTCTTGTGTTGCTGCCGTTATCTTCTCAGCCGATAATCTTGAGGGCGCCGGTGGGGCATGCCTCGGCGCACTTTTTGCAGGCGGCGCAGACCTTGATGCGGTCGCTGTCCCGGAATTCCGGCTTGACCACCGTGCCAAAGCCCCGGCCCACCAGGCCCAGGATGCCCTCCCTGGCCACCTCGTCGCACACCCGCACGCACAATCCGCACAGGATGCACTTGCCCTGGTCCCGCTGGATGACCACCAGCTTCTGCTCCAGGTCCTTGTGCCGCTTCTCCCCGGCGAAGCGCTCCGGGTGGATCTCGTACCGGTTGGCGTGCTTGATCAGAGAGCACTCGCCGTAGTCGTGACAGCCGCACTCCAGGCACCGCTTGGCCTCTTCCATGGCCTGGTCGGCGCTGAAGCCGTCGTTCACCGGCTCAAAGTCGCGCTTGCGCTCCTCCGCCGGGCGGTTGGTGATCTTCACGCGGGGCTTCTTCTCCTTATCCGCCAGGTCCGCGGCGGTGACGGTCCGCTTACTGACAAAGGGCTCGTGATAGGGCTGGATATGGCCCCGCAGCCAGCTGTCCGCCACGTCGGCGGCCTTGGATGCCTCGCCGATGGCGGCGATGGCGATGCCCGCGCCCTTGTTGGTGGCGTCGCCCACAGCGAACACGCCCTCCTGGTCGGTCAGGAACGTGCTCTCGTCAGCGGCGATGATGCCCCGCTTGTTGAGGGCCAGATCAAAGCCCTTGGGGTCCACCTTCTGGCCGATGGCGGCGATGACGCTGTCCACGGCCAGGGTCACGAATTTGCCCTCCACGGGCACCGGGCTCCGGCGGCCGGAGGCGTCCGGCTCGCCCAGCTCCATGACCTGCAGCTTCACGGCGGTCACATGGCCGTTTTCGCCGAGGATCTCGGCGGGGTTGGTGAGGAATTTGAACTGGACGCCCTCTTCCATGGCCTCCTCCAGCTCGTCGGCGTTGGCGGGCATCTCGCTCTGGGTCCGGCGGTAGATGACGTACACGTTCTCCGCCCCCAGACGCACCGCCGTCCGGCAGGCGTCCATGGCGGTGTTGCCGCCGCCCACCACGGCCACGTTCCGGCCGATGGGCACGGGGTCGTGCAGGGCGACGCTGCGCAGAAAGTCGACGCCGCCGTACACGCCCTGCAGTTCTTCTCCGGGGCAGCGCAGCGGCGTGCTGCTCCACGCGCCGATGGCCACCACCACCGCGTCATATTTGGCCCGGTAGTCGGCGAAGGAGATGTCCCGGCCGATCTTGACGCCGTTTTCCATCTTCACGCCCGCGTCCGCGATCTGGGCGATCTCCGCGTCCACCACGGCCTTGGGAAGCCTGTACTGGGGAATGCCGTAGCGGAGCATGCCGCCCATCTGGGGCATGGCCTCGGTCAAGGTCACGTCGTGGCCCTTGAGGGCCAGGTAATAGGCCGCCGTCAGGCCCGCCGGACCGCCGCCGATGACGCCCACGGTCTTGCCCGTGGGAGCCGCCTTCTCAGGCTTCCAGGCGTCGGCTTTATTCAGCTGGTCCAGACTCATATACCGCTTGATGAGGGCGATGGAGATGGGCTCCTCCACCAGGCCCCGGCGGCACTCCTTCTCGCAGGGGTGGGGGCACACATAGCCGATGCTGGCGGGCAGAGGCAGCTTTTCCTTCACGATGCGCACGGCCTCTCTCGTGTTGCCCAGAGCAACCTGCTTGACGTACGCCTGGCAGTTGGTCCCGGCGGGGCAGGTCAGGCGGCAGGGGCCCATGCAGTCCCCGTCGTGGTCGCTCATGAGAAGCTCCAGGGCGATCTTCCGCGCCTGGACGGCCCGCTCGCCCTCGGTGTTGATGGCCATGCCGTCGGCGGCCAGGGTGGAGCAGGAGCGCAAAAGCTTCGGCGAGCCCTCTGCCTCCACCACGCACAGGCCGCAGGCCCCGTAATGGGCCACAGAGTCGTCATGGCACAGGGTGGGGATGTCGATGCCGTTTTCGCGGGCGACCTCCAATATGGTCTGACCGGCTTGGGCCACACAGGGCTTGCCGTTTATCGTCAATTTGATCTCACTCATTGTCGCGCCCTCCTTATTCCACGGTCACCGCGCCAAAGCGGCAGGTGTTGTGGCACGCGCCGCAGCGGATGCACTTGGCCGGGTCTATCTCAAAAGGTTTTTTGACCTGGCCGCTGATAGCCTGGACCGGGCACTTGCGCGCGCAGGCGGAGCAGCCCTTGCACTTCGCCTTGTCGATGGCGTATGTAAGCAGCGCCGGGCACGCCTTGGCGGGGCATTTTTTGTTCCGGATGTGGGCGTCGTACTCGTCCCGGAAGTACCGGATGGTGGTCAGCACCGGGTTGGGCGCGCTCTGGCCCAGGCCGCACAGGGCCCCGGCCTTTACCGTGGTGCACAGATCCTCCAGAAGCTCCACGTCGCCCTCCTTGCCCTCGCCGTTCACGATGCGGGTCAGGATCTCGCCCAGGCGCTTGGTGCCGATGCGGCAGTGCACGCACTTGCCGCAGCTTTCCTTGGTGGTGAAGTCCAGGAAGAACTTGGCGATGCCCACCATGCAGGTGGAGTCGTCCATGACCACCATGCCGCCGGAGCCCATGAT
>CANRDC010000086.1 GCA_947629245.1 uncultured Oscillospiraceae bacterium | reverse complement strand
TAGGCGTGGCAGGCGGTGCGGAACTCGGACACGCTCATGGCCTTGTGGTTGAGCTTCTGCTCCTTGATGATGGCCGATTCGATGGGCATGCCGTGGTTGTCCCAGCCGGGGGTGTAGGGCACCTGGTAGCCGGACATGGACTTGTAGCGGTTGATGAAGTCCTTCAGGCACTTATTGAGGGCGGTGCCCATGTGCAGGTTGCCGTTGGAAAAGGGCGGGCCGTCGTGCAGGATGAACCGGGGCTTGCCCTCGTTGCGCCTGAGCATCTCGTGGTACAGGTCCATGTCCTCCCAGGCGCGGAGCATGTCCGGCTCCCGCTTGGGCAGACCGGCCCGCATGGGAAAATCGGTTTTCGGAAGGTTGACGGTGGCGTTGTAATCGGTGGGCATTTGTGTTACTCTCCAAGGCTGAATATAGTTTGCGAGGGCGGAGCTTTGTAACTCCGCCCTGAAGGATTTGAAAGATCAGATGTCGTCGTCGAAGCTGAAATCGTCAAAGCTGCGTTTTTTCTTCTTCCGCTGACCGGCTCCGCCGGTGGGGTAAAGGCGGGTGGGCTCCTCCTCCTGTTCCGGCGCGTCCTCTTCCGGAGCGGGGAGCGGCTCGGGGTCGGGCTCGGGCGCCGGTTCCGGGTCGGGCTCGGGCGCCGGTTCGGGCGCCGGGGCCGGAGCGGCGGCCGTCGGCGCGGGCTGCTCGCCGCCCACCAGCTGCATCTGGCTGAGCTTGTCGTAGAACTCGATCTGCTTCTCGCACACGGCCCGCATATGGTCGAAGAACCGGGTGGTGGCCTTCTTGGCCTCCTCCAGCTTGGCCTCCTCGTTGGCGATGCCGTCGGTGGCCGCGCGGGTGATATTGTCGGCGGTCTGCTGGGCCTCGGCCACCATGGAGTCGGCCTTGGTCCGGGCTTCCGTTTCGATCTGAGAGCTGAGCTTCTGGGCGGAGAGAAGGGCCAGACGCATGGAGTCCTCCGTCTGACGGTACTCGTCCACCTTCTGGACCAGGACCTTCAGCTTGCCCTTCAGCGCGGCGTTTTCCTTGCTCATGGCGGTGAAGTCGGCGGCCAGTTCGTCCAGGAACTCGTCCACCTGCTCCATATTATAGCCCTTTCCGGCGCGCTCGAACGCTTTTTCCTGGATATCCTGTGCTGTGATCATTATCTCAAACCCTTTCCTTTCTCTTGTTTCCGGGGGACAAAATCAGATATAGACTCCGTTGTTTTCCAGCTCGTCGATCAGGTCGCCCATGATATCCACGTTGAAGGGGGTGATGATGTAGGTGTTGATGGCGACCTTCTTGATCTTGCCGTCGTTGGCGTAGGCCACGCCGGACAAAAAGTCCACCAGACGGCGGGCAACGTCCTTGTTGGTGGTCTCCAGATTCATCACGACGGTGCGCTTTTCCCGCAGATGGTCGGCGATCTCGGCGGCCTGCTCGAAGCGGTCCGGCTTCGAGAGCACCACCTGCACGGCGGTGGTGGTGTGGATATTCACGACCTTATTGTCCTTTTTGGGCGTGGCGCGCTCCTCAAAGGTGGGCGCCTCCACTTCGTCGCCGTCCTCAAAGGGATTGCGCCGCTCCTGACGCTCTACTTTGGGCACGATGATGGTGGGATCGCCGTCATCCCCCGCAGCCCCGTCGCCGAAGAAATCATCCTCTTCATCGTAGGGCTTCGTCAGCTTTTTCAGTTCATCCAAAAAACCCATGGTGTGCCTCCTGCTTCACATATAATTGCGCGGACCGAAGATCAAAGTACCCACGCGGACCATATTTGCGCCCTGCCGGATGGCGTCCGCGAAATCGTCCGACATGCCCATGGACAGAAAGTCCATAGAGACATTATCGTATTTTTTCCGGCTGTTGTCAACAAAAAGGTTGTACATCGGCTCAAAATAGGCCCTGGAACATTCTGCCGGGGGAATGGCCATCAGGCCCCGGACCCGTATCCCGGCGAGACCGGACGCCCGGGCCAGAAGCTCGTCCAGCGCCTCCGGCGCGCAGCCGGACTTGTCCGGCTCATGGCCGATGTTCACCTCTATGAGCACGTCCTGGACCGTCTCCAGCGCCTGGGCCCGCCTGCCGATGGCCTCCAGCAGGGAAAGGGAGTCCACCGACTGGATCATATCCACCTTCCCGGCCACATACTTGACCTTGTTTTGCTGCAAATGGCCGATGATGTGTACCTTCGCGCCCTCATAGGCCCCGGCGGCGTCCTTTTCCCGGTATTCCTGCACGTAGTTTTCTCCGATGACGTCCACCCCGGCCCGGATGACCCGCGCCACCATTTCGGCGGGCTTCGTCTTGGCCACGCCCACCAATGTCACCTGTCGGCCGCCGGCCGCCTCCTCGATGGTCTGGCGCACCGCGGCGACGCGCTGTTCCAATGTCATTTCCGTCATGGGGATCACCTCACGAAAAAACCCGGCCATTGTAGAGGTTGGAGGCCTTCACGATGACCTCGTTGCCCTCCCGGAGGGCGTCGTTGCCCTCGGAGGACAGCAGACAGTATTCCTCTCCGGCGTAGACCAGGTCCACCAGCTTCCGCTCGGCCTGCAGGCCGGTCATGGTGAACACGCACAGCCTGTCCGGTATGTTCCATTTGTCCGGATCGCTGTCGTCCAGTTCCTCCCGGCCGCTGATGACGGTGCGGTAGTCGTAGTAGTTAAGCACGGACATGGGCACCCCCGCCGAATTGACGACGGTGCCGCCCCCGGCGGAGGAATCGGGCGCCCCGTCGGCCTCGTCCCAGGGCCAGCAGAACACCACCAGCCGGTGGGTGGGACGGGTATCCTCCTCGCTGCCGGACTCCACCCCCAGGGGCAGGTCGCCGTAGCGGCTGGCGGCGCCGATCTCCGAGACGAACGCGTCATACTCTCCCTCGCCCAGGATCAGCTTGACGCCCTCGCCCTCGGTGAGGGACTGGCCGTCCTCGTCGGACATATACCCGGCGTAGTAGCGGTAAAGACCCCGCAGGGGCACCCGCAGGCCGGTGTATTCCTCATAGACCAGCTCCGCCGACACGGCCCGGACCGCCAGCATGTCCGCCTGGCCCCGCTCGATGCGGAACAGCACCACCTGCTGGTCGTTCTCGGCCCGGCCGACCCACTCGATCTGGGCGTCCAGCTCGCCGCTGTAATACCGGCCGAAGCTGAGCTTGACCCAGGCGCCCTCCATCAGGTTCATGCCGTCCTCCCAGGGGATGATACCGGCATAGTACCAGTCGTAGGAGGTGATGAGCTTGCCGATGGACGCGTCGTCCACCACCCGGTCCGCGGCGATCAGCTCCCGCAGGGCGCCGGGGGTCAGGTCCATGACGTAATCCGGGTCTACGCCCTCGTAGCCGTCCACCAGGTTGGAGAAGGTGCCGCTCTCGCCCACGGTGATGTCCTCGGTCTCACCGGCGCTGGTCCGGCGCAGCTCGGAATATTCGGCCTGGAGCTGTTCCAGGTATTCCTCCGTGGCCGTGTCGCCCGCGTCGGAGGGGAAGAGGATGCCCGCCAGCGCGCTGCTGCGGGAATCCAGCTCCGACAGGTCGCCGCCCCGGATACAGGCCGACAGGCCCGTGATGGCGCTGTAGACCGACTCCTCCCGGCTGCCGGAGGCGAGGCCCGCGCCGGAGCGCTTCAGCGCCGCGGTCACGTCGCCGATCTCCCGGCTGAGCACATGCAGCCGCGTGGCCCGCTCCAGAGCCTCCTCGGAGCTGTACGCCACCGCCACCGTCTCTCCGGCGGCGACCTTGCTGCCGTCGGCGGCGGTGACGGATATGTACGGCTCGGCGCTGCGGATCACAAGCTCGTTTCGGATCACAAGGCCGCTCATAGGCGCGGAATCGCTCATGGTGGCCGTCACCGTCAGAGCCGTCTGCACCGAGTTGGAGGCGCGGCTGACGATGTACACCATGAGGTAGGCCGCCAGGGCTATGAACACCAGAAGCGAGGTGATCTTGATGAGAGCGTCGGTTTTTTTCAAGTCAGACAGCGTCCTCCGTCAGCGACAGGTTCCGGGCCGGGGCGATGGTGGAGATGGCGTGCTTGTAGATCATCTGCTGCTTGCCGTCCGAGTCCACGAACACCACGAAGGAGTCGAAGCCCCGGACGACGCCCCGCAGCTGGAAGCCGTTGACGAGGAATACGGTCACCATGATCCGCTCCCGGCGCGCCTGGTTCAAAAATGTGTCCTGAAGATTCTGTGTTTTCTGCATCTGTTTTTCCGTCCCTTCCGGGCCGACAGCGCAAAATTTGGATATTAATTGTATCACAGTCTGCCGCCCCGTAAAATAGTGATTTTGTACAAATTCGCTTGTACAGCGCCTATTTTACGGCGTTTTACGGGGCGAATGCCGTCGGACTCTGTCGAGTCCGCAGATTTAAACTGCTCGGCGGAAGTGAATCCCGCCGGCAGGAAGTCAAAAGCCTGACATCCTGCGGCTTTTGACTTCACGCGCGGCCCACCGCGCGGCTCGCCCTGACCGGGCTTCGCCCCCGATGAGCTAACGACTTGCTGAAAAATTCTCCGCAATGTCCCGCGCGGCGGCGAGGAGCGCGTCCCTGTCGGGCTCGGCGTCCCAGCGGAGCCAGTGGACGTCCTCCCGGCTCCGCAGCCAAGTCAGCTGCCGCTTGGCGTACCGGCGGGAGGCCCGGCATACCGCGTCCACGGCCTCCGCCAGGGTACACGTCCCAGCCAGATACGCGGCCACCTCCTTGTAGCCGATGGCCTGCATGGCGGTGGTCTCCGGCCCCACGCCCCCGTCCAGCAGACGGCGGACCTCTTCGACGAGGCCACGGTCGAACATGGCCCTGGCCCGCCGGTCGATCCGCTCATAGAGCGTCTGCCGGTCCGCGAAGTCCAGCGCCACGGTGTATGCCGCGTACCGGGGCATGACCCGCCTGGACTGTTCGTCGTGCCAGGAGATGGGCTTGCCCGTGAGGGCGTACACCTCCCAGGCCCGGACCAGGCGCTTTTTATCCCGTGGATGGAGCAGCGCCGCCCGTTCCGGGTCCAGGTTGGCCAGCTTGTCCCGGAACGCCTCGCCGCCCAGCGCGTCGTATTCCGCCTCGACGGCCTTTCGCAGCGCCGGGTCCGAGGGGGAGGCGGCGTAGTCCGTGCCCCGGATAAGCCCGTCGATGTAAAGGCCCGTGCCGCCCACCACCAGGGGGACCTTGCCCCGGGAGCGGATATCGTCCACGCAGACGGCGGCCATTTTGGCATATTTTGCGGCGGAAAAGCTCTCCCGTGGGTCGGCAATGTCCAGCATGTGGTGGGGCACGCCGTCCGTCTCCGCCGGGGCGGGTTTGGCGGTGCCCACGTCCATGCCCCGGTAGAGCTGCATGGAGTCGGCGGAGACCACCTCCCCGTCCAAAAGCTTTGCCAGCGCCACCCCCAGGGCGGTCTTGCCCGTGGCGGTGGGGCCGGTGATCACAAGCAGGTCGTACATAGCGTCACTGGATCCGGCCAAATTGCCGGTCCAGCTCCTTTTTGGTAAGGGTCACGGACACGGGACGGCCATGGGGACAGTAGCGTATCTGGCCGGAGGCCACCTTTTCCGCCAGCGCCAGCATCTCCGCCGGGTCCGTGTCCCACCCGGCCTTGATGGCCGCCTTGCAGGCCACGGTCTGCAGCGCGCCGTCCCGCATAAGGTCCCGGCTGCCGCTTTTGAGCTTTTCGCATATCTCCTCCAGCGCGGGGATGGTCTGGCCGGGGTCCAGATCCTCCGGCACGGCCCGGACGATGAGGTCGTCCTCCCCGTAGGGCTCCAGCTCGAAGCCCAGCTCGGTCAGCATTTCCCCGTTGGTCGCGAGGACCTCCATGGCCTCCGGGCCGGGCCGCCAGGTCTGAGGCTGCAAAAGGGTCTGGCTCATGATCTCCCGGCCAAGGGCCTTCAGCTTGTCGAAGATCATCCGCTCATGGGCGGCGTGCTTGTCGATGATCAGTACCTTGTCCCCCTGCTCCGCCAGGATGTAGGTGCGCAGCAGCTCCCCCGCCAGCCGGACGGGGGCCGTCTGCGTCTGCGTCTGCGGGGCGGACGCGGGCGCTTCCTCCGCCGGGAGCGGGGAGGTTTTTTCGGCGGGCGCTGTCCGCGGGACCGGCGTCTCCGACGGGGCGGGCCGGGCCGCGGCGGCCTGTCGGGGCCGGACGGGCTGGACCGGCTGCCGGTGGGGGGCGGGGGATATGCCGCCGCCCCGGCGGGGCGGGGTCCTGGGAACGGCGGGCGCGCTGTAGGAGACGCGGGGGCTGTGCAGCTCCATGGCGGTCTGGACCGGGGCCTCGTCGTCGGTTTTCCGGGCATAGGTCTGGGGGGCGAGCTTTTTCTCCGTGCTCCTGGACAGGTTCATCTCCAGGGTGGGCTTTTCCCCCTGGACGGCGTTCAGGGCGCTGTAGTATACCGCGTCGAACACCCGCTTTTCCGAGGAGAATTTGACCTCGTTTTTCGTGGGGTGTACGTTCACGTCCACGGACGCCGCGCTCAGGGTGATATACAGCACGCAGACGGGGAATTTGCCCACCATGAGGGTGTTTTTGTACGCCTGCTCCACGGCGGCCTGGAGGCTCTGGGAGCGGATGACCCGGCCGTTGACGAAGAAAAACTGCATGGCCCGGCTGCCCCGTCCGGCGGAGGGGGAGCTGACGAAGCCCGTGACGCGAACGCCCTCGTTCTCCCCGTCCACCGGGAGCATGGCGAGTGCCGCTGGACGGCCCAGCAGGGCGTAGACGGCGGACTCGGCCCGGCCGTCGCCGGGGGTGAAAAATTCCTCCTTGCCGTCCTTGACACAGCGGATGGAGATATCCGGCCTGCCCAGGGCCACGCGGGCCGCCTGCTGCATGCACCAGGAGCCCTCCGCCCGGTCGGACTTCATGAACTTGAGCCGGGCGGGGGTGTTGAAGAACACGTCCCGGACGGTGAAGGTGGTCCCCTTGGGGCAGCCCGCCGGGTGCATGTCCTGAATATCGCCGCCGGATACGGACACGTAGGTGCCCGCCTCGTCCCCGGCCCGGCGGGTGAGAAGCTCGATGCGGCTCACGGCGGAGATGGCCGCCAGGGCCTCGCCCCGGAAGCCCATGGTCTCGATGGCCTCCAGGCCGCGCTCGTCATGGAGCTTCGAGGTGGCGTGGCGCAGAAAGCAGTTGCCCGCGTCGTCCGGGGCCATGCCGCAGCCGTCGTCGGTGATCCGGATATAGGTGGCGCCGCCGCCCTTCAGCTCCAGGGTGATGTTGCGGGCCCCGGCGTCGATGGCGTTTTCCAAAAGCTCCTTCACCACGCTGCCCGGACGCTCCACCACCTCGCCGGCGGCGATCATGTCCGCCACATGGGGGGAGAGGATGTTGATGACTGCCATGATGTTCTCCTTTGTACCGCGATACTTTTCATTGATTATATCATAAATTAATGCTATTATAAAGTGCTTAAATCTGTTTATCGGGAGAACCGCTCATGTACGCACGCCGGGAGATCACCACCCAGGAACGCATCCAGCAGCAGCAGACCTGCGAAAAGATCAAAAGCCTCATCGCCCACCAGACCCATTACGCCCTGGTGGACACCTACGGCTGCCAGCAGAATGAGTCCGACAGCGAGATACTGCGGGGCTGGCTCGTCCAGTGCGGCTATGAGCTCACCGCGGACGAGGACAAAGCCGACCTCATCGCCGTGAACACCTGCGCCGTGCGGGAGCACGCGGAAAAGCGGGTGCTGGGCAACGTGGGCGCGCTGGCCCATAAAAAGGCGAAAAACCCGGACCTGATCGTGTGCGTGGGCGGGTGCATGACCCAGCAGCCGGTCATGCGGGAGAAGATCAAAAACTCCTACCGGGTGGTGGACCTGGTCTTCGGGCCCCACGAGCTGTGGCGGTTCCCGGAGCTGCTGCTGGATACCATGCAGCGCCGTGGCCGCCGGGGCAGCAAAAGCCGCCTCATCGCGGCGGAGCCCTCCGAGGGCGTGGTGGCCGAGGGCCTGCCAAGGCAGCGGGACGGGGCGGTGAAGGCGTGGCTTTCCATCATGAACGGCTGCGACAATTTCTGCTCCTACTGCATCGTGCCCTACGTCCGGGGCCGGGAGCGGAGCCGCCGCCCGGCGGATATCCTGGCCGAGGCGAAAGCCCTGGTGGCCGCGGGCTACAAGGATATCACCCTCCTGGGCCAGAACGTGAATAGCTACGGCAAGGGGCTGGAGGAAGGCGTGGACTTCCCCGACCTGCTGGCCGAGATCGACAGGATACCGGGGGACTATGTGCTCCGGTTCATGACCAGCCATCCCAAGGACGCCACGGACAAGCTCTTTTCCGTCATGGCCGGGAGCGAGCACTGCGCCCACCACATCCACCTGCCGCTGCAGTCCGGCTCGGACCGGATACTGCGGGAGATGAACCGACACTACGATAGGGCCAAGTACCTGGAAAAGGTGGCTTCGGCCCGAAAATACATGCCGGACCTGGTCCTGACCACGGACATCATCGTGGGCTTTCCCGGCGAGACGGAGATCGACTTTGGCGATACGCTCTCTCTGGTGGAGGAAGTTAAATTCGACGCCATGTTCACCTTCATCTACTCCCCCCGGACTGGCACCCCGGCGGCGGGGATGCCGGACCCGGTGTCCAGGGCGGAGAAGCAGGTCTGGTTCGACCGATTGCTGGACCTTTCCAACCGCATCTCCGGGGAGAAGCACGCGGCCTATGTGGGCCGGACGGTGCGGGTGCTGGCGGATGGGGAGACGGGCCAGACGCCCTATAACCTGTCCTCCCGGACCCGCGGTGGGCGGCTTGTCCATCTGGCCGGGGACCCGGCTTTGGTGGGACAGTTCATCGACGTGAAGATCACCGGCAGCACCACCTGGGCCCTGTACGGGGAGATCGTGTGACATGGAGAAGAACGAAAAATGGCTCTCCTGGGCGGTGGAGCTGCAGGCCCTGGCCCAGGCGGGACTGACCTATGGGCATGACCGGTTCGACATGGAGCGCTACGAGCGCATACGGGCCATCGCGGCGGAGATGATCGCATACAAGACGCCCATCCCGGCGGACAAGGTCCGGGACCTTTTCTGCAATGAGACTGGCTACCAGACCCCCAAGCTGGACACCCGGGCGGCCATCTTCCGGGAGGACAAGATACTGCTGGTCCAGGAGCGGGACGGCCGGTGGTCCCTGCCCGGGGGCTGGGTGGACGTGGACTTGTCGGTGGGAGATAACGCGGTGAAGGAGGTCCGGGAGGAAGCCGGACTGGAGGCCCGGGCGGAATTTCTCATCGCCGTACAGGACCGTGACCGGCACAATAAGCCCGTCTACGCCCACAAGGTCTGCAAGGTGTTTGTGCTGTGCACCGCCCTGGGCGGCGCGTTCCATGAGAATACGGAGACTACCGCCAGCGGCTGGTTCGCGCTGGACGAGTTGCCGCCCCTGTCGGAAAACAAGAACACCGCCGAGCAGGTCAAGATGTGCTTCGACGCCCATAGGGCGGAGCGCTGGATCACGCTGTTCGACTGATATCGCGAAGGAGAGAGCGTATGCGGTACACATACTGCCCCCATTGCGGCGAAAAGCTGGGGGAAAAACCGATCGGCGACGAGGGGCTGGTGCCCTGGTGCGGAAACTGTCAAAGGCCCGTGTGGGAGGCCTTTACCACGGCCATCATCGCCGCGGTGGTGAACGAGGATAACGAGGTGGCTCTGCTCCGGCAGGGGCACATCTCCGCCAATACCTATGTGTGCGTGTCCGGCATCATGAAGCCGGGGGAGAGCGCCGAGGACGCCGCCGTCCGGGAGATCGGCGAGGAGCTGGGCCTGGCGGTGAGGGAGCTTCGGTATATGGGCAGCTGGCCCCACAAGAACGGGGACATGCTGATGCTGGGCTTCTGCGCCGTGGTGGAAAAGGACGAGCTTACGCTGTCCCAGGAGGTGGATTCCGCCAAATGGGTCCCCTTCGACGAGGCCCTGCCCCTGATCCGGGAGGGCAGCATCGCCTGGCGGCTGGTGCGGGCCTCCATCGCCCTGCGGCGGGGAGAGCGGCCATGACCCTGTGCGAGGACATCCGGTATCTCACGGAGCGGGCTCTCTGGGAGACGGAAAATCTCATTCGATGCGTGCCGGATGAGCTGTGGGACAAGCGGTATGACGAGCTGCCCATGTGGAAGTACATTTATCACATGCTCTATTCCATGGACCGGTGGTATATAAACCCCGCCGACCCGGACTACCGGGACCCGCCCTTTCACCGGGAGGGCATGGCGGACCTGAACGTGGTGCCCGGCTCGGAGCGGGTGGAGCGGGCCCGGATAGAGGCATACTTTGCCGCTGTGGCGGAAAAGATACGCCGGTACGTCGCCCGCCTGAGGGATGAGGACCTGGCCGAGTGTCCTCCGGGGTGCGATATGAGCCGGTTCCGGCTGATCTTGGGGCAGTTCCGGCACTGGCACCGGCATATGGGCGTGGTGTACGGCTTTCTCGTGGAGGATACGGGCCGGTGGCCCTATGTGCTGAACATGCTGGGGGAGTATCCGAAGGACCCCATGCCGAATTTTTACCCCTGAAGGAGACATTACAATGAAGCTGGTCACATATTTACAGGACGGCGCGGAGAAGGTGGGCGCGCTGACGGCGGACGAGAAGGCCCTGCGGCCCCTGCCCTTCGGGGACATGCTGGCCGCCATTGAGGCGGGCGTTGAGGCCCTTGTTCCGGCGGGAGATCCGGTCTCTCTGGCTGATGTGACGCTTTTGGCGCCCATCCCACGGCCCCGGCAGGACGTGATATGCCTGGGCATCAACTACCGGGACCACGCCCAGGAGGCGGACCGGTACGACAAGGCCCTGGCAAAGGAGCGGCCTGAGACCATCTACTTCTCCAAGCGGGTGACCGAGGCGGTGCCTCCGGAGGGGTCCATCGACAGCCATCCGGGCCTTGTCCAGCGGCTGGACTATGAGGCGGAGCTGGCGGTCATCATCGGAAGGACCGCGAAAAACGTGCCCGTGGAGAGGGCGGCGGAGCACATCTTCGGCTACACTGTGCTCAACGACGTGTCCGCCCGTGTGCTCCAGACGGCCCACAAGCAGTGGTATTTCGGCAAGAGCCTGGACGGGTTCACCCCCATGGGCCCCTGCATCGTCACCGCCGACGAGATCGCCTTTCCCCCGGCGCTGTCCATCTCCAGCCGGGTCAACGGGGAGATGCGGCAAAATTCCAATACGGGGCTTCTCATCACCGGCATCGCGGACATCATCGCGGAGCTGAGCTCCGGCATGACGCTCCTGCCGGGGACCATTATCGCCACTGGCACGCCCTCCGGCGTGGGCATGGGCTTTGACCCGCCCAGGTTTTTAAGGCCCGGCGACGTGGTGGAGTGCGACATCGGCGGCATCGGCGTGCTGCGAAACACGGTGAAGTGACAGCGCCCGGACAGCGCGGGAAATCGCTATTTGTACGGGTGAGTGAAAATGGTTACAAAACATGTTATAGTCCTGCCCTATGATAAGGTCTGGGAACAGAATTATATAAAAATAAAAGATGAGATTCAAAATGCTCTTGGC
>CANRDC010000085.1 GCA_947629245.1 uncultured Oscillospiraceae bacterium | reverse complement strand
GAGGGCGGCGTGAAGATGTCCAAGAGCCGGGGCAACGTGGTCAACCCCAACGACGTGGTGGCCAAGTACGGCGCGGACACCCTGCGGCTGTACACCATGTTCATCGGCGACTTTGAAAAGGCCGCCGCCTGGTCCGACGAGGCCGTGAAGGGCTGCAAGAAGTTCCTGGACCGGGTCTGGGCCCTGGCCGAGGCCGGTCCCCAGGGTGACGATGTGAGCCCCGCCAACGAGGCCATTCTCCACCGGACCATCAAGAAGGTGTCTGAGGACATCGAGGAGATGAAGTTCAACACCGCCATCGCCGCCATGATGACGCTGGTGAACGAGCTGTACAGGTCCAAGCCCAGCAAGGGCGACATGAAGATCCTTCTTCTGCTGCTGAGCCCCTTCGCCCCCCATATCGTGGAGGAAATGTGGGAGATGCTGGGGTTTGAGGGCCGGGCCATGGCCCAGGCGTGGCCGCAGTACGACGAGTCCAAGACCGTGGAGCGGACGAAGGAGCTGGCCGTGCAGATCAACGGCAAGCTCAAGAGCACCGTGACCGTCCCCGCCGACGCGGACGACGAGACCGTGGTGGAGGCCGCCAGGGCCGACGGCAAGGTGGCCCGCGCCATGGAGGGCATGGAGATCGTCAAGACCATCGTGGTGAAGAACCGGCTGGTCAATCTCATTTTGAAGCCGAAAAAATAAGGATTTTCTTGACAACCCGGCATAAAACCTTTATAATATGCTGGGTCCGCGAGGGAAAGCACATATAAAGCACCTAAGAGGCGTATTCGAGGGGAGGGAAAACAGAATGTCGGAAATCTACGTCAAGGAGAACGAATCTCTCGATAACGCGCTCAAGCGGTTCAAGCGCAGCTGCGCCAAGGCTGGCGTCATGAATGACCTCCGCCGTAAGGAGTACTATCAGAGCCCCAGCGTCAAGCGTCGGAAGAAGTCCGAGGCGGCTCGCAAGAACAAACATAAGCGGTACTACTAAAAAGGAAAGAAGAGACCTTCGGCCTCGGGCCGGGGGTCTCTTTTTCTGCCCGCCCGCCGCGCGGCGGTCAAGGCCCCGCCTTTTTGTCTTGACTTGAAAAGAAGGGGGTGGGTATAATTAGTAACGCGATTGACGATGATTGGATGTGTGGGCGATGAAGGTCAGTATTTACGACATAGCAAAGGCGGCGGGCGTATCGCCCGCGGCGGTGTCCATGGCGCTCAACGGGAAAAAGGGCGTCAGCGATCAGACGCGCTTTCAGATCTTCCGGCTGGCGCGGGAGATGGGCTATCAGCCGCGCAGGAAGCACGACGTTCCCGGCTCGCAGCCGATCCGCAATATCTTCCTGTGCATATCGGCCATGCAGTACGATTATTTTAACAGCTCCTTTTACTTCGACATCATCAAGTATCTGTCCCGCCGACTGCCGGATGAATCCTATAACCTGATGATCCGCCTGAGCACGCTGGCCCAGGACGCGGAGCTCATTCAAAATATCGCGGAGACACGGGATGTGAGCGCCTATATATTCATGGGGACCCGCCTTTCGCCGCAGTTCATCCGGCAGCTGGTGGGGGAGGATGTTCCGGTCATCTTCTTCAACAAGCCGAACGCGGAAGGGAAAAACGTCTATTCCGTGAGCTTTGACAACCACCGGGCCATGTATCTGCTGACGAAGCACGCCATCGAGCTGGGGCACCGGGACATCGTGTACCTTGGGTACGTTCCGGGCGCGATCCCGGCGGAGACCCGGCTGGCAGGCTATCGGGCGGCGATGGAGGAATCGGGACTGACGGTCCGCGCGGAAAATATCATCGAGGCGGAGTACATGCCGGAATTCGGAAGCGCGTATATCCACAGGCTGGCGTCGCTGGGCAAAACCTTTCCGTCCGCTATCCTCTGCGGAAACGACAGATTGGCCATCGGAGTCATGAAGGCGCTGAGAGAGCTGAATTTTTCCATCCCCGAAGACGTATCAGTGGCCGGGATAGACAATGTGCCCCTGTCCGACATGCTGCAGATACCGTTGACGACGGTGGACGTACACGCCGAGCAGATCGGGGACGAAATGGCGCAGCTTTTGGTGCGCATCCTGACGGGACGGACGGGCCGCCGCCATATCATAGTGGACGTGTCCCTGATAAGGAGAAGATCCACAGGACCTTTCCGGGAGACGCGGACGGTGTCGGTTAACAAAATAAAATATTAAGTATTCCGGAACTTAACATTTGTGGATTTCGAAAACGGGGACATTGTTGAACTGTATATAAAGTAGAAATAATAACCAACATATTGACTTTATAATGCACCTTTTTTATACTTATCCCACTACAGGGACGAGATAAAAGAGGTGCATTATGCTAATTCAACACATTCGGGCCTACCCTTTAAACGCTACCTGGGAACTTTACTTTGGCGGAAAAGATAAAGTTCCCAAGCACTATTTGACGCCGTCGTCCAACTTCCTGTATACGCCGCGCAGAGGACAGCATTCCACGCTGGTCGAAGTTGAGCTGGAGGACGGGACCTGCGGCTACGGCGAGTGCTTCGGGCTTCCGGACGCGCGGTACTCCGCCTATTATGTGAAGGAGTATTTCGCGCCGATCCTGGAGGGGAGGCCGCTGGACGACGTGCGGGAGCTGTGGGATATCATGACCTACTGCGCTTCGGGCATCGGCAACACGTCGGGGCCCATGATGGAGGCGCTGAGCGGCATCGACATCGCGCTGTGGGATCTGATGGGCAAGCGGGCCGGTGTACCGACCTGCGAGCTGCTGGGGAAGAAGGTACAGGAGCGGATCTACTGCTATGCGACGCCCATCATGCTCATGCCGGGTCCGGAGCAGACCGTGGCCCGGGCGAGAGAGCTTCTGGATATGGGCTTTACGGCCCTGAAGCTGAAAGCGGGCCGGGGCGTGGAGACGGATCTGGAGCATATCCGGGCGGTGCGCGGCGCCATCCCGGCGGATGTGCTGCTCCTGCTGGACATGAACTGCGGTTATGAGGGTCGCCCGCGGGAGGCGGCGGAGCTGGCCAGAAAGGCGGAGCCGTACGGGCTTTTCTGGTTTGAAGAGCCGTTGGCGCCGGACGACTACGAGGGCTACCGTCGGCTCCGGGAGACGGTCTCCATCCCCATGGCGACGGGGGAGAACGATTTTACGGTCAACGCCTTCAAGCGTATCGTGGACAGCGGCTGCATGGACTATGTTATGCCGAACGTGTCCCGTGCCGGGGGGATCACCGGTATGATGCAGGTGGCCGCCTACGCGGCCGAACGGGGGGTAAAGCTCTCGCCGCACGGGGTCGGCGCCGGTATAAGCATCCTGGCGGCGCTGCATGTGATGTCGGTGTCCGGCAACGCGCCGATCTATGAGTACAATCAGTTTTTGAATCCGCTGCGGCACGGGATCATGCGCAACAGGATCGACTATCATGACAGCTACATCACCCTTTCCGGGGAACCGGGACTGGGGGTCGACGTCAACTGGGATACGGTACGGACCTATCTCGCGCCGGGATGGAGCATGGGCCCTCACGGGGAGGCGGGAGCATGAGCAGACGGGAGAAACAAAAAAAGCTGTTGACGGGCGTTATCATGCTGGCGATCACCGTGCCGTTTTTTATCTCCTCTGGGCTGAGAGGGGACAGCCTCTACCTTATGCCGTATATCGCGCTGGGCGTGATGGCGGTCTCCAGCCTGTGGCTCATCGTCAAGGCGGCCCTGACGCCCACGGTCGAGACGGAGGAGAAGGGTCGGGAGGAAGAACAGCGGCAAGCCGTTACCGGCTGGGAAATAGCGGGCTGTTTCGCGTTCCTGTTTGCCGTGGTGCTGCTGATGGGGGTCGTGGGAAGCTATGTCATGCTTTTCGTGCTGCTCTTCGTTTCCCACCTGTATATCAGTCACCGGCAGAAAAAAGTATCCCTGCTGCGAACGCTGATCTTTTCCGTCATAGCGATCGCGATCGTTTATCTGGTCTTCGGCAAAATGCTCGGACTGCGCCTGCCCCGCGATGTATGGCTGTTCTGACGCGTTTTGTTGAAAATATTTTAAATTGAAAGGCAACGCAAGAAAGGAGAACATTATGAAGAAAAGAACCATCGCGTGGATCCTGTGCGCCGTGCTGTGCCTGGCCCTGGTGGGCTGCGGCAAGACCGGCGGCGGGGAGCAGACGCCTCAGGCGGAAAACACCGCTCCCGCGGAACAGGCGCCTCAGGAGGAAAGCGCCGTTCCCGCGGAACAGACGCCTCAGGACGAGAAGCAGAGCGTGGAGCTGCCCAAGCAGATCGAAATGATCGTGCCCTACAGCGCCGGAGGCGGTACGGATAACGCCGCCCGCGTTGTGGCGGACGCGCTGAGCGAGCAGCTGGGCGTGAAGGTCATCGTCACCAACCAGGCTGGCGCGGCCAGCGAGATCGGCGACCAGGCCATCGCGGAGGCGGCCTCCGACGGCAGCGTCATCGGCGTTCTGGGCGCGCCGGACCCCCAGTATCTGGTGGCGACGAAGGACACGGCCTTTACCATGGAGGACTTCCGGTATCTGGCGGTCTACAACCTGAGCCTGCCCATGCTGATCGGCAAGGCGGACGGCTTTACCACGGTGGAGGAGATCTTTGACTATGGCAAGGAGCACCCCGGCGAGATCACCATCGGCGTATCCGGCGGCGGACCCAAGACGGAGGCCGCGATCCTTATGAGCTGCGGTGAGTTTGAGGCGACGGTGGTCGATTTTGGCGGTTCGGCCGACGTATCCACCGCTCTGCTCAGCGGCGATATCGATCTGGCCTGCCTTACGCCCTCCTACCTGTCCACGCTGGAGCCGGAGGGCTGTGTGCCGCTGGTGTATTTTTCGGAGCTGAAGATCGACGCGTATTCCGATGTGCCCTCCCTGAAGGAAATGGGCTTCGACGTGAACATTGCCCATAACCCCGTGGTCGTCATACCCGCGGGCGCGCCGGAAGAGATCGTTTCCCGGTATCAGCAGGCGCTGGACGCCATCGGCCAGGACCCCGCGATCAAGGAGGCGTTTGAAGCTTTGAACACCACCTATTATTATATGTCCGGCGAGGAACTGGACAGTTATATGGATGGAGTGGACGCGCTGATCACCGATATGGTGGAGCGGTATTCCAGTGTGTTCCAGTAAGATCGTAAGAGAGAAAAGGTAAGGCATAGAGATGATAGCAGAGGTCCTGAAAAATCTGTTTTCGCCTGAAGCGCTGCTGATCCTGGCGGCGGGCACGGTGCTGGGGATCGTCTTTGGCGCCGTCCCGGGCCTGACGGGAACGATCGGAGTGAGCCTGCTGCTGCCGTTGTCATTTTCCATGAGCGCGGAGATGGGGCTGCTCCTGCTGGGCGGCATCTATATGGGCTCCATGTACGGAGGCTCCATCACCGCCGTGCTTTTGAACATCCCCGGCGCGCCTGAGGCCACTTTCACCGCAGTGGAGGGCTTTCCCATGACGCTCAAAGGCGAGTCGCAGCGGGCGCTTTATCACGCGGCGCTGGCCTGCGTGTTCGGCGGGCTTGCGGGCGTGCTCGTGCTCCTGTTCTGCACCCCGCTGCTGGTGAAGGTCGCCCTGGCGTTCGGACAGCCGGAGATGTTCCTTCTGGGCGTGGCGGGCCTGACGGTGATCGGCGCGCTGGCCGGCGGCGCGGATATACAGAAGTCCTTCTACGCCGTTGGCGCCGGTGTGCTCATCAGCTGCGTGGGAGCGGATTTTGCGAGCAATACGGACCGCTTTATTTTTGGCATGACGGACCTGAAAGCGGGTATCGAGCTCATTGCGGTCGTGCTGGGCATGTTCGCCATCTCCGAGATGATCCTCAATCTGGGCAATAAGTCCGGAAAAATAACGACGGTGCCGCAGAAGAAAATATCCCGCTGGGCGGTATTCAAGGAATTCCTGTCCTATAAGTTTGCCCTGCTGCGGGCGACGATCATTGGTATTTTGATCGGCATCCTGCCGGGCGTGGGCGGTACGACGGCCTGCTTTATCGCTTATGGCAACGCAAAGACCCTGTCGAAAGCTCCGGAGAGGTTTGGCAAGGGAAGTCCCGAGGGGATCATCGCCAACGAATCCGCGAACAACGCGGTGGTCGGAAGCTGCCTCGTGCCGCTGCTGAGCCTGGGTATCCCCGGCTCCGGCACGGCGGCGATCATGCTGGGCGCGCTGACGGTCCATGGCATGATACCGGGCCCGGATCTGTTCACGAAGCACGCGGATGTGGCGTATACGTTCATGTTCGGCATGCTGGGGACGGTCCTCATCATGGGGCTGTTCGGGTTGTTCGGCATCAAGCTGTTTTCCAAGATCGCCAGCATCGATCTGGAGTATATCATCCCGCTGACCATCGTGTTTTCGTTCCTGGGCGCATATGCCAACAGCAATCGGATGTTCGACGTGGTCGTGGCGCTGGTGTTCGCGGTGATCGCTATTGTTATGAAGCGGAACGGCTTTCCGGTGGCACCGCTGGTCCTGGGAGTCGTTTTGGGGCCGCTTCTGGAAGAGAAGCTGCGTATTTCCATGGTCCTCGCCTCCGCGAAACGGCAGAACATTTTCCTGTTCCTGCTCAAAAGGCCGCTGTGCGTCGTGCTGGTAGTGCTGGTGGGGCTTTTGCTCTACTTTATGATGAGGACGGGGAAAAGGCCGCGGAAAGCGGAGGATTGACGGTTCAGGTCCAGGATGATACGGAGATAAGGGCAGCTTCCGGTTCGGACAGTTGCCCTTGTGTTAGGAGGGAAAATATTGGACAGACAGGAAGTGCTGGGCGCCATAGAGCGGGAAAAGCTCATCGCGATCGTTCGCGGCGTCGGGCCGGAGGCGATACGTCCGGCAGCGGAGGCGCTCTATGCGGGCGGGATACGCCTCATGGAGATGACCTTTGCCCAGCGGGACCCGAAAAGCTGGCCCGTGACGGCCAGGATGATCGCCTCGCTGCGGGAAGCGTTTGAGGGGCGGATGCATATTGGCGCGGGAACGGTAACGACGCCGGAGCTGGCGCGCCTGTCCGCCCAGGCGGGCGCGGAGTATATCATTTCGCCCCATACGGACCCGGAGGTGATCCGGCGGACGAGAGAGCTGGGGCTCGTGTCGATACCGGGCGCCATGACGGCCACGGAGATCGTGACGGCGGACAGGGCTGGCGCGGACTTCGTCAAGGTCTTTCCCGCCGGGGTCCTGGGGGAGGCGTATATCAAAGCGCTCCGAGGGCCTCTTGCGCACATAAAGCTTCTGGCGGTGGGCGGCGTTGACGAGAGGAATGCGGCGCGGTTTCTGGCGGCGGGCGCCGTCGGGGTCGGCGTAGGCGGCAATCTGGTCGACCGGGCCTGGATAGCAGCCGGAGAGTATGAGAAGATCACCCATACGGCGCGGCTTTTGACGGCGGCGGTCCGGGGAGAGGAGGCGTAAGATGGGATATGCGGTGACCTTCGGAGAGGTCATGATGCGGCTCAACCCCAGAGGGTATGAGCGGTTTTTGCAGGCGGACGCCTTTGAGGTGAGCTATGCCGGAGGAGAGGCGAACGTAGCGGTATCGCTGGCGTCCTTTGGCCGACAGGCGCGGTTCGTTTCCAAGGTGCCGGACAACGATATCGGCCAATGCGCCGTGAACGCGCTGCGGCGGTATGGGGTGGATACCGGCTGCGTGCTGCGGGGCGGGGAACGCCTGGGCATTTATTTTGTTGAAAAGGGAGCGTCCCAGCGCCCATCCAAGGTCATCTATGACCGGGCCCGCTCCGCGCTCTCGCAGGCCAGACCGGAGGATTTCGACTGGGACAGGATCTTTTCCGACGCGGATTGGTTCCACTGGACGGGGATAACCCCTGCTCTGGGAGGCGCCTTGCCGGAGATCTGTCTGGACGCCTGCCGGGCGGCAAGGAAAAGGAACATCCCCGTGAGCTGTGACCTCAACTACCGGAAGAAGCTGTGGAGCCGGGAACGGGCGGGGGAGGTCATGTCGGAGCTGATGCCCTACGTGAACGTGTGCATCGCCAACGAGGAGGACGCGAAGGACGTCTTTGGGATCGAGGCGGAGGACAGTGACGTGGAGGCGGGGCGGCTGAGCCGGGAGGGCTTTTGTTCCGTGGCGCGGCAGCTCATGGAGCGGTTTGGCTTCGACAAGGTGGCGATCACTTTGCGGACCAGCATTTCCGCCACGGACAATCAATGGGCCGGGATGCTCTATACGAAGGAAGGCGTGTTTTTCTCCCCGACCTATCCGATCCACATCGTGGACAGAGTGGGCGGCGGCGACAGCTTTGCGGGCGGCCTCATCTACAGTCTGCTGGCGGGCAGCCCGCCCCAGGACGCGGTGGATTTTGCCGTGGCCGCCTCCTGCCTGAAGCATACGATAGAGCGCGACTTCAATCTGACGAGCGTGCGCGAAGTGACGGAACTGAAAAACGGGAACGCGTCCGGCCGCGTTCAGCGGTAACGGCGCGCTTGCCGCCCGATGAAAAAAGCCCCTCAGCCAGGACTTGTTCATGGCTGAGGGGCTTTTTATGCGCGGCTGATAAAGGTGCATTTTTCCCGTGGGAGGTCGGCGGCCTTGGCCGCGCCCAGATAGCGGATGCACTTGCGGCCATACTTTTGCCGGACGGCGTCCACGGCGGCGTCGATGCGGCGCAGACCGTCCAGCCGGGCGTAGTCGGTGAACAGGTCCGTCTGTTCCGGTGCGTCCGTGGGAGACAGGGCCGCGGTGCGAAGGCCCAGGCCCCGCAGAGGCCCCGGCCAGACGTGGACCTCCCGGAACAGGGCCATGGCCCGCCGGTACAGCTCCCGCGTCAGGTCCGTAGGCCGGTCCAGGACCGCCTGATGGCTGGTCCAGCGCAGGTCGGCGGCGTCCCGGACGGCGATCTCGACGAGCCCTGTCCGGACGCGGGCCTCCCGGAGCCGTCCGCCCACCTCCTCCGCCAGCGCCAGCATCACGGCCTTCACATCCTCGTCGCAGACCATATCCCTGGGCGGGGTGGTGGAGTTGCCGATGCTCTTGGCGGGGGGCAGGCAGCCGAAGCGGCGGACCGGGCTGTCGTCCCAGCCGTTGGCGTAGCGGTAGAGCGTCAGACCCGCCTTGCCCATCCGCAGCCGCAGGGCCTCCGGGTCCGCCCCGGCCAGCTCGCCGATGGTGCGGATGCCCATGGCTCCCAAAGTCCTGGTGGAGGCGGGACCCACGAACAGCAGCGCGTTCACCGGAAGCGGCCAGACCACCTCACGGAAGTTGTCCCGGTCGAACACCGTCACCGCGTCGGGCTTGCGGTAATCGGACCCCAGCTTGGCGAAGGGCTTGTTCCAGCTGACCCCCACGCTGACCGTGAGGCCCAGCTCCCGCCGGATGCGTCGGCGGATGTCCTCCGCCGCCAGATACCCGTCCTTGTGGGCGTGGCAGCCGGTGATGTCCAGCCAGCTCTCGTCCAGGCCGAAGGGCTCCTGCAGGTCCGTGTAGCCGCTGTAGATGGCCCGGCAGGCGTGAGAATAGCGCTCGTACTTCTCATAGTGTGGCCGCAGCACGATAAGCTCCGGGCAAAGCTGCCGGGCCTGCCAGAGCACCATGCCGGTCTTGACGCCGCAGCGCTTGGCCTCCTCGCTCTTGGCGAGAATGATGCCGTGGCGGGCCTCTACGTCGCCTCCCACCGCCACCGGCTTGCCCCGCAGCTCCGGATGCTCCAGAAGCTCGATGCTCACATAGCAGGCGTTGATATCCGAATGTAGTATCACTCTCTCCATGGCTTCATTATAAATCTCCTGATTGGAGATGTAAAGAGGAAATTTCTCTCAATAAGAGAAAACTCTTGCAATCATTCGCTTTGTACTATATACTGAAAGCCAAAGGAGGGCGAGGGGCCATGTATGACGATATCGGCGCGAAGATCGCCGCTCTGCGGCGGCAGGCGGGCCTTTCCCAGAAGGAGCTGGCCCAGCGTCTCACGGAGCTGGGGGAGCCGCTTTCAGACAAGGCGCTCTCCAAATGGGAGAAGGGGGCCACGCTGCCCTCGGCGCGGCAGTTTCTGCTGACCTGCCGGGCGCTGGAGGTATCGGACGTGTCCGGGGAGTTCATGGGGGCGGGCCTGGCCCACGGGCTGGACGCCGCCGGGCGGCGGAAGCTGCACGAATACGCGGACCTATTGCGCCGAAGCGGGCTCTATGAGCCCCGGCCGGAGAAGGGCAGGGCCATACGGCTGTACACCCTGGCGGCCAGCGCGGGCCCCGGCCAGTTTTTGGACGACGGGGACTTTACGTGGATAGACGCCCAGGACGCGCCCCGGCAGGCGGACTTTGCCGTACGGGTGGCGGGGGACAGCATGGAGCCGAAGTACCACGACGGCCAGGTGGCCTATGTGAAGGCGTCGCCCACGGTGGAGGACGGGGAGATCGGCCTGTTCTCCTGGCAGGGCAGCGGTTACATCAAGAGGCTCCACGACCGGCCGGACGGGGTGCGGCTGCGCAGTCTGAATCCGGCATACGCGGATATCCCCATCCCGGACCCCGGACAGCTTCGGGTGTTCGGGCGGGTGCTGTAAAGGAGGAAGAGGAAGATGGAAATAAAGAAAAAGACCTGCCTGCGGCTGGGCGTGACGGCGTTTCTGCTGTTTCTGGCCATCCACTACTGGAAGTCGGTGGCGGGGCTTTTGAATCTGCTGCTGGGGGCCTGCGTACCGCTGGTGCTGGGCGCGGCCATCGCGTATGTGATCAACGTGCTGATGGACCTGTATGAGCGGCACTATTTTCCTGGAAAGACCACCGGCCCGGCGGCGAAGAGCAGGCGGCCCGTGTGCATGCTGGCGTCGGTGCTGACGGTGGTGCTGGTACTGTTCCTGGTGGTGCGGCTGGTGGTGCCGGAGTTCCTGTCCTGCGTCAACGCTCTGGTGAGCCAGGCGCCCCGTGCGGTGAGCAAGCTGCTGCAAAATCCCACGATCCAGCGGCTGATCCCGCCGGACATCGAGCAAAAGCTGGCGTCGCTGGATTGGGGCGGCATCATCGACCAGGTGCGCAAGGTGCTCACCAGCGGCTTCACCGGCGCGGCCAACGCGGTCAGCTCCATCTTCTCCGGGGCGGTGACGGCCCTGTTCGCGCTGATCTTCGCGGTGTATCTGCTGCTGGGCAAGGACACTTTGCGCCGCCAGTGTCAGCGGGTGATGGACTGCTATCTGCCTGAAAAATGGCGGAAGGGCGTCAGCTATATCCTGCGGCTTTTGAACGACAGCTTCCGCAGCTATGTGGTGGGTCAGTGTACCGAGGCGGTCATTTTGGGGTGCCTTTGCATCGGGGGGATGCTTCTGTTCAAGTTCCCCTACGCCACCATGATCGGCACGCTGGTGGGCGTCACGGCCCTGATCCCCGTGGCCGGGGCCTACATTGGCGCGGGCGTGGGCGCGTTCATGATATTGTCCGTGTCGCCGGAGAAGGCCATCTGGTTTTTGGTGTTCATCGTGGTGCTCCAGCAGCTGGAGGGGAACCTGATCTATCCCCGAGTGGTGGGCTCCTCCATCGGCCTGCCGGGCATCTTCGTGCTGGCGGCGGTGACGGTGGGCGGCGCCATGTTCGGCGTGCTGGGCATGCTGCTGGGCGTGCCGCTGGTGGCGGCGCTGTACCAG
>CANRDC010000084.1 GCA_947629245.1 uncultured Oscillospiraceae bacterium | reverse complement strand
AATGCACCCCCATGATCTCCGCCGCGTACCGCTGGCCTATCTCTCCGCGAAGGATCTGTCTTACAACTTTATACTTTGCCTCGCTGCTGATCTTTTTCCCCATAATAATGCTCCCCCTATGGATACAGTGTCTTTTTTCTCTGTCTTCCATAGAGGGAGCATATCGCCCCGTCGATGACGGGGCGGCTTTGGTCATTCCATTGCCTCCGGCGGTTCGTTCTGGCCCTCTCCGCCCACATAGGGGGGCTCTTCCGGGTCCGTACCCTCCGGGACCGGCTCATCCGTGAGCAACGGAGGCGGTTCCTGGGTCGGCTCGGCTGTTGGTTCCGCCGTGGGTTCGGCCGTGGGCTCCGGGGTCGGCTCCGCCGTGGGCTCGGCCGTGGGCTCCGGGGTCGGCTCGTCCGTGGCCTCCGCCTCCGGCGGTGGCAGTTCGATCTGCCGGAACTCCACATAGATGGTGTGGTCCTGCCGCACGTCGGAGAAGTCATAGCCGGTCTGGACAAAGCCTCCGGCGCCGTCCACCAGGATCTGGCCGATCTCATAGCCCTCGTCGGGCGTGAAGGTGAAGCCGACGCTGCCGCCCTCCTGCACGTCCACCTTGCCGGAAGGGGATATGCTGCCGCCGACGGAGGCGGAGGCGGTGATATTGAAGATCTTCACCGCCGGAGTCGCGAGTTCCGGCGTATTCGTAGGCGCGGGGACGTCCGTGGGCCGGACGGCCGGTATGCCTCCCTGCGCGACGGCGGGCGTGGGGCTGGGCCCGCCGCTCAGACCCAGCATCCCGCCGATATCCGGCAGGAACATTGTCACCAGAAGCACTGCGCCCAGGACCACCGCCGCCGAGATGAGCACCGCGATCAGCCATTTCACGCCCTTTCCGCTGCCGCCGCCTCCGGGAGGCGGCGCCTCCACGGGGCCGTACTCCGCCTGGGGGTCCACATACACCCTGGGCGCCGGTTCCGCCACGATCACCTTCGGCCTGGGGGGCGGCTCGTCCACAAAGAAGGGCCTTTCCGCCTGGGGCTCCTGCTGAAAATCCATTTCCTCCTCCGGCTGCGGGCCCGCCTGGGAAGGGGATGTCTCCTCCCCGTCCTCTTCTTCCGCCTCGCCGCCGTCCTCCTCCGTGTCCGAGCCGGGGAGCTCATGGCGGCCATGCTCTCCGGGCGCGCCCCGGCGGGGGACGTAGTCGGGCGCAAACTCCCCGTATGCCTCCTCGTCCATCAGGTCCTTGCCGTCCAGAATATCGGTGATCCGATCCTCCAGATCCTCCGGACCGAGAAACGCGGCAAAATCGAACCGGGGATCGCGCTTCGCCGGTTCCTTCGTCCACTGGCCGTCGTTTTCCGGCGTCCAGTCCTGCTCCTGATTGTCCCGCTCAAAATTCATTTTATCCTACCTTTGAACCGCCAGATGTGATATACTGCCGTCAGACGCTGTAAGGGGAGGTCCCTGCGATGAAAAAGACCGCGCTTGTCACCGGCTCGTCCCGTGGCATCGGCGCCGCCACGGTCCGGCGGCTGGCCGCCGACGGATGGGACGTGGCCGTGCATTACAACCGCTCGGAGGCCGCCGCCCGCGCCCTGGCCGCGGAGCTCGGCGTCCGGGCCATACGGGCCGACGTATCGGACCCGGAACAGGTATCGGCGCTCTTTGCCGCGACGGGTCCGGTGGATCTGCTGGTCTGCAACGCGGGCGTGGCCGAATACGGCCTGCTCACCGACACGGACGAGGACGCCTGGCGGCGGCTTCTGGCCGTGGATCTGGACGGCGTGTACCGCTGCTGCCGGGCCGCCATCCCCCACATGGTCCATGAGAAGGCCGGAAGCATCGTCCTGGTCTCCTCGGTCTGGGGCCTGTACGGCGCCAGCTGCGAGGCGGCCTATTCCGCCGCCAAGGCGGCGCTGATCGGTCTGGGCAAAGCCCTTGCCAAGGAGCTGGGCCCCTCCGGTATCCGGGTCAACTGCGTGGCCCCCGGCGTCATCGACACGGACATGCTGGCCCGGTTCGACTTCGCCGACCGCCGGGCCCTCGTGGACCAGACGCCTCTGGGCCGTCTGGGCACGCCGGAGGATGTGGCGGAGCTCATCGCCTTCCTCGCCTCCGACAGGGCCTCCTTCATCACCGGCCAGGCCATCGAGTGCTCCGGCGGTTTCCCAGCCGCTACCTAGGCTGCCGGCATCCGACAGCTCAGCCCGGTAACTTGCATCGGCGGATGACGCCCCCAGGCTCGTTCAGGCTATGCCGTAGAGATACAGCATGAAATAGGCCGCCGGGATGGCGAAGAGCATGCTGTCCATCTTGTCCATGACGCCGCCGTGCTCGGGCATCAGATTGCCGTAGTCCTTCACCCCGGCCATACGCTTGAACAGCGACGCGGCCAGGTCCCCGAACTGTCCAAAGGTGCTGGCCACGAACGCCGTGACCACGCACATGCCGAACCGCCAGCCCAGTATCCAGCTCATGAGCATGCCCGCCACGATGGCGGACAGGCTCCCCACGATGGCGCCCTCCCAGGTCTTGTGGGGGCTCACCACCGGGGCCAGCTTATGTACGCCCAGGTACTTGCCGCCCACCAGCGCCATGCAGTCGCAGGCCCAGGCGCTCAGCACGCCCAGCAGCAGGGCCATGAGCCAGACCCTCGACGCGGCGGCGTGGAGGATGATCGCGTAAAACCCGAAGGGCCACACGAGCGCGAACAGATTCGCCACCGCGAATCCGGCGCCCAGCTCCGGCTTCAGCACGGCCCAGCACATGGCGGCGAAGGCCGCCAGCGCGCCCAGCGCCACCATCCAGGCCGGGGACGCCCCGGTCCAGCAGAGCACGCTCTGCAAAACGACGTATACGACGGGCAGCGCCAGCGATACGGGCATATCCGCCTTATGCATCACGTCCCGCAGCTCGCAGGCCGACGCCACCGCCAGCGCCAGGAAAAACAGCACTCTCGTAAACCGGCCCAGCAGGATACACCCCAGCGTCACCACTACGATGAGCACCGCGGGGATAAACCTCTTCTTTATATTCATATCTATCACCTCGCCCCTTTTTTGTTATTATAAGCCAAACTTTCTCTCTTGACAAGGGGCAAGGCCGCCCCGGACCGGCGGGGGATCTGGCTTGCCATGGGCAAAACCATGTGATATAATGCACTTTATGTGATTATTTATTCGTATCCTGTCCTTTTTATGTCCTTATACTTTTCATGCTTCTATATAAAGAAAGGAACGGAACAATGGAGACTGTCGTCCGCAGACCGCGCAACGTCATGATAGATATCTGGAAGTTCGTATACGCATGGTTTATCGTGTTTTACCACATCTATAAATCCACCGGTCTGCATTTCGCGGGCGGCTATTATGCTGTGGAGTTTTATCTTCTGGCCGCTGGCGTGTTTTTCTTCAGCAGGCTGGAGAAGGATCTGGAGGACACCCCCAGATATATCGGCAGGCGGTTCATGCGGTTTTTCCCCTGGAGCTTCACCGCGTTCATCTTTGCCTTCGTCGTTATCCGCGTCGTCATCGACGGCAACGTCTCGCCCGGCAGGCTGATCAAATATCTGTCCGGGGACATCTGGGAGATCCTACTGGTCAACATGAGCGGCCTCAACGGCGGAGCCTATCCCGTGAACGGTCCGGCGTGGACGCTCAGCTCCATGTTCCTGGTGGAGATCATCATGATCGGGTGCTTCCGCTATAAAAAGGCGTTTGTAAACATCGTCCTGCCCCTGACGCTCATGGTCGGGTTCGGTTATTGGCGGGCCGCTCCCAGCGCGACGATCCCCAACTGGATCGGCTTTACCACCTTCGGGACGTTCCGCGCGTGGGTGGTGTACGGCTGTGCGTATTACTGCCTGCAGCTTTCAAAGCATCTGCGGGACAAGCCCTTTACCCGGCTGGGCAAATCGGCTCTGACGGCGCTGGAGACGTTTTGCCACGCCTTCGCGATCGTGGCCATGCTGACCACGAAGAGCAGAAATTTCCAGTGGTGCACCCTGCTGGCGTTTCTCGTGGCCATCGCCATTTCCATGTCCGGGCACAGCCTGTGGAACGTGTGGCTGGCAAAATGCGCCCCCGCCTCCAGGTTCCTGGGCGCTTTCAGCTTGAGCCTCTATCTGATGCATAGACCGGTCGAGCAGTATTTTGCGAAGCTTTATCCGGACAACGGCGTTCGTTACGCCCATCTTCTGCCGATACTGGCCGCGATAATTCTGTGCGCTCTCGCCCAGTACCTGCTCGTCACCGGTCTCATTTGGCTCTGGCGGAAAAACGCAGATAAAATCAAGGCGCTGTTCGTACGGGAACCAGCGTCTGACTGACGTACCGCCCTGGCCCGCAGCCACTTCGCCCCGAGCGGGGCGACCATATCCGGCAAGAGAGAGGATGCCCGCCGATGGAAAGCACAAACGCAGACCAACGCAACGTGATGATCGATTTGGGGAAATTCGTGTATTCCCTGGTCATCGTATTCTACCATATATATCGCTCCACCGGCGCGCATTTTGTGAGCGGCCGGTACGGCGTGGAGTTTTTCCTGCTCGCCGCCGGTCTTTTCTTCTTCCAAAGTTTGGAAAAGCATCCTGATACCCCCCCGTCCAAGCGTATTTTAAAACGCTTCGCGCGGTTTTTCCCGTGGAGCTTCTCGGCCTATCTTTTTACCTTCCTGGTCATGCGGGTCGTCATCAACGGCACCACCTCCTTCCCGCAGATCGCCGAGAAATTGTCCGAGGACATCTGGGAAGCGCTCCTAGTAAAGATGAGCGGGCTCAACAACGGCCACGGCCTTCTCAACTCCCCGTCCTGGACGCTCAGCAGCATGTTTCTGGTGGAGATCCTACTGGTGGGCTGCTGCTCCACCAATCGAAAGGTCTTTGTCAACATTCTTCTTCCCCTCTCCCTCATCGTCGGTTTCGGATACTGGCGCATGGTGAAAACCGCCGCCGTGGAGGATTGGCTCGGCTTTACCACCTTCGGTACGTTCCGGACCTGGATGGTATACTGTTGCGCATTTTACTGTCTGAAGCTCTCCCAATACCTGCGTAAAATCGACCTCACACGGCTGGCGGAAGCGCTCCTCACGATTTTGGAGGCGCTGTGCCACATTTTCGCCTTCGTGGTCATGACGCACTGGGACACCCGATATTTCCAGATGTGCACGATCCTGGCCCTGTTCGTCGCCGTCTCCATCGAGGCTTCCGGCCACAGTCTCTGGAACGTCCTTCTGCGGCCGTTCTCCCGCGCCGCCAGCTGGCTCAGCTCGTTCAGCCTGAGCATTTTCCTCATGCACCGGCCCGTCACCCGGTACTTCGAGATGCTGTACCCGGAAACCGACGTGTATTACGCCCATCTGCTGCCGATGCTGGCCGTCATATTCGTATGCTCCCTGGCCCAGTATCTTCTCGTCACCGGCCTTATCAGGCTCTGGCGGAAAAATTCCGATAAGATCAAGACGTTGTTCGTCCGGAACCAAACGCCGAACCGGATCCCATAGCGCTCCGCCGCATAAAAAGACCTGCCGCAAAGCGTTTTGCAGCAGGTCTTATTTTTTTGCCGCGCTCTTACAGCAGCTTGATCCCCGCGGCCCGGCATGCGGCGTAGGTCACCTCGTCCCAGACGCCGGACTGGACCTCGCCGATGTGGGCGCAGCCCATGAGGAACATGCAGAGCCGACTCTGGCCGATGCCGCCGCCGATGGTCTGGGGCAGCTCCCCCGCCAGCAGGGCCTTGTGGAAGGGCATCTCCCGCCGGTAGTCGCACCCGGCCAGGGTAAGCTGCCTATCCAGGGCCGCCGGGTCCACCCGGATGCCCATGGATGAGATCTCGAAGGCCCGGTCCAGCACATGGCTGCGGAAGATGATGTCCCCGTTCAGCGTCCAGTCGTCATAGTCCGGCGCCCGGCCGTCATGGGGCTTGCCGGAGCGGAGCTTGCCGCCGATCTGCATGAGGAACACCGTGTCGTGGGTCTTGGTGAACTCGTTCTCCCGCTCCGCCGGGTCCAGGTGGGGATACAGGTCCTCCAGCTCCTGGGTGGTGATGTACGTCACCTCCCGGCAGACCTCGGTCTTGAGCTTGGGGAACTGCCAGCGCACCTCGTCGCAGGTCATGCCGATGGCGTCCACGATGCGCTGCACCACCGTCTTGAGGTAGTCCATGTTTCTATCCTCGGGGGAGATGATCTTCTCCCAGTCCCACTGGTCCACGTAGACGGAGTGGAGATTGTCCAAGACCGGCTCGTCCCGCCGGATGGCGTTCATGTCGGTGTACAGGCCGTTGCCCACCCGGAAATCGTACTCCCGCAGGGCCCAGCGCTTCCACTTGGCCAGGGAGTGGACGATCTGATACTCCGCCGCCCCCGTGGCGGGCACGTCGAAGCTCACGGGCCGCTCCACGCCGTTCAGGTCGTCGTTCAGGCCCGTGTCGGCCCGGACGAACAGCGGCGCGGACACGCGCTTGAGGTTCAGCGCCGCCCGGAAATTGCTCTGGAAATGGGATTTGATGAATTCGATGCACTGCTGGGTGTCATACACGTCCAGCACCGTCTTGTATCCCTCAGGGATCGTCAGCATAGCTTGTGACCTCCGTTATTGATTATTAGCCTCGCAGAGTTCGCCGCCGCAGCGGCGAATAAAGTTGGATATGATCTCCGGGGGCGTGTACCTCGGAGATCATACTTCTCAGCCCGCAAACGTGCGAGCGCAGCGAGTGCGCTGCAGCGGGCTGCGATCCTTCTCGTTAAGAAGGGGTTTTACCCCTTCTTAACGAACAGAAAAGAGCATTTCTCCGTAAGTCGGATAGGGCCAGTACTTGGCGCTGGTGATGGTCTCCATCTCGTCCACGCAGATGCGCAGCTCGCTCATGGTGGCAAAGATCTTATCCCGGCAGAAGTTGGAAAGCTCCTCGCAGGCGGTGATGTCATTGGACTGCATGATGGCCTCGTCCAGGGTATCCGCCGCCTTGCTCGTCATGGCGGTGAGCTCGGAAAGGCGCTTCAGGGCCGCCTCCTCATAGGAGGTATCAACGCCGGGCAGGGCCTTTTTCGCCGTCAGGGTCTTGGCCAGCATACCGCCGTAGGCGCTGACCGCAGGCAGGATGTCCTTGCGGACCATGTCGGAGGTGGTCATGGCCTCGATGCGGATGGTCTTGGCGTAGTTCTCCTGCATGATCTCATAGCGGGCCCGCATCTCCGTCTCGGTAAAGACCTTGTTGCCCTCGAACAGGCGGATATTCTTCTCGTGCAGGTAATAGGGCAGCGCCTCGGGGGTGGTGCGCAGGTTGAGCAGCCCCCGGCGCTCGGCCTCCACGACCCAGGATTCGTCGTAGCCGTTGCCGTTGAACACGATGCGCATGTTCTCCTTCACCGTCTCCCGGATCAGGTCGTGCAGCTCCGCGTCAAAGTCGTCGGCGGCCTCCAGCCGGTCGGCGAAGCGGCGCAGCTCCTCTGCCACGGCGGTGTTGAGCACGATGTTGGCCTCGGAGATGGACTGGGCGGAGCCGGGCATGCGGAACTCGAACTTGTTGCCGGTGAAGGCGAAGGAGGAGGTACGGTTCCGGTCGGTGGAGTCCTTGGGGAACCGGGGCAGGACGCTGACACCCACCTTGAAGGGCTCCTTACCGGCGCTGCTGTAGGCCTCGTCGTTCATGATGGCGTTCAGCACGCCCTCCAGCTCGTCGCCCACGTATACGGACAATATGGCGGGAGGGGCCTCGTTGGCGCCCAGCCGGTGGTCGTTGCCCGCGGTGGCCACGGAGATGCGCAGCAGGTCCTGATACTCGTTGACCGCCTTCAGCACCGCGCAGAGGAACAGCAAAAACTGGGCGTTCTCCGCCGGGGTGTCGCCGGGCTCCAAAAGGTTCTCGCCGGTGTCGGTGGCCATGGACCAGTTGTTGTGCTTGCCGCTGCCGTTGACGCCCGCGAAGGGCTTTTCGTGCAGCAGGCACTCCATGCCGTGGCGCTTGGCGATGGTACGCATCAGCTCCATGGTGAGCTGGTTGTGGTCGGCGGCGATGTTCACGGTGCTGAACAGCGGCGCCAGCTCGTGCTGGGCCGGAGCCACCTCGTTGTGCTCGGTCTTGGCCACCACGCCCAGCTTCCACAGCTCGTCGTTCAGCTCCTTCATAAACGCCGCCACACGGGGCTTGATGGCGCCGAAGTAGTGGTCCTCCATCTCCTGGCCCTTGGGAGGACGGGCGCCGAACAGGGTCCGGCCGGTGTAGATCAGGTCCTTGCGCCTGTCGTACACGCTCTTGTCCACCAGGAAATACTCCTGCTCCGCGCCAGCGGTGGCCCGGACGGACTCGGAGGCGGTGTCGCCGAACAGCCGCAGGATGCGGATGGCCTGCTTGTTGAGGGCCTGCATCGAGCGCAGCAGCGGGGTCTTTTTATCCAGCGCCTCGCCCGTATAGGACACGAAGGCGGTGGGGATGTACAGCACGCCGTCCTTGACGAAAGCGTAGCTGGTGGGGTCCCAGGCGGTGTAGCCACGAGCCTCGAAGGTGGCCCGCAGACCGCCGGAGGGGAAGCTGGACGCGTCCGGCTCGCCCTGGACCAGCTCCTTGCCGGAGAACTCCATGATGGCCAGGCCGTCTCCGGTGGGATGGATGAAGCTGTCGTGCTTCTCGGCGGTGACGCCGGTCATGGGCTGGAACCAGTGGGTGAAGTGGGTGGCGCCCTTCTCCACGGCCCAGTTCTTCATGGCCGTGGCCACCACAGTCGCGATCTCCGGGGTCAGGCGCTTGTCGTGATGGATGGCGTGAACGACCTCCTTGTAGGTCGCGTGGGGCAGGCGGGCCTGCATGACCGCCTCGGAAAATACCATGGAGCCGAAGATCTCGGGTACGTTGCTCATTGCTGTGTTCTCCTTTACTTTCAGGTTGTACCGGCCAAAACAAAAGCGGCACAGGCATACGGAAACCTCCGCGACGCCTTTGCCGCTCATTGGTTTGATTCTACACTGTCCTCCGCCCCGTTGTCAAGTCCGGACGCGTTGACAAAACGCACAAAATCTCGGACCCGGTCCCGGACGGAGTTTGACATATGCCCCATTCTTTCCCGGAAAATTGACAAACGGGTCATGAATGAGTAAAATCAACATACATTATAGAAATTTCGCCCGGCAGAGCATGCTATGAAAGGAGGCCGCAAACGGTGCAGTCGCGTCCCTATGCCTCTCTCCTGCTCGTCACCGCGTCCAGAGACACGGCGGCCCATTTCGCCGCCTTCCTCCCGGCGGACCGGTTCGCCCCGGAGTTGAACGTATGCTCGCCGCTGGAGGCTCCCTATGTGCTGGACGAGGCCGTCTACGACGTGGTGGTCCTGGACGGCACCGTCCCCTTTGACACGGGCTCGGCTCTGGCCGTCCGGGCCGAGGAGACCGGCGCCGCCGGTGTGCTGCTGCTGGCGGAGGCGGACCGGTTCGAGGCCGTATCCGCCTTCGGCGCGGAGCACGGCTTCATGACGCTGCAAAGCCCTGTGGACCCGTCCCTGCTCAAGCAGAGCCTGGGCATGATGGCGGCGGTGTCCCAGCGGCTGCGGGCGTTGGAATCCAGGGCCGAAAAGCTCCAGGCCAAGATGGAAGAGCTGCGCATCGTGGACCGGGCCAAGCTGCTTTTGATCCAGCGGTTCAAGATGACCGAAAAGCAGGCCCACCGCTTCATCGAGAAAAACGCCATGGACCGCTGCGTCACCCGCCGGGCCGTGGCCGAGAAGATAATACGTACCTATGAAATCTGACCTGACAGAGGTGTCCATATGAAACGCGAAGCAGTTTTGTAGATTGAAACTGTGAGGGGAAAGTGAATTCCCCCTCGCAGAAAGTCAAAATCCTGCCGCACCGCGGATTTTGACTTTGACGCGCGGCCTGTGGGGTCCCCATGCGAACGATTCGCATGGGGAGAGGAGATGCCGCCGCCATTCGAGCTTTGCCGCTTTGCGGCAAAGGGAGACCTGGCTGGCGTGCATCGACGACGCGGCTCGCCCTGACCGGGCTTCGCTCCCTCCCCTTGACTTTTATTCTTCGACAAACAGAGGTGTCCATATGAAACGCGAAGCAGTTTTGATCATCGACTTCGGCGGCCAGTATAACCAGCTCATCGCCCGGCGGGTCCGGGAGCACCACGTCTACTGCGAGCTGAAGCCGTACACCATCTCCCTGGAGGAGATCCGGGCCTTCGACCCCATCGGCGTCATCTTCACCGGCGGGCCCAACAGCGTCTACGCCCCCGGCGCGCCCCAGGCGGACCCGGCCATTTTTGATCTGGGCGTGCCCATCCTGGGCATCTGCTACGGCTGCCAGCTCATGGCCCAGGCCCTGGGCGGCCAGGTCGCCCCGGCTCAGGAGGACACCGCACGGGAATACGGCAAGACCCATACCTATTTCGACACCTCCTGCAAGCTTTTCAAGGGTCTGCCCAACCAGAGCGTCACCTGGATGAGCCACGGGGACTACATGGCAAAGGTGCCCGAGGGCTTTACCCTGGCCGCCCACAGCGACAACTGCCCCAATGTGGCCATCTGCGACGAGGCACGGGGCTTTTACGGCGTGCAGTATCACCCGGAGGTGAACCACACCGAATATGGGGCCCAGATGCTCAAAAACTTCCTCTACGAGGTATGCGGCGCCCACGGGACCTGGACCATGGGGGATTACAAAAATACCGCCATCGCTGACCTTCGGGAGAAGATAGGCGACGGCAAGGTGCTGCTGGCCCTGTCGGGCGGCGTGGACTCCTCCGTGGCGGCGGCGCTGCTGGCGGAGGCGGTGGGCAGCCAGCTCACCTGCGTGTTCGTGGACCACGGCCTCATGCGCAAGAACGAGGGCGACGAGGTCCAGGCCGCCTTCGCCCCCTGGCCCATCAACTTTGTCCGGGTCAACGCAGAAAAACGGTTTCTGGACAAGCTGGCCGGGGTCTCCGAGCCGGAACGCAAAAGGAAGATCATCGGCGAAGAATTCATCCGGGTCTTTGAGGACGAGGCCAAAAAGATCGGCGC
Source organism: uncultured Oscillospiraceae bacterium (assembly GCA_947629245.1). Taxonomy (GTDB): domain Bacteria; phylum Bacillota; class Clostridia; order Oscillospirales; family Oscillospiraceae; genus CAJOIG01. The sequence continues at coordinate 777 of CANRDC010000084.1, read as the reverse complement.
GGTAGACTTTTTGGTCCAGGGCACCATCTATCCGGACGTGGTGGAGTCCGGCACCGGGGACGCCGCCGTAATCAAGAGCCACCACAACGTGGGCGGACTTCCCGACACCGTGGACTTCAAGGAGATCATCGAGCCGCTGCGGCTGCTTTTCAAGGACGAGGTCCGGCAGCTGGGCCGGGAGCTGGGTCTGCCGGAATATCTGGTCACGCGCCAGCCCTTCCCCGGACCGGGCCTGGCCATCCGGGTCATCGGGGACGTCACCAAGGAGAAGCTGGATACCCTTCGGGAGGCGGATTTCATCTTCCGGGATGAGGTCGCCAGGGCCCATCTGGAGGGGACCATGGACCAGTATTTCGCGGTGCTGACCAACATGCGCTCCGTGGGCGTCATGGGCGACGGTCGGACCTATGATTACACCCTGGCCCTGCGCAGCGTGACCACCTCGGACTTCATGACCGCCGACTGGACCCGCATCCCCTTCCCCGTGCTGGACGCGGTCTCCACCCGCATCGTGAACGAGGTGCCCGGCATCAACCGCGTGGTCTACGACATCACCGCCAAACCACCAGCTACAGTCGAGTGGGAATGATTTTTTGAAACTCTGAACCCGGTGCGGCACAACGTTTCCACGGTTTTGCGCCCCTCTTTTGATAACGATTTGATAACGCTCCCCATATACCGTATCATTCTATATTCCCACTGGATTGCGGGTAAAGAATGTTCTTTTGCGGCTTATAAGTGAGGACAACCATATTAGAAAGCCCTTACCGATGGCAA
>CANRDC010000083.1 GCA_947629245.1 uncultured Oscillospiraceae bacterium | reverse complement strand
AGCGCCGCGTCCAACGGCGGCATCAAAGTGAGCTGGAACAAGGTGTCCGGCGCGCCCCGGTACATGGTGTACTACAAAGAGAACGGCGGCGGCTGGCACAGGATCGGGACCACGACCAAGACCAGCTATACCCGCGCGGCGACCAAGCTGAAAAGCGGCGTCACATACCAGTTCACGGTGCGGTGCTGCACCGCCGACAAAAAGACCCTGCTCAGCGGCTATACTGCCAGCAACGCGCTGGAATACAGGAAATAACGCGAAAAATAGAATGGGCGTGTCATCCGGCGCGCCCGTGCTTTATGGAAGAACGCCTCCCCTGTGCACAGGGGAGGCGTTCGCGTGTTTTAATATCCGAATCCTCTGTCGATGATGTCCCCGTCTACGGCGTTGACGGTGAGAAGACTGCTCTCCGGGCCGTCGGAGAGGACGTTTCCGTCCTCATCGGTGATGACGCCGAAAAAGTCCCAGGCCGGGACCAGAAGACCGGTTTCCTCTTTGTCCATCTCCGCGATACGGGTGTAGCCCAGGCGGACCTCATTGACCTGGACGTGGATATCCTTGCCGTCCCATCTGGCCTCGCTCACGGGAATGGAGATGTCGAAGGGCAGGTCGTCGTTGTCGTAGGCCACCACAAACATCTTCTCAAAGATCGCCGTGACCTCGTCGAAGGGCAGCAGGGCGGCGTCCTCCGTCACGCGCTCGCCCAGGTCGTAGGGAGATTCCCACCGGAGGCCCACGATGCCGCTGTCGTCCACATAAAAGGTCATGGTCTCGTACTCTCAGGGCACCATATATACCTCCTGGTCTGTCAAAACGTCGCCGGTGGAGATGGTGTAGGTGATGGGAAGCCCGCCCAGGCTGCGGGTGTACTGGAGCACCCAATAGCACCGGTCTACGTCGGCGTCGGAGCTGCTATATTTTTTCTGGGCGGAATAGAACGTCATGTCCTCGATGTCCAGGGCCGCCACGACGGGGTCGCACAGGGCCTGGGCCTGCTCCAAAGTGCAGGTCACGTCCCGGATGCCGTCGGTATCTACCTCCGACGACATCTTCTGGTAGACGGGATCGGTATCAAAGCCGTCCCGCTCATAGACGGCCCGGCTGCCGCCCAGCCAGTCGCCTGCCTGGGCCCAGAAAGCCTCTGTGCCGTATTCCTCGCTCTCGCCCTCGCCCCGGATGGCGAGAACGTCGCGATAGAACTCCGGCTCGAACTGGCCGCTGATGGGCTGGGGGTCCGACGTGTCCGGCGCTTTCTCATAGGCCGCCCGCAGCTTTTCAAGGCATGACTCGGCGTACTCCCGGCGGGTCATATCCGTGTCGGGACCGATGGGCTGGTCCAGACCGTCCGCCCCGTCCAGCTCCTGCTCCAACTCGGCGATGGTCTGTGCCAGTTCCTCCTTGGTGGCGGGCCCGCCGACGGGATAGAGGGTGCAGTGGACCAGCGCGTCCATGAGCGCGTCTGCCTGCTCCTGGGTGATGGTCCCGTTTCGAACCCGGATCAGGGGCGCTTTATCCGCCTCCGGCACGATCACCTTCGCGTCCGCCTCCACCGTCAGGGTACCGTCCTTGCTGGCAAACGCGCTCTCATAGCGGTCCGGGTCCCCCAGCCGGGCGGACAGGCTCTCATTGCCTGTATAGGCGGCGGCCTTTTCGTACAGGGCGCTGTTGTCAGGACCCGTGGTGATGGGCGGCACATAGGGACCCAGTTCCTCGGGCTCCATATTGGGAGCCAGGGCCGGTACCTCGTCCTCCGGGGCGTCGACGGCGGGCGTCTCGTCCGCCGGGGTGTCCTCCGGCGCCCGCAGGCCTGCCCCCAGATTCAGGGCCAGGGCCAGCAGCATGACGATGATCAAAAGGGTTTTCTTCATGGGATATTTCCTCCTTTTTCGTGATTATGGCTCATTCTTGCACGGAGGCGGGAGGAGAATCTATCAATTTTTTGTAATCATCTTGTAATTTCAGCAGCACCCGCACGGTGGTGCCTTTCTCCGGCGCGCTGGTCACCTCCAGCCTGGCCCCGTGGGCGTCGGCCACGGCCTGTACCAGGGCCAGCCCCAGGCCGCTGCCGCCCTGCTTCTTGCTGCGGGACTTGTCCGCCATGTAAAAGGGCTCAAAAATGTGGGGCAGGGCTTCGGGCGGGATGCCCCGGCCCCGGTCCAGCACCTCCAGCGCCCCGTCCCGGACTGTGAGCCACACGGCGGCGTCCGGGTCCCCCGGATCGTAGCTCTTGGCGGCGTTGTCCACCAGATTGACCAGCAGCGAGCGCATCAGCTCTGGATTGATGAGCAGCATCCCACCGTCATGGTCCGTGTAAAGCGTCACGCCCAGGGCCGCCAGCCGTGGCTCCGAACTGGCGCGGACCTGGTCTATGAGCTCCGCCGCGGGCACCGGCTGCAAGGGGACGTCCTGCCGGAGGGTGAGCAGCTTGAGAAGGGTCTGGGTCAGCCGTTCCAGCCACCGGCACTGGTCCTCGATCCGCGCCAGGGACCGGTCGCGCTCTTCCGCCGACATGTTGGCCGAGCGGAGAAGCTGCACATGCAGCAGCATGGAGGCCAGGGGGGTCTTGAATTCGTGGGTCACGCCGCCGATGAACAGCTCCTGCCGCCGGGCGGTGTCGGAAAGCTCATTGATCCTGGACTGGACGGCGGCGGCCATGGTGTTGAAATCCGCCGCCAGCGCGCCCACCTCGTCATGGCCGGACACCTCCGCCCGGAAGCCGTAGTCCCCGCCCGCGATGCGCCGGGCCGCGGCGGCGAGCCGCGCCATGGGCCGGGCGCCCCGGCCCATGAGAAGGATGATGAGCAGCGTGCCAATGGCCACGCCCGCGAGACTGATGAGGACGAACACCCCCGTCATGGTCTTTACGCTCCGATAGACGTCGGACACGTCCCGGACCGTGTAGACGGCGTAGCTCTCGCCGCCTATTTTCGCGCGGCTCCCGGCGATGAAAAGATGCTGGGACCCGTCCCGGACGGGCAGGACCTGTATCTCGTCGGTGAGCTCGTCCGGGGACAGGTGCTCCGCGGGGGAGAGGGTCTGGAGGGTGAACAGCGTCTCGCTGTCCCGCAGCAGCACGGAGCTTTCGTCGGCAAAACGGGAGAAGCAGTAGCCCACCAGAGAATCCCGCACCGAGGCCGGGTCCGTGTCCAGCAGGTAATAGTCCGTCATCTGGGTGAAGGAGGCGGTCAGGGCCCGCTGCTTTTCCGCCACCTGGGTCCGGGCCAGGTCCAGGATGCTGCCCTGGGCGTACCGCAGCAGCAGGGCGGAGCAGGCCGCCACCACGGCCAGCAGCACCGTCCCGCACAGGATAGACGCCTTTTGCCACAGCTTCATCTTAACGGTCCTCCAATCGATAGCCCCGCTTGGGGATGGAGCGGATGGCGTCGGCCAGGTCCAGCTTTTTGCGAAGCCCCGCGATCTTCATGTCGATGGCCCGTGTCTCGCCCATGAAGTCCGCGCCCCAGACCTCCGCGAGGAACTGTTCCCGTGTGACGGTGAGGTTTTTGTATTTCAAAAGGAGCAGCAGCACGTCGAATTCCATGGGCTGCAGCTCCACTGGCTCGCCGCCCTTCGTCACGGACCGGGTCTCGCTGTTGACCTCCACGTCCCGGACCCGGTAGATCGTGTTGAGCTTGCCCGTCCGGCGCAGGACTTTTTCAATGCGGACCATGAGGGTGAGCATGTCGAAGGGCTTGACGATGTAGTCCTCGGCCCCGTCCCGGAGCCCCTTGATCTCCGAGGCGGAGTCCGTCTTGGCGGTCATGTAGATCACGGGGATGGCGTATTTTTCCATATACCCGAACAATTCAAAGCCGTCCATGCCCGGCAGCATGATGTCCAGCAGCGCCAGATCGTAGGCGTGGTCGGCCGCCAGAGACTCCGCCGCCCGGCGACCGTCGTCAAAAAGGGTATAGTCGTAGCCCACGAACTGCATGTTCAGCGCCACGGCGCTGGCGATGCCCTCGTCGTCCTCCACGATCAAGATGCGGTTCTTCACGGTGATGATCTCCTTTGGAAAGCGGTCTACCAGCATTATACCAGACATTCGGGCGCGGGTTGTAATTTCCTTGTAATTTCAGATGGAAATATCCCCCGCCGTGTGGAACAGCAGGGGATATTGTGTTATGTAGACTAAATTATGTCAACCTATATCCTCGCCACGCCGGAGTCTCGCGCGGCCTGGGCCACGGCGGCGGCCACCGCGCCTCGGACCCGTGGGTCGAAGGGCTTGGGGATGATGTAGTCGGCGCGGCGCTCGGCGTCGCTGACAAGTCCCGCCAGGGCGTAGGCGGCGGCCAGCTTCATCCCATGATCGATGTCGCGGGCCCGCACGTCCAGAGCGCCCCGGAAGATGCCGGGGAAGGCCAGCACGTTGTTGAGCTGGTTGGGCAGATCGCTGCGGCCCGTGGCCACCACGGCCGCGCCGTTTTGTTTGGCCTCGTCGGGGAAGATCTCCGGCGTGGGGTTGGCGCAGGCGAACACGACCGCGTCCCGAGCCATGGCGCGGACCATCTCTCCCGTCAGCACGCCGGGGGCCGACACGCCGATGAATACGTCCGCGCCCCGGACCGCGTCGGCCAACGTACCGGTCAGGCCCGTCTTATTGGTGACGGCGGCCAGGGACTCCTTTGCCGGGTTCAGGCCGTCCCGCCCCGCCGCGATAGCCCCCTTCCGGTCGCAGACGATCACGTCGCCCGCACCGGCGGCGGCCAGAAATTTCGCGATGGCCGTACCGGCGGCACCGGCCCCGTTGACGACGATCCGGACGTCCTCCAGCCGTTTGTCCACCACCTTCAGGGCGTTGACGAGCCCCGCCAGGGCGGTGACGGCGGTGCCGTGCTGGTCGTCGTGGAACACGGGGATGTCGCAGACGGCCTTCAATCGCTCCTCGATCTCAAAGCACCGGGGGGCGGCGATGTCCTCCAGATTGATCCCGCCGAAGGATCCCGCCAGCAGGGCCACGGTATTGACGATGTCGTCCACGTCCTTGCTGCGCACGCACAGCGGCACCGCGTCCACGCCGCCGAAGGACTTGAACAGCACGCACTTGCCCTCCATGACGGGCATGCCCGCCTCCGGGCCGATGTCTCCCAGACCCAGCACGGCGGAGCCGTCCGTGACCACGGCCACGGTGTTCCACCGGCCCGTGAGCTCGAAGCTCTTGGCCGGGTCCTTCTGGATCTCCAGGCACGGCGCGGCCACCCCCGGCGTATAGGCCAGGGACAGAGCCTCGGCGCTGTCCGTAGGGGCCTTGGGCTCCACGCTCAGCTTGCCGTGCCAGGCATAATGGGCGTCCAGCGACGCTTTCAAATAGTCCATATTATTTCTCTCCGGTGTAGTTGACGATGGGCCGACGCTTGTGCTCGCTGACGGAATGGAAGCGGTCGATGACGGCCCTGTCGTGCGCGTTGGCCTGGCCCTGGAGCAGGAACTTATCGATGGAGGCGTAGCTGACGCCCATTTCCGCTTCGTCGGTCTGGCCCTCGAACAGCCCCGCCGAGGGGGCCTTGGTCCGGATGGACATGGGCGCGTCCAGGTACGCCAGAAACTCGTAGATCTCTGTCACGGTCAGGTCCGCGATGGGATTGAAGTCATGGGCCCCGTCCCCCCACTTGGTGAAGTAGCCCATATACGCCTCGCTGCGGTTGCCGGTGCCCGCCACCAGCCGTCCCTCGGCCCCGGCGATGGCGTACAGCGTGGTCATTCGAAGCCGGGGGGCGATGTTGGCGACAGCCGCCGGGGTCATGTCCGTGACGCCCTCCAGCGCTTTCAGCTCCGCCTCCCGGACCGGGGTCAGGTCCACCAGCCTTGTCTCGATGCCGTACTTTTCCGCCACGGCCTTGCCGTCTTCCAGGTCGATATTGAAATTGCGCTGGGACGCGCAGGGCATGAGCACGCCCACGGTATCGTCGCAGGCGGCCTTGCACAGGATGCCCACCAACGTGCAGTCCTTGCCGCCGGAGTTTCCGTACACGATGCCCTTCTGGCCGCTCTTTTCCAGGGTGTCCCGGATGAACGCCACCCGCTTTTCAAATTCTTGCTTATAATCTCTCATAACACTATGCCTCGCAGAGTTTGCGCCCGGAGGCGCAAATAAATTTGGATATGATTTCCGGGGGCGTGTACCTCGGAAATCATTCTTCTCGGCCCGCAAACGTGCGCGCTTGCGCGTGCGCTGCAGCGGGCCGCAAGCCTTCTAAATCAAGAGGCCGCAAAGCGGCCTCTTGATTTAACCTAGATAGATGTATTCGTCTCTTCCCGCGCCCACGGAGATATAGGTGAAAGCGCAGTTCACCGCCTCCTCCAGATAGCGGACATATGCCTGGGCGGCCTTGGGCAGGTCGGCGAACTTCCGGCAGCCGGTGATGTCCCCGGAGAAGCCCTCCCGGTACTCGTACACGGGCTTGCACCGCTCCAGCGCCGGTTCCAGGGGGAACTTGCCGATACGCTCCCCGTCCAGCTCATAGTCCACGCACACGGGGATCTTTGCAAAGCCGGAGAGCACGTCCAGCTTGGTCAGCGCAAGCTCCGTGGCCCCCTGGAGCATGACGCCGTAGCGGCTGGCCACCACGTCGAAGCCGCCCACACGCCGGGGCCGGCCGGTGGAGGCGCCGTACTCGCCGCCCGCTTCCCGCAGGGCGTGGGCCTCGTCGCCGGAAAATTCGCACACGAAGGGGCCTCCGCCCACGGCGGAGGAGTACGCCTTGGTGATGCCCACCACCCCGTCCAGCTTCTTGAAGGGGATGCCCGCGCCGATGGGGGCGTAGGAGGCCAGGGTGCTGGAGGAGGAGGTATAGGGGAAGATGCCGTAGTCCAGGTCCCGCAGCGCGCCCAGCTGGGCCTCCAAAAGCAGGCTCTTGCCGCTGTCCGTCGCCGCCGTCAGGTACTCGGTGGTGTCGGTGATATGCTCGATGAAGGGCCCGCCAAACTTCATCACCCAGTCGTACATGGCCACCGGGTCCAGAGGCTCGTGGCCGTAGCCCCTGGCCACGGTCAGGTTCTTCCAGTCCACGATGTCCGCGATGCGGTCACGGAGCACGTCCGGGAACAGCAGGTCCCCCATGCGGATGGACTTGCGCATATACTTGTCCGAATACACCGGGCCGATGCCCCGGCGGGTGGAGCCCTGCTTCTTGGCCCCCATCCGGTCCTCTTCCAGACCGTCCAGGAGGGGGTGATAGGGCATGCAGATGGTGAGCCGGTCGCTGATCTTCAGGTTCTCCGGCGTGATGGACACCCCGTGAGAGCGAAGATCCTCCACCTCCTTGGCGAACTGCTCCAGATCCACCACCATGCCCGGTCCCATGACGTTGACCGCCTCGGGCCGAAGGATGCCGGAGGGGAGCAGGTGCAGGATGAACTTGCCCCGCTCGTTCACCACCGTGTGACCGGCGTTGTTGCCTCCCTGATAGCGGGAGACGATGTCGTACTGACTGCTGAGCAGGTCCACCATCCGGCCCTTGCCCTCGTCGCCCCAGTTGATACCCACAACTGCTGTGATCATGATGCTGTCTCCTTATCTCATATCGCTCATGCGATTATCGTTATACGTTGGTCTCCGCCTGTACGCCCAGGTCGGCGGCGTACTTTTCCAGCACGGGCCGGGCGTAGGTCTGCAAAAAACTCTCGGTCTGCTCCGGGGCCAGACCCACGAACTTCCGCACGTCCAGCACCTTCTCCAGAGCCTCTCTCGTCAGATGGAAGGCCGGGTCCGCCAGAAGCCGGTCCAGCAGGTCGTTCTCCCCGCCCTCCAGCTTCACTTTTACCGCCGCGGCCTGGGCATGCTGCCGGATGGCCTCGTGCAGCTCCTGCCGGTCGCCGCCCTCGGCCACCGCGTGCATGAGGATATTTTCCGTGGCCATGAAGGGCATCTCCTCCCGGAGGTGCTTTTCCATGACCCTGGGATAGACCCGGCCGCCCCGGATCACATTGATGCAGAGCGTCAAAGCCCCGTCCGTGGCGAGAAACGCCTCCGGCAGGGCGATGCGCCGGTTGGCGGAGTCGTCCAGCGTTCGCTCCAGCCACTGGGCGGAGGCGGTGTCGGCGGTGTTGCGCACGGTGTTGGTCACGTACCGGCTCAGAGAGCACACCCGCTCACAGCGCATGGGGTTGCGCTTGTAGGCCATGGCGGAGGAGCCCACCTGCTCGGCCTCGAAGGGCTCGTCGAACTCCTTCATGTGGGCCAGCAGCCGCAGGTCCTGGGCCATTTTGTACATGCTCTGAGCGATATCGCCCAGCACGTTCAGCACATAGGCGTCCACCTTCCGGGAATAGGTCTGGCCGGACACGGGCATCGAGGCGGCAAAGCCCATTTTCGCCGCGATCTTCTTTTCCAGCTCCAGCACCTTCTCCCCGTCGCCGCCGAACAGCTCCAGGAAGCTGGCCCCGGTGCCGGTGGTGCCCTTGCAGCCGAGAAGCCTCAGATGGTCCAGCTCGAACTCCAGCCGCTCCAGGTCCATCAAAAAGTCCTGCAGCCACAGGCACGCCCGCTTGCCCACGGTGGTGGGCTGGGCGGCCTGGAAGTGGGTGTAGGCCAGGGTGGGCACGTCCTTGTTGGCCTCGGCGAAGTCTGCCAGGGCCCCGATGACGTTCACCAGCAGCTTCCGGATCAGCAGCAGCGCCTGGCGCATCTGGATGATGTCCGTGTTGTCCCCCACGTAGCAGCTGGTGGCCCCCAGGTGGATGATGCCCTTGGCGCTGGGGCAGGCGTCGCCATAGGTGCGGATATGGGCCATCACGTCGTGGCGCAGACGCTTTTCATAGTCCGCGGCCCTGTCGTAGTCGATGTCATAGATGTGCTGGCGCATCTCGGCCAGCTGCTCGTCGGTGATGGGAAGGCCCAGCTCCTGCTCGCTCTCCGCCAGGGCGATCCAGAGCTTGCGCCAGGTGGAGAACTTGAAGTCGGGGGAGAAGATGCGCTGCATGTCCCGGGAGGCGTACCGGGCGCACAGGGGATTTTCGTAGAACTGTTTCATTTGTTCACTCCACGGTGACAGATTTGGCCAGATTCTTCGGCTTGTCGATGTCGCAGCCTCTCTGCAGGGCGATGTAGTAGGCGAAAAGCTGCAGGGGGACCACGCCCAGGTTGGGCTGCAGGGCCGGGTGGGTGTCGGGGACAGACAGGGTGTGGGTGGCGATCTTCTCCATCCGGTCCCGGAGGCTGTCCGTGGTGAGGGCCACCACCTCCGCGCCCCGTGCCTTGACCTCCACGATGTTGGACACGGCCTTGTCGAAGAGCGGGCCGTAGGTGGCCAGCGCCACCACCAGCGTGCCCTGCTCGATGAGGGAGATGGTGCCGTGCTTCAGCTCCCCGGCGGCGTAGGACTCGGAGTGGATGTAGCTGATCTCCTTCAGCTTCAAAGAGCCCTCCAGCCCCAGGGCGTAGTCCAGGTTCCGGCCGATGAAGAACACGCAGTCCCGGTTGAAATACAGGCTGGCCAGGTACTGGTACGCGTCGGCGCTGGCCAGTACGGTCTGCAGCTTTTCCGGCAGCAGGGCCAGCTCCGCCGTGACTGCGGCATATTCGGCGCTGTCCGCCCGGCCCAGCCGCCGGGCCATGTAGAGCCCCAGCATGGTTAGCAGCGCCAGCTGGGTGCTGTACGCCTTGGTGGTGGCCACGGCGATCTCCGGGCCCGCCCAGGTGTAGAGCACGCTGTCCGACTCTCTAGCGATGGAACTGCCCACCACGTTCACGATGGAGAGGATATATCCGCCCAGGCTTTTGGCCTTCCGCAGGGCCGCCAGGGAGTCCAGGGTCTCCCCGGACTGGCTGATGACGATCACCAGGGACCGGTCGTCCACCAGCGGCTCGCTGTATCGGAATTCCGAGGCCAGACAAACCTCCACCGGCATGCGCAAAAACCGCTCCAGATCGTACTTGCCCACCATCCCCACATGGTACGAGGAGCCGCAGGCCACGATATAGAGCCGGTCGAACCGGCGAAGGTCCTCGTCGGTCAGGGACAGCTCGTCAAAGACGATCTCGCCGTCCCGGAGCCGGGGGGAGATGGTCCGCCGGAGGGCCTCCGGCTGCTCCATGATCTCCTTGAACATGAAGTGGGCGTAACCGCCCTTTTCCGCGGCGGACACGTCCCACTCGATGAGGTGATGCTCCTTCTCGATGGGGCGGCGGTACTCGTCGTAGACCCGGATGCCGTCGGCGGTCAGCACGGCCACCTCGCCGTCCTCCATATAGGCCACGTCCCGTGTGTGGGCGATGATGGCGGTGGCGTCGGAGGCGATGAAGCTCTCCCCGTCCCCGTAGCCCAGAAGCAGCGGCGCGTCCTTCCGGGCGGCGATGAGGGTGTCCGGCGCGTCGACGCACAGGATGCCCAGGGCGTAGGCCCCCTCCAGCCGGTCCAGGACCTGATAGACAGCGTCCATGATGTCCGCGCAGTTGTTGAAGGTGTATTCCAGCAGCTGGGCCACCACCTCCGAATCGGTGTCCGAACGGAACGCGACGCCCTTGTGGAGCAGGAATTCCTTGATCTCCACGTAATTTTCGATGATGCCGTTGTGCACGACGGCCACCTGGCCGTTCTGGCTCACATGGGGATGGGAGTTGACGTCGTTGGGCTCGCCGTGGGTGGCCCAGCGGGTGTGGCCCAAGCCGGTGGAGCCGGTCAGGGGCGGGAGGGCCGCCAGCTTATCCCGCAGGACCTGGAGCCGCCCCTTGCACTTTTCGATCTGCAGACCTTTTTCAGGGCTGACCACCGCCACACCGGCGGAGTCGTAACCGCGGTATTCCAGCCGCTCCAGACCGTTCAGCAGGATGGGGACGGCGGCTTGTTTTCCTGTGTATCCTACAATACCACACATAGACCGTTACTGTTTTATTCCTTTCCGGATCGATTGTCCAGGGCCGCGGAGACGAAGCCCAGGAACAGGGGATGGGGCCGGTTGGGCCGACTCTTGAACTCGGGGTGGAACTGCACGCCCACGAAGAAGGGGTGGTCCGGCACCTCCACGGTCTCCACCAGACGCCCGTCGGGACTGACGCCGCTGATAACGAGCCCCGCGGCTTCCAGCTTCTCCCGGTAGTCGTTGTTGAACTCATAGCGGTGGCGGTGCCGCTCGCTGATCTCGCTGGCGCCGTAGCACCGCTCCATCATGGTCCCCGGCGTGATCCGGCAGGGATAGGCTCCCAGCCGGAGGGTGCCGCCCTTGTCGATCTCGTCGTTCTGGCCGGGCATGAAGTCGATGACCCGGTAGGGGGAGTACTCGTCGAATTCACGGGAGTTGGCGCCCTCCAGCCCCGCCACATGGCGGGCGAACTCGATGACGGCGGTCTGCATGCCCAGGCACAGGCCCAGGTAGGGGATCTTGTTCTCCCGAGCGTAGCGCACCGCGGCGATCTTGCCCTCGATGCCCCGGTTGCCGAAGCCGCCGGGCACCAGGATGCCGTCCACGCCGGAGAAGATCTGCTCGCAGTTGTCCTCGGTGACGGTCTCGGAGTCGATCCACCGCAGGTCGATGCTGGTGCCCTTGGCGTAGCCCGCGTGCTTGAGGGCCTCGTTCACGGACAGATACGCGTCGTGCAGCTGCACATACTTGCCCACCAGGGCGATGGTGACGGTGTGGGACAGGTTGTGGATGGAGCGGACCATGGCCTGCCATTCCAGCAGGTCCGGCGCCTTGGTCCACAGCCCCAGCTCCCGGCACACGATCAGCGAAAAGTCGCTCTCCTCCAACATCAGAGGCGCCTCGTACAGCACCGGCACGGTGCGGTTCTCGATGACGCACTCGGGCTTGACGTTGCAGAACATGGCGATCTTGCGGAAGATGGTGTCGTCGGTAATGGGCTCGTCGGAGCGCAGCACGATGATGTCCGGGGCGATGCCCATGCCCTGCAGCTCCTTGACGGAGTGCTGGGT
>CANRDC010000082.1 GCA_947629245.1 uncultured Oscillospiraceae bacterium | reverse complement strand
GACGAAAGTTGAGACTTAGAAGCATTACTTTTGTGCTACAATTTATGTAAAGCGAGGTGAGGGCGATGGGGAGGCCGAGAAAATTTACTCCGAGGACGTTGAGGCGGGAGGTCAACAGGTACTTTGCCAGTATCACGCGGAAAAGGAAGGTGACGGAGCGGGTACCGACAGGGAAGCTGGATAAATTCGGCCATCCGGTCATGGCCGACGTGCCGGTCAAAAATCAGCTTGGCGAAGAGGTCGAGGTCACCGAGTACATTGTTCCGCCTGAGGTGAACGGGCTCGCGGAATTTCTTCATATCCACCCCTCCACCTGGGCGCTCTTTGCCAATCACGAGAAGCACCCGGAGTTCCGGGAGATCACGGAGATGGTGTATGACCGGATGAAGGCGTGGAACGAGCGGGAAATGCTCGTTCGTCCGGGGAAGGACATAGCCGGGATCAAATTCAACCTTGAGAACAACTACGGCTATCGGGATAAGGCAGATATACGGGTATCAGGCGGCGTTGACGAATACCTGAAACGGCTTGCGGAGGAAGGGGCTGAAAGTGAGCTGTGATACCGGGGGCGAAGCTTCTCCTTAACGCCAAGGCCTACATAGAGTCATTCCTCAAGATCCAAACAAAGGACGGCAAGCTGGTGCCGTTCAAAATGAACGAGCCCCAACGGCGCTTTTATTCCATCCTCCGGGAGGAGTGGGAAAAGAAAAAGCCGGTGCGGATCATAGTGCTAAAGGCCAGACAGGAGGGCATTTCTACCGAAACCGAAGGAATCCTCTTCTGGGCGTCGGCTACGAGGCCGGATATAAACTCCCTCATCGTGGCGCACAAGGATGAGTCCACGGCGAACCTCTTCCGGATGAGCAAGAGGTTTTATGACTATCTGCCGCCGGAGATAAAGCCCATGACGCAAAGCTCCAACGGCCAGGAAATAATCTTCGACGCCCCCTCCAAGTACAAGGGCGCGGTCCACGGCCTGCGTAGCCGTATAAGATGCGCCACGGCCGGCGGCGACGGTGTAGGCCGAAGCTATACTCTACAAAACGTCCACATGTCGGAGCTGGCCTTCTGGCCGGGAAATATCCTTGAGACATACGCCGGTATAATGCAGGCCGTACCGAATACCGAGAAAACCATCGTCATCATAGAGTCCACCGCCAACGGCTATAACGCCTTTAAAAAACTGTGGGACGACGCTGTTAAAGCCCAGAAAGAGGGCACTGACGGCTTTTTGCCGGTGTTTTTCCCCTGGTATGAAATGCAGGAATACCGCATGAAACCGCCACCGGATTTTACGAGGACGGCGGAGGAAGAGGAACTGACGGAAACATTCGGTCTTGACGACGAACAGCTCATGTGGCGCCGGTGGTGCATTAGGGTAAACTGCGGCGGGGATACGGATCTCTTCCACCAGGAGTATCCGTGCACTCCGGATGAAGCGTTTATCAGCACAGGCCGATGTGTATTCGATAAAAACTCTATTGTGCTCCGGAGAGAACAGGTCAAGAATCTCAAGTGGGAGCGGGGCGTGTTCCGCGTTGTCCGTGGAGTCGACGGCAAAATAAGCGATTACGAATGGGATCCGGACGAACGGGGACCGATCAAAATACTGAAGCACCCGAAAAACGGCTGGCCATATGTGCTGGGCGGTGACACGGCCGGAACGGGGAGTGACTTTTTTGCGGGCCAGCTGATAGATAACATCACAGGGGAACAGGTCGCGGTGATACATCATCAGGTCGGTGAACGAATGTTCGCTGAGCAAGTCTGGTGTCTGGGAATGTACTACAACAAGGCCCTTATAGGCATCGAGACAAACTATTCGACTTACCCGGAGATGGTACTTGAGGAACTGGGATACGATAATTTGTATGTCAGGGAGCGATACGACAACTTCACCGGCAAGACGGTACCGGCCTTCGGCTTTGAAACGACCACGGCAACACGCCCGGTACTTGTAGATAACCTTAAGGACGTGGCAAGACAGGCCATTGAGTCAATCACGGACTTTGATACGCTGGGGGAAATGTTGACCTTCGTCTATGATGACAAGTGGAAGCCCCAGGCGGAGCAGGGGGAGCATGACGATTTGGTGATGGCCTTGGGGATCGCGCACCTCATACGTGGCCAGCAGAGGACGACGGTGGAGCCCCCGAAGGATGAGGCGACAAGCAAATGGACTCCGGATATGTGGGAGGATTACCGACACGCGGACCAGAAAATGAAAGAATATCTGATCTCCAAGTGGGGATCGCCTAAATAAGACGGTCCCTCGCGTGGCGACGATGGAGGCTTGGTTATGAGAAAGACGGATAAGAAGAAGCTTGAGCTCTGGCAGGGGAGGCTTGAGACCAACAAAACGGCCTATACCGCGGAGCGGGACAAGATGGACGCCCGGGAAAAGCTATACAATGGGGACAGCACCATAAAGCCCATTGCCAGTGAGGACGTACACGATAAGGCCCCACATCTGCGAAACGTCGTGAGCGAGCTCATAGAGGCTCAGGTGAGCTCCACGATCCCTCAGCCTAAGGTCACGGCCCAGAGGAAAGAGGATGAGGAACTGGCGAAGCTCATTGAGGACATGCTTCGGGTGGAGCTGGACCGGATAAATATCGAGGAAATCAACGACCTAATGGAGCGGACGGTGCCCATCCAGGGCGGCGGGGCGTATCTGGTGGAGTGGGATTCCACCAAGCGGACCCACACCACCGCCGGTGAAATCGCCATATCTACCATCCATCCTACGCAGATAGTACCGCAGAACGGCGTATATACCGGCATTGAGGATATGGACTACATCATCCTCAAAATACCCCAGACCAAGGAATTTATAAAGCGCCGGTACGGGGTGGACGTGTCGGATGAGGAGGAGAAAGAGCCGAACGCCAGGGGCTCCGGGGAGTCTACGGCGGAGGATATGGTCACACAGTACGTGGCCTATTATCGCAACGACAAGGGCGGGATCGGGCTTTATAGCTGGGTGAACGACACGCCCATTGAGGACCTGGAGGACTACCAGGCGCGGCGCCTGCGCCGGTGCGCCAAGTGCGGGGCGCTTGAGCCCGCGCCGGGTGAAGTCGTCGTCGCGGAACCGACGATGGACGGGACGCCGGAGGACGGGAAAAACGGACAGGCGGGCGGATTCGACACACCGCCGGACGGCAGAGACATTGGTAAGCCAAACGGACGGGCCGTTTGCCCGTTTTGCGGAGGTACCAAGTGGGAGGAAACGGAGGAGGACTTCGAGGAGCTCCTGACGCCGGTGAAGCTCTCAAATGGTCAAGTCATCCCGGATAAAGAGACCATTGTTGAGATGGACGGCACTGTCACGGAGAAAAGGACAAGGATCCCCTACTATAAGCCGGGGATATATCCCGTGATACTCCAGCGAAACATATCCGTTTTCGGAAAGTTCCTCGGCGGTTCCGACGTGGACACCATCGCCACACAGCAAAATACCACAAACCGGCTTGTTACAAAGATACTGGACAAGCTTTGCACCGCGGGTAGCTATTTCAGCCTTCCTGTTAGAGCCGACGTCCGGCGCGACGCCGGGGAAATGAAAACCATACTGCTCAATTCCCCCGCGGAAAAAGCGATGATAGACGTATACACCATTGAGGGTGACATCAGCCAGGACCTGGCGATGCTCGCCGAGACTTACGAGGAGATGCGCCAGGCTATCGGGGTCACGGACTCATTTCAGGGGAGGCGGGATACCACGGCCACCTCCGGTACCGCCAAGCAGTTCGCGGCGGCGCAGACGGCGGGAAGGCTTGAAAGCAAGCACATTATGAAAAACGCCGCGTATCAGCGGCTCTTTGAGGCCATTTTCAAATTCAAGCTGGCCTATGCCGACGAGCCGAGGCCCATTCCGAGCGTCGACGAGCGGGGCGAGCGGGTATATGAGGAGTTTAACCGCTACGATTTTCTCAAGCGTGACGCGGCGGGTGAGTGGTATTGGAACGATCAGTTCATCTTCTCCGTGGACGACGCCGCCTCATCGCTGGCCGCCAACCGACAGGCGATGTGGGAGGAAACAAGGCTGAACTTCCAATCCGGGGCCTTCGGGCCGCCTAACGAGATAGACACGCTTATATTCTTCTGGGCAAAGCTGAAACTCCTTCACTACCCGGGAGCGGCGGAAACGCTGACGATGCTTCAGGAAAAGAAAGAAGAACAGGTGGCGGCGGCCCAGGCCCAACAGGAGCAGGAGGCTCAAATCGTGGCCTTAAAGGCCAGGATGGACGCGGAAAGGGCCGGAGCCGACGCGGCGGTAAACGCCGCCGGGCGGCCGGAACTTAAAGACAGGGCGGAGGTGGCCGGCATGTGATACAGGGAGGCTACCTATTTGACCATAAAAATATTTGAAGCGGAAGGAGGAAGTGAACATGGCGGATAACGGAAAGAGCGGGTACGCCGGAAAAATCAAAAACACCGGTACCCAGGTGGTCGACGCGGTCTACAAGTCCGAAAAGGCCGGCGGCAAGGCCGTAGTAAAAACCGGCACGGACCTCAGGTCCGGCAAGTGACGGGCAAATGACGGGCAAATAAGAAAGGAAGAGGGTTATATATGGGCGAAGAAGAAAAAACCGACTATAACCAGATTTTTGGGCTCGACGAGGGCTCAGGGGACGGCGGAACCACCCCACCGCCCGAGAATACCGGGGACGGGCAGGGCACCGCGGACAAGCACCGGGACACAAGCGGCAACGCGGGCGGAGCGGGAAGCCAGCCCGGTAAGGAAACCGGCACAGGCACCGATGCCGGAGGCGAAAAGGGATCGGCAAGCGTTCTCGTCGGCAATCCCGGCCACCGGGAGGCGCGCGGCGTCCCGGGTGCCGGCAACGCCGATCGGAATGGCGCCGACATGGAGTCGGTCTTAAAGGGGCTCGGCATAACGGATCCCTACACCGGAAAGCCCGTCACCACAAAGGCGGAATATGACGCCTACCGGGACAGGGTCTATCAGGAGAGGCGAAGCTTCATCCTGGAGAGGACCGGCATGTCGGAGGCGGAGGTCGACGAGTTTATTTCCACGGTCCCTCAGGTCCGTAAGGCCAACGAGGACGGCGCCAAGGCCCGGGAGCTCATGGAGAGAGAGCGGCAGAGATACGCCCGGGAGCGGGTCGACGCGGAGGTGCGGAAGATCTCCGCTATGGATCCGAGCGTCAAGAGCATCGCCGATCTGACCGCCGGTGAGAACTACCCCAAGATGCTTGAGCTTGTAAAACGGGGCTATGAGCTTTCCGACGCCTGGAAGCTGGCCAACTTTGATAAGCTCCAGGGGGCGGCTCAGGCGGCCTCCCGACAGGCGGCCATAAACTCCGGCGCGGGCCGTGCGGGTTTTCAGGTCACCCGTGGCCAGGGAGCGGGAAATGACACCGTGCCGGTGCCCGGCGACGTGCTGGAGATGTACAGGGAGATCAATCCCGATGCTACCGACGAGGAGATCCGCGCGGACTACAACAAGTATCTCAGAAACAGCAAAAAGTAATAAACGAAAGGAGAAAAAATATGTTCAAGATCCACACTGTGGACGACGGGCGCAACCCGCCCCACGAATACCATCCCGCCGGCGCCGGGCTGACGCCCAAGGTCGGCATGGCGCTGAAGATGAGCGAGGGCAAACTGGCGATGGCCACCGGCGCCGACAAGGTAAGCTATATTTCCATGTGCGAGCGCGCGGAGGCCTGCGAGGACGGCGAGCTGATCCCGGTGATCCGGGCCAGTTCCGACATCATCTTTGAGACTACGGCTCAGGCGGCCCTCTCGGGCGTGAACGTGGGCGACAAGGTCCAGATCAGCGAGGACGGCATGGAGGTCACCGCCACCAAGCAGGGGTGCGCGGAGATCGTCTACAAGGACGGCGACAAGGCCGGGGATATGGTACGTGTACGCTTCGGTGAAGCGGACGCCGCCGCGGAGTAATCAGGAAAGGAGAAAGAAAATATGGGCGGAATTACTTTTACTGAGGGCAGTGGCCTTCAGAACAGCGTTTTCGGCAAGAGCCAGGGACCTATCCGCATGTTCATCGAAAAGCGGGGGGAGGCCTTTGAGACACAGAGCCTTATCGGCAAGCTCTTCACCGTGGCCAAAAGCAAGCATTATTCCGAGGGGCATCGCTCCATGACCGCTATGGAGGGCTTTATGCCCGTGGGCGAGAACGGGGCTTACCCCATGGACTCCATGCAGGAAAGCTTTGAGAAGGACTTCAAGCACACGGTCTGGAAGGACAGCTTCGCCATCTCCAGGGAGATGGTTGACGACGCGGTCACCATGAACCTGAAGCAGAAGCCGGAGGCGTTCGTCGCCGGTTACTACCGCCGCCGGGAACAGTTCGCGGCGGCCCTGTACGCCGGGGCGCTGGGCGCAAAGCCGAAGATGAAGTTCTACGGGAAGGAGTTTGAGGTCACCGGCGCGGACAAGAAGAACCTGTTCGCCAAGGATCACCCCAGCTTCACGGACGCGAAATTCGTCCAGTCCAACATCTTCAAGGACGAGTTTTCCAATGACGCTCTGATGGCAATGGAGTCTGCCATGCAGAACTTCAGGGACGACAACAAAAACGTCCTGACGGTGGCACCCACCACAATCCTAATCCCCAACGACTACAAGCTGAAGAAAGACGTCTTTGCCGCCATCGGTGCGGACAAGGACCCCGCCACCGCCAACAATGGATTTAACTACACCTACGGGCGCTGGACGGTGATCGTTTCCCAGTACCTTAACCAGTACTTGGAGAAGGGCGTTAGGCCCTGGATCTTGCTTGATCCCCAGTACAGCGCGGCCTACGGCGGCGCAGTGTGGTACGACAGGATAAAGCTGGAGGTCACAAGCGAGATTGCGGCCAACGACGCCAACGTCTGGAAGGGATACGCCCGCTTTGGCGCTGGCTTCGGTGACTGGCGCTTTGCCGCCGCCGGCGGTATCAGCACCGGCGATCAGCTGATCACCGCCTGATGACAGGCGGAGGAAACGAATAACCGGGAGAACTTTAAGCCCTCCCGGAGGAGAGGGGCAACAGAACCATGAAAATCCGAGAAGTTATTGAGAATGTCGACCGGGTAAAGCCAAACGCATTTGACTTCGCTGATAAGGTCAGGTGGCTCAATGAGGTCGAGGGAATGGTGCAGACAGACGTACTGCTTCTTGCCCCGGTGGAGTTCATCACTTACGGGGCGGAGGACGGGGAGCGGGAGCTCCTCGTCGGGCCGCCCTACGACAGAATATACGAAGCGTACCTGGTGGCTAAGATAGACTTCGCCAAC
This sequence comes from uncultured Oscillospiraceae bacterium, assembly GCA_947629245.1. GTDB lineage: Bacteria > Bacillota > Clostridia > Oscillospirales > Oscillospiraceae > CAJOIG01. The sequence goes on along the minus strand of CANRDC010000082.1, from coordinate 4,694 downwards.
GGGGAGTACAAGAAGTACAACAATACCGCGGCTGCCTTTAACCAGGCAATGACGGAATTTGTTCGGTGGTTCGCCGACAATTTCAGGCCAGCGGATACCCACGGAAGATTCGACGGAGATCAGTGTTGAACGGGAGATGTGAACATGGACGGAAGAACTTATCAGATGAGGCCGGGCGGCGGAGCGCCCTGGAGAGGGTACTATCTGACGGCTTACGGTCTGGCCGTGAAAAACGGCTTTGAAGGCAGTGAGCGGGAATGGCTGGAGAGCCTCATCGGCCCCCAGGGCCCCAGGGGGTACGGGATCGAATCCGCTGTGCTGAACGAGGACTTCACGCTGACACTGAAGTTTGAGGACGGCTCAAGCTACACGACCCGCTCCCTGCGGGGAGAAATCGGCCCAAGGGGAGAGACCGGCCCCCAAGGAGAACGGGGAGAAACGGGAAAAACCGGGGACACCGGGCCCGTTGGGCCGGTCGGACCCAGGGGGTACGGGATCACGTCCGCGGTGCTAAATGATGACTATACACTGACACTCAATTTCGAGGACGGCGCCAGTTATACGACCGGTTCCATCCGGGGCAAGCAGGGGCCGAAGGGTGACACAGGCAACATCGGCCCTCGGGGTGAGAAAGGCAACACCGGGGATACCGGCCCTCAGGGCGTTCCCGGCGTGTCGCCTACTGTGTCTGTCAGCAAGGAGGGTGGGACTACTACCGTTACTATCACGGACGCTGAAGGGCCGCACACGGCGGAGATACTGGACGGCGAGGTTACGAAAGCCGAGCTGGACGCGACTAACAAGCGGGTGGGGGCGCTGGAGGAGCGGGTCGAAGGGACGATCCCTCACCGCTACGTAGCCCGCTGGGACAAGAAACAGGCGAAATGTACGAGGATGTATGACGCGGCGAACATCACCACGGACACCACACATTTTGCCTATCACGGGTCAGTCGACCCGGACTATGACAACCCCTTTGATAATCTCTATCCCTGGTCACATCGAAAGCTGTGCAAGGCGGACAAGGCGAAGTACAAGGAGCTTTACGCGGCCGGGGGCGACGTGCTGGAGGCCATAACCAAGTGGGAGGACGAGCCGGGCTTTAAACTGGGGCCGGAGCTTGATGGCATGGACATGGTCTACACGCCGGAGTTCTGGATGAAGCAGTGGGAGGACGGCGGGTATGTCTACGTCGGCGTGGCGGACGGGCCCATCTACGGATGGAAGTATGTCCCGGAGATGGTACTGGGGCGGTATCTGGCCAGCCAGGACGGAGAGGGGCTCACGTCCCGGGCCGGGGATATACCATATGCGGATACCATAAGCCTTAAGGGACTCCATGACAAGGCAAAGGCGGATAATCTGACGCTGGACACCATCCAAACGTGGGACGCCGAGACGGTACTGATGGTGGTGGAGTACGCGAGCCTCAACTGCCAGACCGCGATCGGGCAGAGCGTGTGCAACCTCTTCCGCTCAAATGACAACGATAAGCCGAAAGAGGACAAGACGGGCAACGAGGTAACTCTGCCGTCGGGCATCAAGCCATATTGTATCCCCGGCGCTATCCTGGACTTCGGCACGGCGAAGGACCGGTGCAACACCGCCCGGAGGATAGTGGAGAGTGTGACAGACGCGGAGGAGGGATACGTGACCGTTACATTCTCCGGCGAGCCGGTTACATACACCACAGAAACCTTCTGCTCCATCCACGGCCTCTACAACGCACCGGATGAGCAAATCGGGAGCAAGTCCGGGTATATCGGGACGGACGGCAAATGCAACGCCTATTACCGGGGGCGGAATTGCTGGGGGAATTGCTATCACTATCTGCTGGGCGCTTACCGGGAGAAGGACACCGGGCACATCTGGGTGGCTCCGGATGAGGAAACGGCGGATGAGCTGGACGGGTTGAACAAGGAGAAGTGCATCGACACCGGCTGTGCCCTGCCAAACGCCAAAGAAGGCACGGCGGCAGACGGATGGATCAGCGAACTCCATCTTCTCTCAGAGTACCCCATGGCTCCGTTTTGCAAGGCAGTAAATGGCGGCACCAGCGGCGATCCCGTTGGTGATTATTGCTGGTGGCCCGCGCTGAATGCCGCGGATACAATCTGCATCGCCGGGGCGGACGCGTTCAACGGGCTGTCTGTGGGCCGTTTCACGGCGCGCTGGCCCAATGCCTCCTCGTCTGCCTGGTGGAACCGCGCCGCCTCCCTCGCCTTCAAAATCCCCCGAGGGGGAGTTTGAGGGGGAGCGCACTCCCCCTCAAAATAAGTAAATTCTAAACTTCGTGGCCCGATGGGTCACAAGGGCGCTATCCGACAATAGGCGGGTTTCGCTTGGCTTCTGCATCGCCGGGGCGGACGCGAACAACGGGCTGAATGTGGGCCGTTTCACGGCGAACTGGCACAATGCCTCCTCGAATGCCTGGTGGAACAACGCCGCCTCCCTATCTTCTTTGCCCTCGTTCTACATTTGATGTAGTGCCGGGTAGCGCCTTGGCCCTTGCCAAAAATATGCCGACGGGATGCGGGTTAGTAGGAAAACCGAAAGGCCGCAAGGTAAGAAGAGAGGGCGACTTTCCCGATGATCATCCTGAAAAGGAGATGCTTATGCCAAAAAGAAAGAGCGGGCGGTGGGAGCGTGTCGTCACGTTTGAAAATTGCTACGCCGCCGTGGAGGAGGTCCTGAAAAACCGACACTTCCCATCTATGGGCTCCAAGCTCCACACGCCCAACAGGAGGGACATAAAGCGGATCGTCCGAAACCGGGCGAAGCACCCGCCCAAGCCGGGGTATATCACCTGGTGCATGGAGCACAAGGAGGAGGTGGCGCGGAGGGTACAGACGGACCTGACAAACAAGACGTGGACGCCGAGGCCGTACCGCACACGGGTAATCATGGACAAGCTCCGGCACAAGGAGAGGCGATTGAAGATGCCGTGTTTATACGACCAATTTATCCACCACGCCGTTTTGCGGGTGATGATCCCGGACCTTATGAAGCGGTTTTACCGTTACAGCTGTGGCTCAGTCCCGGGCGCGGGGCAGAAGCGGGCCGTCAACGCCGCCAAGAGGTTCATCAAGGCCAAGAGAGGGGCCAAATACGCCGCGTCATGCGACGTGTACCATTTCTACGACACGTGCACCTCCGGGGTGGTAATGGCGTGTCTGGAGCGGGTCTACAAGGACCGGGAGCTTTTATGGGCCAACCGGAAGATTTTGGAGAGCATGGGCGGGACGCTGGCTATCGGGTTCTTCCCCAGCCCGTGGTACGCCGATCTCGTACTGGATATGGCCGTGGACAAGCCCCTGAAGGACGGACACGGGCGGGAGGTGAAGCTGGTGCGCTTTGCCGACGATATGCTGATGGTATCCGGGAACAAGCGGAGGCTCCACCGATGCGTGGAGTTTATCCAGGGGCGGCTCAGCCGGTGGGGAATGCGGCTCAAAGGGACATATCAGGTATATCGCGTCAAGCGCGGCGCGGCTTTTTTGAGCTACCGGTTCTTTAAACGATGTACGCTGATACGGAAACAAATCCTCTACCGGATCACAGCGGCGGCTCGCAAAACCAAGGGCGGAATATCTCCAGACCTGGCGCGGCGGCTCTGCTCCTACAAGGGGATCATGCTCCCCGCCAACAGTAGGCCGGTGTGGGAAAAACACTTCAAACGAAACACATGGAGAAAGTGCAGGAGGGTAATCAGCTATGTTGACATACTTTGCAAGCGAGCCCGAGCGGGCTACTGTGGAGCGGTTGCCTGACAGGACCTTGCTCGTCGCGCTGAACGACAATATCCGCCGAGTGGATGACGCGGTGGGGCCGGAGGGCGAGAGCTCTGAGCAGTGGGAGGCGGACCGGTACACACTGGTCATCCCTACGCTCCCGGGGATCGAGAGGAGCGTTGAGGCGAACTTTGACGAATGGCTCAGGAAGGCCAAGTCCGCGCCCGTCCCGGAGGCCACAGACAGGGAACGGCTCAACGATCTTGAGGCGGCAATGATAGAGATCGCGTCCATCGTGGGGGGTGAGTGAGATGGTGAATATCTACGCGCGGTGGATAAAGCAGGGGAAAATGACACTGGAGGAGGTCCCGGAACGTTGGCGGGCCGAGGTGGAAGAGAAGCTCAAGGAGGCCGGGTAATGGATAACGCGGAAACCATAGCGGAGCTTACCGACATCTGTATCAGACAAGCCGAGCTAATCAAGGCCCAGGCGTATATCATCGAGCAGTTAGGGGCCGAGGCCAGGGAGGAAGAGGCATTGCGGGAGAGGAACAGGCTGAAGGAGCTTGTAGGAGGTAGGATTTAGATGGACTGGACAAGTATAGTGGTGGCGCTGATAGCCTTTCTTGGGGGCGGGGTGAGCGGGATCATAACGCTTATCCTGCAAAGGCGGTGGAAGAAGAAGGACGAGGGCGAGAAGATAACCCCGGAGCGCATCGCCGAGATCGAGTGGAAAATTGATGCGCTGGTCAAATGCCAAAAAGTCATGTCCGTTGACAGGATACGCTATCTGGGGTTGTGCTACATAGGCTCTAAGGGCATTACCTTGGAGGAAAAAGAGACGCTCCACGAAATGCACGATGCCTACGAGGCCCTTGGCGGCAATGGACATCTGGATACCGTTATGGACGAAGTGGACAGGCTCCAGGTGGTTAAATCACGATTTGAGAGAGGTGAGGACAC
>CANRDC010000081.1 GCA_947629245.1 uncultured Oscillospiraceae bacterium | reverse complement strand
GGCTCTCTATGAAAAGAAGCTCTGCCCCTATCCCCGCACGGACAGCCGCTATCTCACGGACGATATGGCCGCCGTCGTGCCGGACTATGTAGCTGTGGCCGCCCAGCTCTGCGGCGTTGCCGTCCCGGAGAGTGTTAATGCCGCCCAGGTGTGCGACAGCGGGAAAGTCACGGATCACCACGCCATCATCCCCACCAGGAGCGCCGGTGCCGCCGACATCGCCGCGCTCCCGTCCGGGGAGTTGAAGATACTGCGGCTGGCGGCCATGGGGCTGCTCCGCGCCGTGCGCGGGCCGTACCGCTATGAGGATGTATCCGTGGCGCTGGACTGCGCCGGGGAGTGCTTTACCGTCAAGGGCCGGACCGTGCTGGACCTGGGCTGGCGGGCGCTGGCGGCGGATAAGCCGGAGAATGTGGAACTGCCCCCGTTCACCAAGGGCCAGAGGATCGCCGTAGACGGCGTGACTGTCAGGGAGGGCCAGACCACGCCGCCCAAGCACTACACTGAGGACACGCTGCTGTCCGCGATGGAGACGGCGGGAGCCAAGGATGCCCCGGAGGATTCCGAGCGCAGGGGTCTGGGGACACCCGCAACAAGAGCCGCCACGCTGGAAAAGCTGGTCAGCTCCGGTTTCATGGAGCGCAAACAGGGCAAAAAGACCGCGGCTCTCACGCCCACGAAACTCGGCGAGTCCCTGATCTCCGTGCTGCCGGAGCAGCTCCGCTCCCCGCTGCTCACCGCCGAATGGGAACATAAACTGAAATACGTGGAGCGCGGAGAGCTGTCCCCCGGTTCCTTCCTGGTAGAGATCACGGATATGCTGGACGAGCTGGTGCAGACCCGCCAGACCGTCCCCAGCGCGGACAGGCTGTTCCCCTCCGGGCGCAAGGTGGTGGGCCGCTGTCCCCGGTGCGGCTCCGACGTGACGGAGAGCAGGACGGGCTACTTCTGCGAGGGCGTGGACTGCCGCTTCGCCATGTGGCGGGACAACAAGTACCTGGTGAACAAACGGGCTGTGCTTACCGCGCCCCTGGTCACGGAGCTTCTGGAAAAGGGCCGCGCCAAGCTCACCGGCCTTTATTCCGAGCGGACCGGCAAGATCTACGACGCTATTCTGGTGATGGAGGACGACGGCCAGCAACTGCGCTATTCTCTGGAGTTCAACTATGGCTGAGATCATACGAATGAACCATGAGCAGGCCAGCGCCGTATATGAGTGCGTACACAGGCATTGCGCCAACTGCGTGGACGGCAACTGCCTGCTGCTGGACGATGGGGACTTCGTTCCCTGCCCCCAGCTCATTACGCGTTCCCTCTTGTGCCGGTACTTTATAAACGCGGTGCTGCCCGGGGATCGCCAGCTCTACGGAGACATCTTCGGCTCTCCGTATGCCCGTCCTTGCCGTGAGTGCGGAAAGATATTCCATCCCAAGAGCGACAAGGCCAAATACTGCGACAAATGCAGGGCGATTGTCCGGCGCAGACAGACCCGCAACCGGATGCGGCAGCAACGGGGTATCATGTGACGCTTTTGGCATCCTGAAAGCCTTGCGGCGCAAGGGTTTCAGAGTGCAAAACTGGAGGGGGTGATATAAGTATATTGCCCCCCTTGAAAAACGGGTTTCATTGCGTCACATACTTAAAAATATTTAAGGAGTTACTATGCCGGAAGAATTAAGCGAAAACAAAAAGCGACTGGCCGAGATCACGGCTGGCATTGAGCAGGGCATCCGGGACCTGTGGCAGAGCGACCGCTACAAGCAGTACCTCCAGGTAATGAGCCGGTTCCACCGCTACTCTGTCAACAACACCATGCCGAATTGCTGATCGACCACGCTTGGGGCCGGGAGACAACGACCATCGCGGACATCCACGCCTATAAGCCCAAGAGTACCAGTCTGTCCAGCGGACAGGTCCTGCCGCGTGGATATGCCTACGACGAGGGCCGTGTCATTGTCCGGGAGATGGCGGAGGAACTGGCTCTGGATATGTTTAATAAACGAATGGCTGCCAGCTCTATCTCCCTCTATCTGAGCTACTCTTTTTCCTCCATGCTCCCGCCCTCCAAGGCCAGCACAAAGACAGCTCCCACGGCCTCCATGCGCCGGATATGTGATACCGTTGTGGGCCTCTATGACCGAATCCGGGTACGGAACACACCGATGCACCGTGTCAATATCGCATACGCCGTGAGCGACGATCTGTGCCAGCAGTACGACCTTTTCACATCGCCGGAGAAACAGGATAAAGAGCGGCGTCTGCAACGGGCCATCATCGACATCCGGCAGAAGCACGGGAAGAACAGTGTCCTGCGGACGATGGACTTGCTGGACGGTGCCAGGACCATCGAGCGGCACAATCAAATCGGAGGGCATAGAGCATGACACGTGCAGAAAGGGCCAAACAGTTTCTTCCATTCTCCGCGCTGAGCGGACTTGACGAGGCCATAGCCATGCAGGAGTTCATTCCGGATGAACGCAGGATTTTAGGCGAAGATGCCCAAGCAGAGTTGGACAACACGCTCCGCCAGCTTCACAGTGGGGATACCATCACGGCAACTTATTACCATGACCGACAATACGATGTTTTCACTGGCTCAGTCACACGGTTGGACCCTCAGCGGCGCATACTCTTTGTGTCCCAACGGGCTATACCGCTTGATGATCTTTTCTCTCTCGTCCGGGCGTAACCTCGCCCTCGGAAGCGTTTCGCAGAAACGCGCAGCCAGCTCCAAAAGGAGCTGTTCAAAAGGGGCTTGGGGGATGCTTCCCCCAACAAGCAAATGGGTCATTCCGGCATGAGGCTGGAATGACCCATTTTTGCATGGTGTGTACCACCATGCCCTGCTTGCCAGGATTGTGAACGTCTATTATCGTCGATCCCGGAATATGCGTTGCAGCCATTATTCTATATAAGTAAAGCTATAAATCTCGCTTATCGGTTTTCATTTTTTTAGCGCTTCAATCCGCTTCAAATCTAAAAAGTGCGTGGCATACCACCGCTCAACATTGGGGTTTCCGCTCTTGCTGAATTGAAGTTGTATTGCGGGTTTATTGCCTTGACCGGGTTTCCCCTTCACGCCCCATTGATTGTAGCAGGTAAAGGACGCTTTCAGCCCGACCTTCTGAGCGTACACACGCATTTGGTGCATGATAAGTGACAGCTTACGGAGATTGACCGTACATACTCTTTCCAGATATGGTACGCGCCCAAAACGCCAATCCTCATATTTTTGCTTTGGTAATACGCCTATGTCCATCAGCACATCTACGGGGGCCGCATAGCCCCGATCCATGCATTGATGATACATGGCGGAGTGCACCTTCCCAATCAACTCGCCGTCATTCATCTTGTATCTCCAATCCTCTATACGCGTGAACAAAATCCATGACCATAAAAAAAGATCACTGAACTATTCAACTGGAATGACAGATGGGTCATTAATATTAGGATAACACAGGCCGTGCGTTAGCGTCAACAGGTTGTACGGTATGGCAAAGGAAGTGGAGAACAAAACATCGTTCAATTAATACCAGAAACCAAGTGGCTCCAGATCCGCATTGAGCAAGAATATCGCTCCATCTATGATACAAATGCAAAGAGTAAGCGGGGCAAACCATAGAAACAGTAGCTAGAAACTGGATGCCGTATCTCCAAGAGTGACGAGGGATGCCACAAGATAATGTGCGGCTATACCTGATGCTGCACCAATCAAGGCCATATTCATCACCCCGGAGAACATCAATGCCCTGGATGATAGCTTCGTTGACACCTTCCCAGCGGAGGATCTCAGTACGTCGTTACTCATCCGTCCGACCTAAAGTGGCCCAGCAAGACGGAGCATACCGCTGCATATGAGCCCCGCCTCTTCCAGAATCACCAGATGCACCGCCCCCCGGGTCTGTGTGTCCCACTTCTCCTGTCAGGCACAGTTCCGGCTCGCCACCTCATATCCCAAGCCTGTGATGGACTTAGAGGCAGTCTCAGCAGCACCAATGTTGCACCCCTGGCCTTATGGGAGCGTCTTTGTGATATCTTGCCCGTTATATGCTGCAAGTTTCTCTCGTTCAAATGAACCTAACCATGGCAGATATGGTGTTGTCACCCATGCCCAAATAAGAATTTGCGGCAAGCCAGTCGATTTTCGGAGATATTGTTTGTAGCCCGCGTCATCTTACTTAGTGAAGCCAATGAACGAAAACGCCACCTTGCTCAACGTAATCCAGAGCATTTTGCCGTCCTCTTGGAGCAGTCCGTCTATATTGTAAGTAAAATTGTGGAGGTAGTCCCCATCTATCCGCACGAGAGTAATGATAGCGTTGTATTTTCCGCCACTCATGGAGCTAAAGTAAAGATTTTCCCATGCAATACAGTAGGATAATATGTAACGGATAGAACACATAGAAAAAGTATTTGGCCTTTTTCCCATGAGTTCCGTTGTATGTAACGATAAAAGGCAACGCGAGGACGAGCATCCATTGATAGTTGACGGTAAAGGCCGGACCGCCCACTTGCATGGGATGGAAACCGAGTAAATCCAGCAGTAACTCTGCAACATTATTCAATGAACCAGAAGAGCCAAACATAAACATTTCTAATCTAGTGATAACAATCATCCCACGACGTATGAAAGAAGTTGTGTTAAGAATGAAGAAGATTAAAGAAAAGGCCAGATAACTAAAAATTAACTTTTTCTTGTCATGCTGCGTTATATACATTAGCAACCCTAAAAAAGTGTAGATTAACCCACCCTCTACAAAGACTGCGCTGCCCAAAGCTGGCATGACGAGATACATGGCGGCTTGGTCGCCAAAACGACCAGCTACCATAACACCTATAATCCATGATGACACCTGCCATACAAGATAAACGAGCAAGTATTTCCAAAAAGACTTTCTATTCTCCCGAGCTAAATCGGCTAAGCCAAACCAGCAACAGACACAGTATATTTGGCGAAAAAAGTTGTTGTCTATGTCGAGAATATACTGTACGACGCCCATAAGAACGCTCGCGGTATATAACCTTAACAAGTAGTGTTTTTTATTCCTGGTGTTTCGCCATCCTTCGACGGCGGCAAATAGGAAAATTGGCGCAGCTACCCTTCCGATCCAACGTAAAGCAATTGGTGAACCAGGTATAAAGCTACCAATATGGTCGATCAGCATTGAAATTGTCGCTATAACTTTTAGTGTAAACTGACTCATTAATCCCTCCAAAAAGTGTGGTTTTGTGCTAAGAGCAAGAGTAACAGATAGTCGTTCCCTAAACATCAACCAACAGTCAAAACCTACAGCAAATCCGGAGACTAGAATAGGCTCAAGGAGTGCTGTGGGCAATAAGCATCTCAAGTCACACTGATATTTTGTTTCTCACATCTCGCTTTGCTTGATTCTGGTAGCTAATTTATTACTAAGGCCTTGTTTAAAAAATAGGGATGGATTGAGCTAACGTAACAAAATGCAGATAGCAGCAATGTAAACGAAGGCCAAAAATGTGGCGTCCAGCTTGTCATAACGGGTAAAGACCCTACGGAACCATTTGAGCTTCTGAAAGAAGCACTCGACCAAATGCCGCTCCTTGTACGTGTACCAGTCCACCGGCCAGGGGTCATTGACATCACTTCTGGGCGGGATCGTGTACGTGGCTCCTTGCGCGATGATGTATTCCCGGATCGCTTCCGCTCCGTAGGCTTTGTCGCCGAGGATGTTGCTGCCTGCGATGCTGATCTGGCCAAGCAGAGGTACGGCATGGACGGAATCGTGCTCATTACCAGGACTGAGCAGAAATGCCAGGGGATTGCCCAAGGCATCCACCAGGGTATGGATCTTTGTGGTCCTGCCGCCCCTGGATATCCCAACCGCCTTATCCTCCGCTTTTTCCCCGCCATTGGCGCTTTGGTGTACCTTGCAGGATGTTGAGTCTATGGAGATGTTCTCCATATCCGCGTCGGCGCGCAATGTCGCAAACACCGACTCAAACACGCCGCGCTCTTCCCATAAACAAAAACGTGCATAAACTGCCTGCCACTTCCCATACCGCTCGGGCAGTACCCTCCATGGCGCTCCTGTTCTGGCTATCCATAGGATCCCGTTCATAATCCTGCGGTTATCATACTTAGCCAGCCAGCCACGTTTTCCTTTCTTTGGGTGTTCCGATGGCAGTTTATTCTTGATTCTGTCCCATTCGTCGTCATTCAGCTCATATCTTCTGTCTTCCATGCCTCTAGTTTATATAATTTCTTCCACTTGTGCAACTTTTATTTTTTAAACAAGGCCTAGATATCTTCGCTAAAATAGTTCAGAGGTTTCCCAAGACGACAGGATGTGGAGGAGATTGATCTTTTATCAAATCTCCTCCACAGCAAAGGTCAATTAGTTGATATACCCACTGAACGAATAATTCGAACCTTCGAACTTCAAGTACAGATTAGTGGTTGTTTCAGGTACAGTATGTCAGTTGGGAGAAGAAGGCGGGGGGCGTGAGTGCGATAAGATTCACCAAATAGAGGATTGGGATGAGATACGCAGTCTTTTGGAAAAACTTTCCCCAATGCAGCGGGAGGCTGTCATCCTTCGATTTGGCGAACACATGTCTTACCAGGAAATCGCAAAAGTGACGGGTTGTAGTATGTGGGCGGCGCATGCGCGGGTCAAGTATGCTTTGAAAAATATGCGCAAGGAGATAAGCCATGAGTAATAGAGAACTAAAAAAACGTTTGACGGAGTATTTTGAGCATTCAATGGAAACGGAGATAAATATCGCGCATATGGAGGAAACGATAAAGCTTTGCGTCGCAACCATGCGCGAACAGCCCGCTCCGGCCGAGCCGCGGCAGAGCTTTTGGGGCTTTTTGTCGGATGTATTCCATTTTGAAGGGATATCCCTTCTGCTCTCTCAGTCAATCATATTGCTTTTGACCAGTCTTGCAATCTGCTCCTTATCAATGGACCCACGGGAGTTGCCCATGTATATGCCATTTTTCATTCTGGCCGTTGTGCCGATATTTTTCCGGGGCCAGCGTTACCGAGTGAGCGAAGTGGAGGCGGCCACCCGCACCTCCGGGGCGCAACTTGCCCTGGCACGACTGATACTGGCGGGAGGGGCCACACTTGTCTGTGTGACGCTTCTCCTGGGGCTGGAGGTTCGGCTGCAGCGTTCCTGTGAGAATCTGGGCCAGATGGTCCTTTACTGCTTGGTACCCTATCTGACCTGCATGACGGCTATGCTCGCTCTTATCCGAAAACGGCGAAAAGACGGTATTTCAATTAGTATTGCTATCGTCCTCGGCTCCTTTGTGTTTTGGTGGTGTTCTTCAAGGCTTTTTCCGTGGCTATACGAGGCGTCTGCCGTGGGAATATGGATCGTCGCTGTTCTGGCTTATTCCGTGCTTTTCACAAAAGAGATCGTGTATATCATCCACGCGAACAAGAAGGTCAATATGTATGGGATCGTCGGTTGAACCCATCAACGCGCACGAATGGAGGAACTGATATGTACAAAAGTTTTAAGCCGCCCCCCGGCAAAGTCCGGCGGTGGGCAGCCCAGCGGCAGATAGTGTGGAGCGTGCTGGCGCTGCTGACGGCTCTCTCCCTGACGGCGTTCGTCTGCGCTGCATTATTACTGTTCAGACTGACGAGCAAGCCAGTTCCGAAGCCAAGCGTTACAGTACCGCCAGTAGTGCAGATCGATCCTTCAGCCAACACGACCGCAGAATCGCCGGAGAGTGTCCCGGAACAGACTGGCCAGCCTACTGCCGAACCCGACATATCAGCGTATACATAGGAGATGGCACCGATGTTCCTATATTTTCTATGACCTGTAATGGGAAGGTGCGCTTCGCAACACCGGATAGGATCGCGGCCGGCCCAGGTCTTGGAGAACACCAATATACTAAACATATAAACAAGGAGGAAAAGATGTATGGAATTGTCGATTGACCGACTGACGAAACACTACGGCCACAAAATAGCCGTGGACCGGGTCAGCGCCACACTGGGTCCCGGCGTCTACGGTCTGCTGGGGGCCAACGGCGCAGGAAAGACCACCCTCATGCGGATGCTGTGCTCCATTCTGGAGCCCACGTCCGGGGAAGTGCGCTTCAACGGGAAGGATGTGGCTTCCATGGGAGGGGCTTACCGGGACGTGCTGGGGTATCTGCCCCAGGATTTCGGGTACTACCCCACCTACACCGCCGCCGAATTTCTCTTCTACATCGCGGCCCTTAAGGGCATCCCCAAGGATCATGCGGGAAAACGCGTCAAGGAATTGCTTGAGATGCTTGATCTCGCACATGTGGCCAACAAAAAGATCAAGACCTTTTCCGGCGGCATGAAACAGCGGGTGGGCATTGCCCAAGCCCTGCTCAACAATCCCCAGGTGCTCATTCTGGACGAGCCCACGTCGGGCCTAGACCCCAAGGAACGGGTCCGTTTAAGGAATCTGCTGTCGGAGTATGCCGGGAACAAGATTGTGATCCTCTCCACCCACATCGTGTCGGATGTGGAAGCCATCGCGGACGTGGTGCTTGTAATGAACGCTGGCAAGATCATCCTGCAGGGTGCGGTCCCGGAGCTGGCGCGCCAAGTGGCTGGCAGCGTCTGGGAGCTGACCGTCCCCAAGGTTCTGGCAAGAGAGTGGCAGGAGCGGGTCACGGTGGCCAATTACCGCCACGAGGGAGATAACGTGGTGCTTCGCATCATCTCGGACGAGCGGCCCTCAGACGAGGCCGTGGCCTGTGAGCCCACATTGGACGACGCATACCTTTACTATTTCGGCGCGGAGGAGGCGCTACGATAACATGGAACTTTTTGTTTTGGAACATAAAAGACTTTGGCGAAAGACCAGTGTGCGGATATGCGTACTATTGTGCTTTGTGTATTGCGTCATATATGGGGGCGTGCTCCAATACCAGTGGTTTGTATTCGGTAGCAGCAACGATACTACCAGCGCATTTGGCAACAATTTTGATGGTTACTCCATGATCCAAACCTATAAAGAGCAGGCAGATAAATACGGCGGCGTATGGACAGATGAGACGTTCCAACAGATGGTGAAGGATTATAACGACCTAGGTCGTCCGGGCCTTCAATCGGGGGCCGACTGGCAACTGGCCTCGGGGTATCTAAATCAATTGTATCCGGAACTAGCGGACCCGGAGAACCAAACATACCAACCGCTAATCCACTATGTTGACACGGAGAAGTTAACCAACTTCTATGAAAAACGGCAAGAGTTCCTGGAGTACAATATGGAAGTCAACCGGCAAAACGGTCTACTGACTGAGGACGACGTAGAGACGCTCCGGGATATGGATAGCCAAGTTGAGGAACCCTACAAGTACGAATGGGTACAGGGATGGTCAAACCTTCTATCCACTTCTCTGGCATCTACGGGCTCGTCCATGGCGCCGTATCTGGCCATCGTTCTTGCATTTACCTTTTCGGGAGAATGGCACAGCAACACTGCGCCGTTGCTGCACACCACGAAACACGGCTGGCGAAAGCTGGCACGGGTCAAGGTTTTAAGCGGCTTGGCCTTTGCGGCGGAGCTGTTCACACTCGTTGCGGTAGGACAGATTGTAGCCCAGCTCATTTTCTTGGGGACAGACGGATGGGATTTGCCCATCCAACTCATCAAGCTTATCGCTGTGGCACCTTGGAACATGCTCCAGGCAGAGCTTTACGAATTAGCTTTTATCCTGCTGGGTGCCATCGGCTATGCGGGCCTGGTCATGCTCATGTCGGCCCTGGTGAAAAATAATGTGCTGTCGCTTACCTTCAGTTTGGCATTCATATATGTTCCGGGGCTGCTTGGATTCTATCTTCCTCTCTGGGCTCAGGATGCGTCGCAGTTCATCCCGCTAGTGGGCAGTCCCACCGACATCTTCCGCATGAACATGTTCCACATCTTTGGGAAAGGAATTTGGATGCCGTACATGCTAATCATCATCCCGGTTCTGATCGGTGTTGTGTGCATTCCCTTTGCAATTCTGAAATGGTCCAGGCGGCAGAAAGCGTAGAATTATAGCATACTAGAGTATAGAACAAACCATATACAAAACAATACAGTTCTGTATTCTTAAATTTGCTGACATAGGGTCTGTTGCAAACTGCAGCAGACCCTTAATAATTGCTAGAAAAATAACATAGCGGCATGAATTTCAAACGAATTGATCGCTAAACAGGTCTATTTCATGACAAAAAGCTAAAACGTTTACCAATAATGAAAGAGCCTGTCACAAAACTTGCGTATTGCAACAGGCCCTATATCGGGATTTGCTATATAAAAAGTGGGTAGTCAGAGTATATTATTTCGCCGCGCTATGAGCCAAATCGAAGTTGGCATCCGCGTTATAGGGATTCTCAGACGCAGGTGCGCAGCTGCAACGGCATTCCGGAGTGGTGGGCTGCCAAGCAATATTGTATGTGCTCTGCGCACCCTCGTAACAGACGCAATGGCAATTATTACGAGTATCGCTCATGGAGTCAGAAGGGGTTCGATCGGTGGGGTTTACGACATCCATTGTAATCTTCCTTTCTAAATTTAAATTAAAATTATAAACTACCCACTTTTTAACGATTAGTACATCTTAATTTTTGAAATATCCTTGATTATTTCTGGGGAATCCTCCAGCATCTGATGATAGCACTCAAGCCAGTATTTATATCTGTTTCTTGTTTCTGCGCAGTGAATTTGTTTTTCTTCGGGATTTAACCCTGCTTCATCGAAGCATTCCGCATAGCAAATATCACACAAGTTGATAGCCCAGCATCGTGAACAGTCGGGTAGTGATTTCTCCTTATAGTCGAAGATGTAATACTCTTTTACGGAGTCAAAATCAATACCTGTATCCACACTGCCAATATATGGAGAAGTGCCGATCCTCTCGCAGACTTTATACTTACCGTCAGTACATACATACAACCGCCTTTGACCCGGAATGCAGCAACCGTTATAGTAGTGAAACAGAATGGGATCGTTATACAAAATTCTGCTATGAACTTTTGCCAACGCTTCTGTAAGCAGCCCAGAATAAATATTCTGTCTGGTCGTTGTAAAGTCACTTTTCTTACTCTTTTCAAGCGCCCACGACATCCAGTCTGAATTGTCACTTTCTGGATCGATACCTACTTTTCTTAAATCCTCGAAGTAACTGGTGGGTACTGTACCCAAGGAGGGATATGTAGCCCTGACATTAATATTTGGGGGCAGGAAATCGAGCGATTCAAAGAAAGCGTTCACTTCATCGAACCGTTCCTTGGTATATGGAGGCATTAGTACGGCGTTAAACAGAATTGCCGTATTTCCTTGCTCTTTAACCGCATCGGCCAGAATTCTCAGTCCTCTGTATGCATCATGGAAACTGCCTTTGCCACCTCTGTATACTCGCTGAAGATCGTGAATTGCTTCAGGACCGTCCATGCTGACAAGGATGCCCAAGTTAGGCACTTTGGCCAGATAGCTTGCAATCTCCTCGGTCATCAAGGTCATATTTGTAGTAAAGGAAAAACTCAGATTAACATCTTTAATTGTTGAAAGACTGTAATCAATGCATTGTCTCATAACAGGATAATTAAGAAGGGGCTCCCCTCCATAAAATGTAATTGATAGTCTTTCAGGGTCCCGATGGCAGGACACATAGTCTATGGCTTTTTTTGCGGTAGCAAAATCTATATTCTCTGTGTTAAAGTTTCTGTTACCCGTAAAGCCCTCGTTGTATATGCAGTATTTACATGCCAGATTGCAGTTTCCCGTCAGCTCGATTACGAGCTGGCTGCATTTCAGGTTTTCCTCTGTCATGAGGTCCTCAATGTGGATAAAATCTGTGACCTCAGGGGCAGCAAACAAATTCTCCTGCTCAATGACACGGGAAATATCATCAAGCGTAGGGGTAGATTCCAGAACGTTCTCGAACGCAGCGGCCGTCACTTTTTCATCGAATAGTGCGGATACTATCCTCTCACTGTCTGCATCCAGCCGCACCACTTTTCCGGTTCCGGTAT
>CANRDC010000080.1 GCA_947629245.1 uncultured Oscillospiraceae bacterium | reverse complement strand
GTTGATAGGCCGGAGGTGTAAGCACGGTAACGTGTTCAGCCGACCGGTACTAATAACCCGAGGGCTTGACCTATGCAATATGCAGACTCATAAGCCTCGCTCCATCCCACATAAACCATTGTTCAGTCTTCAGGGCGCAGGTCCTGAAAAGTTGGTGGTTATTACAGCGGGGGTCCACCCGTTCCCATTCCGAACACGGTAGTTAAGCCCGCCTGTGCCGAAGATACTTGTCTGGAGACGGACTGGAAAAATAGGTCGCCGCCAACATAGATCCCTCAGAGCTCCGGCTCTGAGGGATTTCTTTATGCCGGAAAGTGTGCTACAATGTCTGCGCGGCAAATCAGAATTTGCGAGGGATACAGAGCTAATGGCGACCGTTTATCTTATCTGTGGTAAACTGTGCTGCGGCAAAAGCACTTACGCAAAGCAACTGAAAGAGGCCCATAAGGCAGTCGTATTGTCGGCGGATGAGATCATGCTTGCGGTATTTGGACTGTACGCAGGCGAGAAGCACGACGAATATGCCGCCAACGTGCAGACATATCTCTTTGAGAAATCATTGGAGCTCATCCAAGCAGATGTCAATGTGGTCCTCGATTGGGGCTTTTGGACCAAAGCCGCAAGACGCGTGGCAAAGGCGTTTTATCGGAGCCGGAATATAGAATGCGAACTGCATTATCTCGATATCAGCGATGCGGTCTGGCAAGCGCGTATAAACCAAAGGAATCAGTCTGTCATGGCAGACAAAACGACAGCGTATATCGTTGACAGCGCCCTTGCCGCAAAATTTGAAGCGCAATTTGAGTCCCCGGCCAAAGATGAAGTCGACATATGGGTCAGCGGATAGATTTATATTTTTGTTTACCGGGACAACGGCAAACCGGGGTTTGTATCTCTATGGGGAAACATGTAATGGACTATCATGCTTATTTTAACAGATATTGCAGTGAAAACAATTTAGATATCTCCCTGTCTTTCGTGATGCCTGTTGGATATGAAGACGCGTATGGGACATTTGACCCGAACAGCAAGACAGTTTATATCAATTTGAGAAAACTTGACAAGCAACCTGATTATGAAAAGTTGTTTTATCTGTTTCATGAACTGCGCCATGCATCCCAATTCCTCCAACCAGACCGATTTGACGAAATGATAATTAGGAGCCAGAATTATGTCATTATGTATGATGGCGTTTGCTATAAACTTGTAGACGGTGAATGGAAGACCTGCAAATTGGCTGGGGATGAGGACTTTTTTACAGAAGTTTATCTGGGACAGCCTTATGAGATGGACGCAAACACATTTGCCTATGAAGAAGTATGTTTTTTACTTGGAGATTTTCCTGAATTACGGGCGCTATATTCATTCTGGATGCCAAAAAGGGCAATATCAGAGGATACGTTTAAAGAGATATACGGAGAAATTGACCGGAGCATTGAGCAACAGTAAACAGGGGTCCGGTCGAGGGCTGACGGTGACGATTTCTGGCCGGACGTTTGGAGGAAAGTGATATGATAAAAACAGAGAGGCTGACCATCGCGCCGTTTGAGATGAAATATCTGCGGGATTATTTCGACGGCTTCGACGGGGAGATAACAAAATACCAGTGGCCGGACCCGTTCGCCAGCGTGGACGGCGCAAGGGACCTGCTGCGGGCCTTTCTGGATGAAATGGCCCGGGGCGAGAGCCTGGTTTTCTCTATCCTCTCCCATGACGGGAGATTTCTGGGAAGCGTCGAGGTCCACGCTCTTCCGGAAGCGCGTCCGGAGCTGGGCGTCTGGGTCATAAAATCGGAGCAGAACAAGGGTTACGCCTATGAGGCGCTGCGGGCTGTCCTGGACTACACGCGCGCCGAATACGATAAGCGTGCGTTTTTCTACGAGGCGGACATCCGGAACGAGGCCAGCGTCAAGCTGCTTCACAAGCTGGAGGACGGCTATGAGATCCTTGAGCAAGGGTTAGAGGAATGTACCACGGATTCCGGCAAGGCGCTGCGATTGCGGGGATATGTTCTGAAAGCGAAGGAGACGTGAAGGAAGCGGACAAAAAGAGATCGAGCGGCGGCGATTGGAACGGTAAATCAGAAGTTGAGGTGACAGACGTGAAAACGCTGGATCGATTTTTGAATATGGTCATAGGCGTATTTGTTGGAGTCTTTATCGGGCACGGAATATATGTATTCTGGGATTTTAAGGCGCATCCCGATTTATATGCCATGCAGTCTGCGCCATGGTACACAAGCATTTTATTCTATGGTGTAGCAACGGCTGTCGTTTTGGTCATAGTTATTATCATAAAGTTGATTATCCGACAGAAGTTAAAACGGCATTAAAGTCCCATTTATCGCGAGGAAAGCCATGGGTACTTTTGAAGAGATATGGGATATGGTGCGGCAAATACCGCCGGGGAAAGTGGCCACCTACGGCCAGATCGCCCGACTGACGGGAAAGCCACGTGGCGCCCGGCTGGTGGGTTATGCCATGGCCGCCTGTCCGGCAGACAGGGACGTGCCCTGCCACCGGGTGGTGGACCGGTTCGGCGGCACCAAGCGGGCCTTTGACACCCACATGCCCGACGGCCAGCGCTTTCTGCTGGAGGCGGAGGGCGTGGCGTTTCGCCCGGACGGCACAGTGGATATGGACCGCTGCCAGTGGCAGCCGGAGCTTTGACGGGGAAACGATATGAGCTATCTTGAGGATTATTACAACAATTATGATAATGATCATCGCAAGGCGAAAACAAATGTTTTCGCCGCCAAACGACACGTTTGGCGGCAAATGATCCGTTGGATCATTTGCGCGATGCTTATTGCAATGAATATATGGCAAAACAGCCACGCTGTTTTGCTGAGCCGCAAAGCGGCTCGGCGCAACGCCTTGCGGCGTTTCGCCATCATATAGTCATTATGAGGAAGGGCGGCTGCTTTCGCGGCACGGGCAGGTGGAGTACCTGACCACGATGAAGTACATTCACGAGTGCCTTGCGGGGCTGCCGAGACCGGCCGTTTTGGACGTGGGCGCGGGGACCGGGCGCTATAGCGTGACGCTGGCGAAGCAGGGCTATCGGGTGACGGCGGTGGAGCTGATCTCCCACAATCTGGAACTGCTCAGATCGAAATTGGACGGTTCGGAGCCCCTCACGGCCATACAGGGAAACGCGCTGGACCTGTCGGCGCTGCCGGATGGGGCCTATGACCTGACCATGCTGCTGGGGCCGATGTATCACCTTTACACGCGGGAGGATAAACGCCAAGCCCTTGCCGAGGCGGTGCGCGTGACCAAGCCGGGCGGTCATATCCTGGTCGCCTATTGCATGAATGAGCCCACGGTCATCCAGTATGTCTTTGAGGGGAACCACCTGCGCGAGGTGACGGAGGGGAACATGATCACCCCGGACTGGCACTGCGTCAGCGAGCCGAAGGAGATTTTCGAGCTGGTGCGGACGGAGGACATCGCCTCTCTGGACGCGGAGTTCCCGGTGGAGAGGGTCAAATTGGTTGCCACAGACGGCGCCACAAATTACAGGCGGGAATATATCGACGCCATGGACGACGCCACCTTCGCCAAGTGGATGGATTATCATTTTACGATATGCGAACGGCAGGATCTGATCGGCGCGTCCCATCACACGCTGGATATCTTGCGGAAGCTCTGATGGTCCCCATTTGTTGAGACGCTGCCAGGGGTTGCTTTTGAAGAAATATGGGATATGGTGCGGCGGATACCGCCGGGTGGGGATATGCCCTGGTGACAAAGGAGACGGGATGCCATGAGACTGTTGTTTGAACTGGATAAAAAAGACTACGGCCAATGTACGCATACCTTTGTTCGCAACTCGGCCAGGGGCATTATCATAAAAGCGGGGAAGGTGGCCATGATCCACAGCGTCCGATATGACTACTATAAGTTCCCCGGCGGCGGCATTGAGCCCGGTGAAGACCCGGTGGATGCGATGATCCGGGAAACGCGGGAGGAGGCGGGACTCGTCGTCATTCCCGAGACGGTCAAAGAATATGGATACGTCCACCGGGTCCAGAAAAGCGACCGGGACGAGACAGAGCGCTTTATCCAGGACAACTATTACTATTTTTGCCAAGCGGCGGACGGCGTGGTTTCGCAGGCGCTGGACGATTATGAGGCGAAAGAAGCCTATACGCTGGAATATATCGACCCGCTTGTCGCGATCCGGAAAAACCGCCATGTGGCGCAAAGTCCATATGATCAGATGATGTTTGAACGGGAAGCAAGGGTCCTTGAATTGCTGTCGGCCGAGGGATTTTTTGTATAGCGTCAGGGGTGACGAATATGTTCTTGCAGACAGAGAGGATCATATTAAAACAAGATATCCCCCCGGAAGAAATATTCCGCTATATGGAAAGGCTGGAATTTCCCTTTCAGTATCACCCAGACTTCGCCCGGTGGGAGGCGTCGTTTCTGCGCGACGTGGACGGGGAGGGCCGTACTCTGTTCTCGGACCTGACCACGGCGGGGGCCTATACGGACGGGGCGCTGACCGGCTTCATCCAGTATGGCCGGACGGCCTTTGGCTTTGACGGGGACGGGGCCGTCTCCGATAGGGTCCACTATCCCGTGATCCGCCAGCTCTATTTCGACCGGGGCCGCGAGGAGGCGGGGCGGCTCCTGCTCCGCCAGGCCGGTTGGGCCTTTGCCGGGGAGAAGAGCGTATACGCCTTTTTCCACTACTTCGGTATGTCCTGCTACGCCCGGCACGGCAAGCTGTACGAGGGCTTTGACCACATCCACCGGGCCCTGCTGGAGGCGGACTTCGGGGTGGAGCACGAAAACGTGTTTTATTCCTCCGCCCTGTCTGGGGCGGACGGTCCGTCCGCCGATCTGCGCTGGCACGGGATGACCGTCGGGCGGCAGTGGTATTGCGACTTTTTGCTGGACGGGAGGACCGTGGGCGGCTGCCAGGTGCATTTTCCAGAGGGGGACCTGGCCTATCTGCGGTGGATATTCATCGAGGACAGCCTGTGCGGCAGGGGTCTGGGGACCCGGTGCATGGCCGCTCTGAAGGCCGATTTGTATAGACAGGGCGCCGTCCGGCTGGATACCGACACGGCCATGACGAACGCCGCCGCCCAGCGCTTTTATGAGAAGACCGGCTTTGTCCGGCAGGGCGTCACGCGAAGCTATCTGAGCGCGGACTGACGTGGAGCGCCTCCCTCTGACGAGGGAGGTGGCACAGCCATAATAGGGGTCCCCAAAAGGCACGCTTGCCTTTTGGGGAGAGGAGGAGCCGCGAGCCATTCGAGCTTTGCCGCTTGCGGCAAAGGGAGACCTGGCTTGCGAGCGACGACGACAGGAGGCGTGAGTATGTGTCTCATATGCGACAGGATCGGGATGATCCGGCGGGGCGAGAACCCCTATTTTGTCCGGGAGCTGGAGACGGGCTACGTGGTGCTGGGCGACCACCAACGGTTTTATGGCTATACGCTGTTTCTCTATAAGCATCATGGGGACAAGACGGAGCTTTTCCACCTGGCTCCGGCGGAGCGGGCCAAATTCCTGGAGGAGATGACCCTGGTGGCCCAGGCGGTGTCCAGGGCATTTCAGGCGGAGAAGATGAATTATGAGCTGCTGGGCATGGGGGACGCGCATCTGCACTGGCACCTGTTCCCCCGGCGGGCCGGGGACATCGACCATTACGGCAACGGCGGCAAGGGCCCGGTGTGGTGGTATCCCATGGAGAAGATGTACGGCGACGAGTACCGGCCCTCGGCCGGGGAGCTGGCGGAGATGAAGCAAAAGCTGCAAACGGAGCTGGACCGGGTATCAGGGCCCCCAAAAGGCACGCCTGCCTTTTGGGGAGAGGAGGAGCCGCGAGCCATTCGAGCTTTGCCGCTTGCGGCAAAGGGAGACCTGGCTTGCGAGCGACGACGATCGGAGGCGTGATATGACGGTAAGAAAAGCGACAGACGAAGATACCGGGACCCTGGCGGCGCTGGCCGCCAAGCTGTGGCCCGGCCATGAGACGGCAGAGCTGGCGGACGAATTTGCGGGTCTTGTGAACAGCGGGGACGCCGCGTGTTTTCTCGCCTGTGAGGATGACCGGGCCGTGGGCTTTGCCCAGTGCCAGCTCCGGCACGACTATGTGGAGGGGACGAAAACCAGTCCCGTGGGCTACCTGGAGGGTGTTTTTGTCGAGGGAGCCTTTCGCCGAAAAGGCTGCGGGCGGCGGCTTCTGGCCGCGTGCGAGGCATGGGCGAAGGAGCTGAGCTGCGCGGAATTTGCCAGCGACTGTGAGCTGGGCAACGCCGACAGCCTTCGTTTCCATCTGGCCGTGGGCTTTGGGGAGGCCAATCGCGTGATCTGTTTCAGAAAGGACCTGTGATGATCATTATGGGCGGGCAAGAGAGCGAAATGACTGAATAGGAGGCAGCGCCATGAGCGTGTTGTTTAGAACCTTTGACAGGACGCGGGCAGAAGAGATCCTGCCGGAAATGTTCGATATCCTGTATACCAATATGCGCCGCATTGCTCCAACGGGCGGCAGCTATGAGGATGACAGACGCATGTGGATGTCCTATATGGCTTCCGTCGGCGAGGAACAAAAAGTCATATTGATGTATGACGGCGCGGCGCTCGTAGGATATTTTCAGTATCGCATAGACGGGGACACGCTGTTGGTCGAAGAGATCGAGATCGTACCGGACTATCAGCGCACGCTGCTGTTCTATTATTTTTTCCGATACGCGCTCAGGAACATACCGCCGCATGTGATCCATGTGGAAGCGTACATCGACAAGGCCAACGCGGGTTCGCAAAGGATCGCGGAGAAACTGGGGATGAAGATCATCGGTGAAAATCCGAGCGGAAGAAGCTGGCGCTGCCGGGGCGAGGCCGAGAGCTTCCGGGCGCTGGTTCCCGACCGCCCCCGTCGCGGGCCGGTTTGAAGGCGTGGAGGAGAACAGACCATGGGCGGAAAAAAGCAGAAAATCGAAAAGACCAACGTGATGCGGCTGCTGGAGCAGAAAAAAGCCGCCTATACGCCCCACTTTTACGGCGATACCGACGCGGTGGGCGGCGTGGAGGTGGCGGCGGCGCTGCGGGCGGACCCGGCCCGGGTGTTCAAGACCCTGGTGACCGTGGCGGGCAGCGGGGAGCACTACGTGTTTCTGGTGCCGGTGGAGCAGGAGCTGGACTTGAAAAAAGCGGCCAAGGCCGTGGGCGAAAAGAGCATTGAGATGATCAAGTCCAAGGAGCTGCTGCCCCTCACCGGCTACATCCACGGGGGCTGCTCCCCCATTGGCATGAAAAAGCCGTTCCGAACGGTGATCGATACGTCCGCGTCCGGATTCGACACGATCCTGTTCAGCGCCGGGAAGATCGGCTATCAGGTGGAGACCAGCCTGGCGGAGCTGGCGAAGGCGGTCCGTTTTGAGCTGGCGGACATAGGAGAATGATAGGAAGGAGAATGATATGAAGCTGCTGGAAATACGGGACTTTACCAAGGTGGACGGGCGGAAGCTCATGGATATCTACGCCGAGAGCAACGAGGAAAACATCGACTATTTTTATCCTGACGCGACGGACAGAGCCGCCGCCCTGGCCAGGATCGAGGAAGATTTCCTCGCCTACATCCGGGACGATATTTTGCAAAAGGAACAAAACCGGTACATGGTCCTGGAGCGGGACGGAGCGTGGGTCAGCGCCCTGCGGCTTTACGAACTGGGGGCCGGGGAATATTACATCGAGGCCCTGGAGACCCGCCCGGACTGTCGGCAACAGGGCTTCGGGTCCCAACTGCTGGGAGCGGTGCTGGAGCGGCTGGGGGCGGAGGGCCCCTTCCGGGTCCGGGACTGCGTGAGAAAGAAAAATATCGCCTCCCTGCGGACCCACGAGAAATGCGGGTTCACGGTGGCGGACAGCGTGGGCCGGGACCTGCTGGACGGCTCGGTCGACGAGCGCTGCTACAGCATGGAGTACCGGTATCCCCCGGAAGCGTAACAAAGGAGAGACGACATGAAAAAGTACGACCTTGCCATATTCGACCTGGACGGGACGATCCTGTACACGCTGGAAGATCTGAAAAACAGCCTGAACCACGCCCTTTCCAGCCACGGATTCCCGGAGCGGACCCTGGAGGAGGTGCGCAGGTTCGTGGGCAACGGGGTCCGGAAGCTGGTGGAGCGGGGGGCCCCGGCGGGCACGGACCCGGCGGAGCTGGACATGCTCTATGAGACCTTCCATGAGCACTACCGGCAGCACGATCTGGACAACACCCGGCCCTATGAGGGGGTGCCGGAGCTGATGGAGCGGCTGAAGGCCGACGGGCTGCGCCTGGCGGTGGTTTCCAACAAGGTGGACTACGGGGTGAAGGACCTGTGCAAGCGGTTTTATCCGGGGGTGTTCGACGCGGCCCTGGGGGAGCGGCCCGGCGTGGCGAAAAAGCCCGCCCCGGACCTGGTGAACGCGGTGCTGGCGGAGCTTGGTATTTCCCGGGAAAAGGCCGTGTACATCGGCGATTCGGAGGTGGACCTGCAGACCGCCCAAAACGCCGGGATGGATGAAGTTATCGTATCCTGGGGCTTTCGGACGGTGGAGGAGCTCATGGCCAAGGGCGCGACGCGCATCGTCGCCTCCCCTGAGGCGCTGTATGTGGAGCTGACCAGGTAAAAGACAAAAAGCAAGACCGGGACCCATCCGGGGTCCCGGTCTTTTCGTGCTATTCGGTTCAGCCCAGCTTGACGGCGGTGCCGTAGGCGGTCACCTCGGCGGCGGACTGCATGACGGAGGAAGAGGTGAGGCGCAGCCCCACTACAGCGTCGGCGCCCATGGCGGCGGCGTTATCCATCAGCCGCTGAATGGCGATGCGCCGGGCGTCCTCCAGCATCTCCGTATAGCTCTTGATCTCCCCGCCCACGATGGTCTTCATGCCGGCCATGAAGTCCTTGCCAAAGTGCTTGGAGGAGACGACGCTCCCGCTGACCAGGCCCAGGACCTGGGTGATCACCTTCCCGGGGACCTGATCGACCGTTGAAAGCAGCATGGACATATCCTCCCTTTTTTCATCCTGGGTCAATTATACACCTTGGGGCCGCTCTGTCAAGAATAGGCTTTTCAGCGTTTTTTGGGGTACAGGGACCGGGCGATAACGATACCGGCGACGAGGGTGATGACGCCCAGGCCGATGACGAAGCCGGATATGATGGAGATGGGGCTGGCGGCGGCACCGCCGGTCTGGCTGAGGATATTCCCCGCCTCGTCGGTCCAGACGACGCCCGCACCGCCAAGACCGCCGCCCAGAGATGACATCATCCCGGCGGCCGAGCGGTCGAAGGAGTTGAATACGGCCCGCATCACGATGCCCATGGCGGTGAACAGGCCCCCGCCCAGGGCCAGCCGGACCCCGAACAGCCACCCGTACTGCCGCAGCAGCCGCCCCAGCACGCCGGGAACGGAGTCCACCCAGCTGCCGCCGGAGGCGGGCGGCGGGGTCTGCGCCGTCTCATCCCGCCGGGGCGGGGCCTCTTCCTCCGGGGCGTCCTCGCCCAGCAGCCAGTCCGTGGTCACCCCAAAGGTCCGGGCCAGCTGCAGCAGCTTTCCCACCTCCGGCATGGCGTCGCCCAGCTCCCACTTGCTCACCGCCTGACGGGACACGCCCACCTTCTCGGCCAGCTCCTCCTGTGACAGTCCTGCCCGTTTCCGGCACCAGGCGATCTTTTCAGCCAATGTCATGATCGAAGCTCCTTTCTTCTGTATACCGCCAGTATAGAAAAAAGGGCGGTTGCGGGTCTACCATCCGAGGCTGGAGATCTCGCAACGAGCGGTTGCGGAGCGGTTTTAACATGGCCTTTGGAGGCGCTGCCCGGGGCTGGGAGGTCCTGCGCAGCGCCTCGGGTGGGATCAGCGGTCATAATACCGCGTCTGATCGTAAAAGTCCTCCCGCTCCAGCTGCTGGCGGGTGATCTCCCTGCTCCAGTGGATGGAGCTGTTCCAGTTGCCCTCCGTCACGATCACGCTGTTTGCCCGTTTTTCCAGCACTACCACGCTGTGGCGGCCATTTTGGACCCGGAGCATATCGCCGACCCGGATATCGTTAAAGTTACTATGCGTGCGGGTGATAGGCGCGTAGCCGAAGGCGGTGTCGCTGCAGATGTAGGCAAAGCCCGCGCAGCCAGCGCCATAGACGGTAAACGAGTAGGAGCTCAGGCCCGTGGAACAATAGAGATCGTCATTGGTCCAATGCTTTCTCTCCGGATACTTGGTCCGCAGGCTGTTGATGAGGGCCCGGACGTTGGCGTCGGTGACGGGCTTGCCGTTGGCCAGGAGCTGGATGTCCTCTCCCTCGCTGTCATAGCCGCTGGTGAAGGTCTTGCCGTCGGCGGAGATGCACCGCACGGTGAACAGATAGATGTATCCGCCTTTCGGCTTGGTCCAGGTGTAGGAGGTCGAGGCGGTGTCCTTCAGCTTCTGCCAGCGTGCGCTGCTGTATTCCTCGTGGGTGCCGGAGAGCTTATTCGTGACTTCGCCGTAGATCTTATAAAAGACCCGGTATTTGGCCGCGCCGGGGACCTTCCCCCAGGTGACCTTGATGCCGCCGGAGGACGTTACCTTCAGGGAGGAGATGACGGGCGCGGACAGGAACTTGATCGTTTTGCCTGCGGTGTCATAGGCGCTGATATACTTGCCGGCGCTGTTCATGCACCGGACGGTGAAAGTGTAGGAGCTGTTGTTCTTGGCCTTGGTATAGATATAACTGGTGGCGGTGCCGGTCCAGAGCGTTTTCCACTTGCCGCCGGACCGGTAGAACACCCGGTATTTGGCCGCGCCAGCCACCGCCTGCCAGCTGATCTCCACGCCCTCGGAGACGTTGGCGACCTTCACCTTGGGCGCGGCGATATACTTCAGCGTGCTGCTGGCCTTATAGGCGCTCAGGAGGTTCTTCTTGGCGTCGGTGGCGCGGACTGTGAAGGCGTAGGTCTTGCCGCTGACGGCCTTTTTCCAGGTGTAGGTGGTGCCCGCATCCGGGGTTGTGCCGATCTTGTGCCAGCCGCCGGAGCCCTCCTTGTAGTACACCGCGTACCGGGAAGCGCCCGCCACCTTCGTCCAGGTGACCTTGATACCGTTGGCCGCGGCGGCTATCTTCACCGTGGGGGCAGCCACGTATTTCAAGGCGCTGCTGCTCTTATACCCGCTCAGGAGGTTCTTCTTGGCGTCGGCGGCGCGGACCGTGAAGGCGTAGGTCTTGCCGCTGACGGCCTTCTTCCAGGTGTAGCTCGTGCTTGCATCCGGGGTTGTGCCGATCTTGGTCCAGCCGCCGGAGCCCTCCTTGTAGTACACCGCGTACCGGGAGGCTCCCGTCACCTTCGTCCAGGTGATCTTCACGCCGTTGACGGCGGCGGCAGCCTTCACCGTGGGGGCCGCCACGTAGGCGACGGATACGCCGATCGGGTCAAAGCCGCTGACCGCAGCGCTGCCGTCGGTGCTGACGCAGCGCACGGTGAAGGTATACTTGACGCCGCTGGTGGGCTTCTTCCAGGTGTAGCTGCTGCTGGCGGTGTCCGCCAAGGTCTGCCAGCTGCCGGAGGCGGTCGTCTTGTAAAGGACCCGGTACATAGCGGCATGCTCCACCGCCGTCCAGGTGATGGTGATGCTGTCCGTTCCGGCGGTGGCTTTTTTCAGCACGGGCACGGCAAGGCTGTCGCCTCCTACGGACGCAAAGCGAAGGCCGTATTTGCTGGCGTAGGCGCTGGCCGTGGAGCCGGGATAGCCGTGGATCACGACGGTCTCCCCGTAGCCCAGGGTACCGGCCAGATCGTAAATATCACAGTTGGGGTTCAGGACCGTCGCCGAGGTGAGAGACGTAGTCCCAAAGGCCAGATTTCCCACAGAGGTCACGCTGGCCGGGAGTGTGACTTCTGTCAGATCCGTAAAGGAAAACGCGCCGTCGCCGATGGTTTGGACCGTGTCGGCAATGGAGACGGAGGTCACGCCGCGCATCCAAAACAGCTCGTCCGGGATCGCCGTCACGCCGGTCTCGATGACCACATGCTGGAAGGCGCTGCTTCCGCTGCCCCAGGGCGGATCGACCGCCGCGTAAGCCGGGATGGGACCCGTGCCGGAGATGGTCAGCGTCCCGTTGGCCAGCTTCCAGGTCAGGCCGTTCTCAAGTATGCCGGAGCTCTCCGCCGCTGTGACCGCGATGGCCGCGGGCTCCTCGGTGACAGCGGGTTCCTCGGTGACATCGGGCGCCTCGGTCACGACGGGTTCCTCGGTGACAGCGGGTTCCTCGGTCACGACGGGTTCCTCGGTGGCCGCGGGTTCCTCGGTGACATCGGGTTCCTCGGTCACGACGGGTTCCTCGGTGACATCGGGCGCCTCGGTGACAGCGGGTTCCTCGGTGGCCGCGGGTTCCTCGGTGACAGCGGGTTCCTCGGTCACGACGGGT
>CANRDC010000079.1 GCA_947629245.1 uncultured Oscillospiraceae bacterium | reverse complement strand
GCGCTGCTGATCGTCTTCTTTGGGTACTTCTATTCCACCATCCAGTTCAACCCCATCGAGATCAGCAACAACCTGCGCAAGAACGGCGGCTTCATCCCCGGCTATCGCCCCGGTAAGCCCACCAGCGAGTTCATCCAGAAGGTGCTCAACAAGATCACCCTCTTCGGCAGCATCTATCTGTGCATCATCGCGGCCGTTCCCTATATCGTGAGCATGTATTCCGAAACCGCCAGCAGCCTGGGCATCTCCCTGGGCGGCACCTCCGTCATCATCGTCGTGGGCGTCGCGCTGGAGACCGTGCAGGCCCTGGAGAGCCAGATGCTCATGCGGCACTATAAGGGTTTCCTTGAGTAAGAAGGAGGGCGCTGGAATATGAAGATCATCATGCTCGGCGCCCCCGGCGCCGGAAAGGGCACCCAGGCGGAGATCCTCTCCAAAAAGCTGGGCATCCCCACCATCTCCACCGGCAATATCCTCCGGGCGGCCGTGAAGGCCGGTACTCCCGTGGGCCTGCAGGCCAAGAGCTACATGGACGCGGGCAAGCTGGTCCCGGACGACGTGATCATCGGCATCCTGGCCGAGGCGCTGCAGGGGCCCGAGTGCGCCAAGGGTTATATCCTGGACGGCGTGCCCCGGACCATCCCCCAGGCGGAGGCCATGGAGGCACAGGGCGTGGACATCGACGTGGCCCTGGATCTGGCCGTGGAGGACGACGCCATCGTCGCCCGTATGGGCGGTCGGCGGGTGTGCCCCGTCTGCGGCGCCACCTACCACATCGTCAACGCTCCTCCCAAGAAGGAGGGCGTGTGCGACAAGTGCGGCAATCAACTCATTATCCGGGCGGACGACGCGCCGGAGACCGTGAAGGACCGGCTGCGCACCTATCATGAGCAGACCGAGCCTTTGCTGGCGTTCTACAAGGAACGCGGAAAGCTCAAAACCGTGGAAAACAAACCCTCCATCGAGGAGAACACGGCGGAGATCATGAAAGCTCTGGGGATCTGATAATATATGAGCAATATCATTGTCAAATCCCCCCGGGAGATCGAGCTGATGCGACAGGCGGGGCGAATTACCGCGGCTGCCCGGACCTTGGCCCGGGAAATGGTAGCCCCCGGCGTCACAACGGCGCAGATCGACCGGGAAGTGAGGCGCTTCATCGTCAAGAGCGGCGCGAAGCCCACGTTCCTGGGCTACGGCGGATTTCCCGCCAGCGTGTGCCTCTCCGTCAACGATGAAGTGATCCACGGGATCCCCGGCCCCCGTGTCATCCATGAAGGCGACATCGTCTCCGTGGACGTGGGGGCCACCTGGAAGGGCTATGTGGGCGACTGCGCGGGGACCTACGTTGCAGGTTCCTGTTCAGAGGCGGCGAAGAACCTCATCGCCGTCACGCGGCAGAGCTTTTTCGAGGGGATCAAATTTGCCCGTGCGGGCAACCGGGTCGGGGACATATCCCACGCCGTACAGGAATATGCTGAGAAGAATGGCTGTTCCGTGGTGCGTGAGTATGTGGGCCACGGTGTCGGAAGCGAGATGCACGAGGCGCCGGAGGTCCCGAATTTCGGCAGAGCCGGACGGGGTCCTACCCTGGTGAAGGGTATGACCATCGCGGTGGAGCCCATGGTGAACGCGGGGACCTGGGAGGTCAAGGTGCTGCCTGACGGCTGGACCGTCAAGACGGCGGACGGAAGCCTCTCGGCCCATTACGAGAACACCATCCTCATCACCGACGGCGAGCCGGAGATCCTGACCTGGGCGGAGGACCTGTGAATGAAGCGGCCCGAGCCTTACGACATCGTGGTGTCCCTGGCGGGGCACGACAGAGGGAAGCTCTACATGGTCACCGGCGTCCAGGGGGAGCGGCTGCTCCTGCGGGACGGGAAGCTCCGCAAAGAGACGAACCCCAAATCCAAAAGCCCCAGGCATGTGCGTCTGGTGGCGGAGGGGAACGCCCCTCCGGCAACGGACAGGTCAATCAGGCAGACGTTAGCACAGGCGGCTGAGAAGGCCGCGGCGAAGGAGGGAAAACTTCTTGGCGAAAGATGACGTTATCGAACTGGAGGGCACGGTGGTCGAATCGCTGCCCAACACCATGTTCCAGGTGGACATCGGCGGCGGACACACCATTCTGGCCCACATCTCCGGCAAACTCCGGATGAACTTCATCCGCATCCTTCCGGGGGACAAGGTAACCGTGCAGATGTCGCCCTACGACCTCACCCGAGGCCGCATCACCTGGCGCACGAAGTAAACACAAGCGTTTAGTTTTAAGGAGGCTTATAACATGAAAGTTAGGCCCAGTGTGAAGCCCATGTGCGAGAAATGCAAGATCATTAAGCGCCATGGCCGGGTCATGGTGATCTGCTCCAACCCGAAGCATAAGCAGAGACAAGGCTGAGAGAGCCTATCTTGAAGAAGAAAGGACTGGTCAGAAAAGATGGCACGAATCGCTGGCGTTGACCTGCCGAAGGACAAGCGTGTGGAGATAGGCTTGACCTATGTCTACGGCATCGGCAGGACATCCGCAAAGAAGATACTGGAACAGACCGGGATCGACCCGGACACACGCGTGAAGGACCTCTCCGAGGCGGACGAGGCCAAGCTGCGCGAGTGCATCGACAAGGGTTTCGTCGTGGAAGGCGACCTTCGCCGCCAGAACGCTCTTGACATCAAGCGGCTGATGGAGATCGGCTCCTACCGTGGCACCCGCCACCGGAAGGGCCTGCCCGTGCGCGGCCAGCGGACCAAGACCAACGCCCGCACCCGCAAGGGTCCCAAGCGCACCATCGCCAACAAGAAGAAGTAAGGGAGGGAAGAGAAAATGGCAGCAGCTCAGAAGGGCAAAAAGGTCGTCCGCACCCGTCGCAGAGAGCGGAAGAACATCGAGAAGGGCCAGGTCCATATCAGCTCTTCCTTCAACAACACCATGGTCACCGTGACCGACCCCAACGGCAACGCCATCAGCTGGGCCAGCGCGGGCGGAATGGGCTTCCGGGGCAGCCGGAAATCCACCCCCTTCGCCGCGTCCACCGCCGCGGAGACCGCGGCCCGCGCCGCCATGGAGCACGGCCTGAAGACCGTGGAAGTGTTCGTCAAGGGCCCCGGCAGCGGCCGTGAAGCCGCCATCCGCGCCCTGCAGACCGCCGGCCTGGAGGTCACCATGATCAAGGACGTGACGCCCATTCCCCACAACGGTTGCCGTCCGCCCAAGCGCCGCCGCGTCTGATGTAAGGGAGGAACGATAATATGGCAAGATATACGAATGCGGTGTGCCGTCTGTGCCGCCGCGAGAATCAGAAGCTGTTTCTGAAGGGCGACCGGTGCTATACGGAAAAGTGCTCCGTGTCCGTGCGCTCCTATCCCCCAGGGATGCATGGCCAGGGCCGGAGCAAGACCTCCGAGTACGGCATGCAGCTGCGTGAGAAGCAGAAGGCCAAGCGTTACTACGGCGTGCTGGAAGCCCAGTTCCGCAAGTATTTCGACATGGCCGAGCGCCGCAGCGGTCAGGCGGGCGAGAACCTGCTGGCCATCTTGGAGTCCCGTCTGGACAACGTGGTGTACCGTCTCGGCTTCGCCATGAGCCGCCCGGAGGCCCGCCAGCTGATCAGCCACGGCCACTTCACTGTGGACGGCCGCAAGGTGGACATCCCCAGCTTCCTGGTCAAGCCCGGTATGGTGATCTCTGTCAAACCCTCCAGCCGCGATCTGGAGAAGCTCAAGGCCAACATCGAGGCCAACGCGTCCCGCCAGCCGCCCAAGTGGCTGGACTATGACGCGGCCAATATGCTCGCCAGGGTGACCGGCGTGCCCTCCAAGGAGGACATCGACCTGCCCATCGAGGAGCATCTCATCGTCGAGCTGTATTCCAAGTAAGACCCTCACGATTGGTAAGCTGCAAACCGCGCGCTGCCTTTTCGCGCGCACATCTCAAAGGAGGGTAAGAACACATGATAGAGATCGAAAAGCCGCGCATTGAATGTGTGGAAAGCCCGGCGGACGAAAGCTATGGAAAATTTATCGTGGAACCGCTGGAGCGGGGCTACGGCACGACCCTCGGCAACTCCCTGCGGCGGGTGCTTTTGAGTTCCCTGCCCGGCACGGCGGTGACCACCATCAAGATCGCCGGTGTCCAGCATGAGTTCTCCACGATCCCCGGCGTCAAGGAAGACGTGACGGAGATCGTCCTGAACATCAAGAGCCTCATTGCCCGCCTGCACCGGGACGGCCCCAAGACCGTCTATATCGAGGCCGACGGCGAGTGCGAGGTGACCGCCGCGGACATCAAGTCCGACGGCGAGGTGGAGATCCTCAACCCGGAGCTGCACATCGCGACCCTGGGGCCCGACGCCTCTCTCTCCATGGAGCTGACCATCTCCCATGGCCGGGGCTATGTGCCCGCGGACAAGAACAAGCCCGCCCAGACCGTGGCCGGGGTCATCCCCATCGACTCCATATACACCCCTGTCCTGAAGGTGAACTACGCGGTGGAGAACACCCGCGTGGGCAACCAGACGGACTATGACAAGCTGACGCTTGAGGTCTGGACCGACCGGACCATCTCCCCCAGGGACGCTGTGAGCCTTGGCGCCAAGATCCTGTGCGACCACTTCACCCTGTTCACCGACCTCTCCCAGAGCATGAACATGGGCTCCACCGTGGTGGAGAAGAACGAGACCGTGAAGGACAAGGTGATGGAGATGACCATCGAGGAGCTGGACCTGAGCGTGCGCAGCTTTAATTGTCTGAAGCGCGCAAACATCAACACGGTGGAGGATCTGGTGTCCAAGACCCAGGACGAGATGATCAAGGTGCGCAACCTTGGCCGCAAGAGCCTGGAGGAGGTCATCCAGAAGCTGGCGATGATGGGCCTGAGCCTGGCCAGCGACGAGGACGCCAAGTGATCCGAACCCACACTCACTTTTGGAGGTAAACGAAAATGCCCGGAACCCGTAAGCTCGGCAAGCCGACGGCCGCCCGTATGGCTATGCTGCGCCAGCAGGTGACCGACCTGCTGGATACCGGCCGCATGGAGACCACTGTCACCCGCGCCAAGGAGGTCCGTCCTCTGGCGGAGCGGATGATCACCCTGGGGAAGAAGAAGGGCCTGGCCAACTACCGTCTGGCGCTCAGATTCCTGACCCGGGAGGACGTGGCGAAGAAGGTCTTTAACGACCTGGCCGTGAAGTATGCCGACCGCAACGGCGGCTACACCCGCATCACCCGCACCGGCGCCCGCCGCGGCGACGCCGCCGAGATGGCCGTGATCGAGCTGGTGTAACACCAGTCGATCAAATGCAAGCATTTGATCGAGAAGGCTGCGGCCCGCTGCAGCGCATAAAATCCCCTGTCCCAAAGGACAGGGGATTTTACACGTTTGCGGGCCGTAAAGTATGATTTCCGAGGCGCATGTCCCCGGAAATCATATCCAATTCTATTTGCGCCTCCGGGCGCAAACTCTGCGAGGCATCATTGCGCTGCGGCGGGCCGAAGCATTCTCATTTGAAAGGCAGCCTTTCAAACGACTTAATAAAACGTGGCTACGGGCTGGGCCGGAGGCGCGGCGGGCTCCAGATGCTCCACCGTCAGCACCGGGCCCTTTTTGCCGTAGCCCCGGTGCCATTTCACGTCCACATGGGCCGTGACCGTGACCCACTGGCCCTTTTCCAGGCTGGCTGCCTCCGGCCAGCGGCAGATGAGGCCGGTAAACTGGATGTCGTTGGCGCAGCACATCATCAACTGACGCCCAAAGACGAAATCGTCCTTGGGCAGCCGGGGACTGTGCGCCACCATGCCCTTGTAGCGCAGGGTCTTGCCGTCGTACTTGGAGAAATCCTCGGACAGGTCTGTGTAAAACAGAGCATAATCCTCGTCCTTGATGTCGACCACCGGGGCCTCCAGGTCGAAGGGCAGAGGGTCCTGGATGTCGTCGTAGGTCACCTGCCCGTCCGGGGCCTCGTAGGCGATGTCGCACCGGCGGTTGGCGGCCCGGACGATCTTGTGCAGCTCCATCTTGTCCAGGTCCGGCTTGCAGCGGTTGAACACCACCAGCTCGCAGCTTTTCAGCTTGTCATAGACCAGCTGGCGCATGTTGGCGTTGTAGCTGACGAAGGTGTTGGCGTCGCAGAAGAGGAACTCCTGGGCCACCACCCACGCCTCCGGCAGGCGCTGATAGAGGTCATCCAGCAGCCACATGCCGTTATACTCCACCAGCACCCGCTCGGCCCGGCACTCCCTCAGCAGCCCGTCCAGGGTCTCGGTCTGGAGCTGGTCCTGGCTGTCCAGGGTGCGGATGAACACGTTCTTGCCGGAAAAGTTGTCCGGCTCGTACTCCTCCACGCCCTCCTCGCACAGCAGCAGGAGCGTGCGTTCCCCCTGATTGAAGCGGGGGTCCTCCAGGGTCTCCTGGACGAACTTGGTCTTACCGGCCTCCAGAAAGCCGGTGAACAGATAGACAGGGATCTGATTCACAGCCCGAACAGCTCCTTCACAGCGTCCTCCTTGAGGTTCGCGCCGATGACGCATACCCGGCCTGCCACATTGGCGGCGCCGGTGCGGATGTCCTTCTCGCCGGGGGTGTAGTCAAAGTGGACCCAGGTCCCGTCCGGGGCGGGCACGTAGCCCTTGGCCCGGACCACGAAGCCGTAGGCGTCCGCGTCGGCCAGCTTGTCCAGAATGGCGTCGATGTCGGCGGCGGCAAACTTTCTGGAGGTCTCCGCGCCCCAGCTCTGGAACACCTCGTCCGCGTCGTGGCCGTGGTGATGGTGGTGATGATGGTGATGATGATGCTCGTGCTCGTCGTGGTCGTGCTCGTCATGGTCATGGTGATGATGCTCATGCTCGTCGTCATCATCATCGTCGTCGTGATGGTGATGATGATGCTCATGCTCATGCTCATGCTCATGCTCGTCATCATCTTCGTGGTCATGGTGATGGCACTCGCATTCGGGGTCGTCGCACTCGTCCTCTTCCTCCTCCCGGTAGTGCTCCTCCAGGAGGGCGGCCAGCTCCGCGGAGATGGAGCTGCGCCGGTCGATGGCGTCCAGGATCTGCTGTCCGGTCAGCTCGTCCCAGTCGGTGGAGACGATGACGGCCTCGGGATTTTTCTCCCGCAGCAGGGCCTCGGCCTGGGCCACCTTCTCCGGGGACAGGTTCCCGGTCCGGCTGAGGACGATGCAGTTGGCGGACTGGACCTGGTTGTCGAAAAACTCGCCGAAGTTTTTCATATACATCTTGGCCTTGGCCGCGTCCACCACGGTGGTGAGGCCGCCCAGCACGAACTGGTCCCCGGCGGACTGGACCGCCGCCACGATCTCGGACAGCTTGCCCACGCCGGAGGGCTCGATGAGGATGCGGTCGGGCTGGTACTGCTCGGCCACCATCCGAAGCGCCTGGCGGAAATCGCCGGTGAGGCTGCAGCAGATGCAGCCGGATTCCAGCTCGTTGACCACGATACCGGCGTCCTTCAAAAAGCCGCCGTCGATGCCGATCTCGCCGAACTCGTTTTCGATGAGCACCAGCTTCTGCCCCTGATAGCCGTCGGCCAGGAGCTTTTTGATGAGGGTGGTTTTTCCGGCGCCGAGAAAACCGGAGAAGATATCGATCCTTGTCATGTATATCGCCTTTCTGATCGTGAAGAATAAAATAAAGCTTTGTTCACACATCCTGCGAGGGATCGGAGTATAATCAAACTCCAATAAAGTATTATAACATATTTTTCCCGCAAAGAAAAGGAAAAGAGAGGATTTACCGGTCCGATAAGGCCATATTGTCGATTGTGACTATGGCATATTTTGTGCCGGTGTGTTATAATAGCCCGCAGCATGACCCAAATGGCCGGATTAGCATTTTCGCGCATGCGCGCGATCCCGTCCGGAAGCGCGCCGGCCCTGGCAGAACGCTGCTGTTTCGGAGGAAGGCTATGAGACGTTCTCATTTTATTATAATCGCCTGTATCGGACTGCTGATGCTGGCTCTTGCGTCCTGTATCGGCAGGGAGGGGACGGAGCAGACTCCCCATGTGAGCGAATCGGTCCAGTTCCAGACCGGCGGTCCCGAGGAGGTATCGTCTGTTCAGCAGCCCCAGCAGCCGCAGCAGGTGCAGACGAGCCACACGCAGTATATGACGGGGGATAACGGCAGCTTCCGCCCGAACGACCCGGTGACGAGAGGGCAGATGGCCCAGATCCTCTGCGGGCTTCTGGACGTCGGCGGGGATGTCCCCGGCGGGGAGGCGGCGTTTACCGACGTGCCCGCGGACAGCCCGGTCTATGCGGGCGTGGAGCAGCTCGCGTCCCTCGGGATCGTGAGCGGCTACGGGGACGGGACCTACCGGCCGGATGAGCCCATCACCCGCAGCGAGATGGTGGCCGTCCTCTGCCGGATGATGAACGTGAGCGAGGTGACGGCTCTGGCGTTCCAGGACGTACCGGCGGAGCATTGGTCTATGGGCAGCGTGGCGGCGGCTATGACCAGCGGGTGGCTGTCCGGCTATCAGGACGGCGGGTTTTATCCCGACGCGCCGCTGACCCGCGCGGAGGCCGCGGTGCTGATCAACCGGGCCTTGGGCCGGACGCCCAACAGGACGGCCATCGACGCCGCTTATGCCGCGTCCCCCTATACGGATGTGCCCCGGGACTTCTGGGCCTATTACGACATCGTGGACGTGTCCGCCACCAACGAGCTGATGGCCTACATCATGGGCGAGGCGGACGATGCCGCTCAGGGCATGATCCTGCTGGACGACAGGCTGTGCCATGTCAACGCCGAGCTGCGGCTGGACTACTTCCAGAAGGGATTCCATACCGTTCAGGACGGCCTGGCGACAGACGGGCTGTACTACGCGCCGGAGGACGGGTACTTCCTGCAGCGGAGCCTGCCCGGTCTGCAGGAGCTGGACGGCTCCATGTTCTACGTGCAGAGCGCGGACGGGCCGTTCGCCACCAATTTTGACCTGGGCTATCTCCATTTCGGCGAGAACGGACGCTACACCTCCGGGGACGTGGAGGTGGACGGCTATGTGGATTCCATCATGGCGGGCATCATCCAGGGCGACACCGGGAGCCTTCTCAACGAGGAGAAGCTGAGGCAGGCGTATGATTATCTGCTGTACGGCGATTACGACTATATGACCCGTCCTCTCGGCTGGCAGCGCGGCTCCACGGTCTGGGCGCTGAGCTGCGCCAAGACCATGTATCAGACGAAGCGCGGCTCCTGCTATTACTGGGCGGCCTCCTTCCTGTATCTGGCCCGGCGGCTGGGCTTCCAGGCCTATCCGGTCTGCGGCGGCGTCAATCAGTATAACGCCCTCCATGCCTGGGTCATGATCGACCACGGCGACATCGACGACAATGACGTAAACACCGAGCAGAGCAAAAACGAATCGACCAGGGTGATCGACCCGGACGAGTATATTTACGACATAGAGCTGGACTGGGCGTACAGAACAGGCGCCCATGGCCGGGTCCCGATCCGTCCGGGGAGGGACCTGTTCAAGCAGACCCGAGGGGATACCATCGTTCAGTATATCTTCCCCGGGGATACATGGACCGCACCGCCCATGGACGATACGGACGTGATCGATACCGAGAGCGAGGATAACGGCGAGGACGGAGAGAACGGCGGCGGCCTGTTTGACGACGGCAACGGCGGCGAACTGACGGAAGGCGTGGATTACACCACCTCGTACGTCAACAACGGCGACGGTACCATCACGGTGACCATCACCTATCTGTCCGGACCGCAGGCCGGTACGGTCACCAGCTATACGATCCTGGACCCGAACTATACGGGAGATGGCGGCAACGAAGGCCAGACCGGCAACGAGGGCCAGACCGGCAACGAGGGCCAGACCGGTAACGAGGGCCAGACCGGCAACGAGGGTCAGACCGGCAACGAGGGCCAGGCTGGCAGCGAGGGTCAGACCGGCAGCGAGGGCCAGACCGGCAGCGAGAGCCAGACCGGCAACGAGGGCCAGACCGGCAACGAAGGCCAGACCGGCAACGAGGGCCAGACCGGCAGCGAAGGCCAGACCGGCAGCGAGGGCCAGACCGGCAGCGAGGGCCAGACCGGCAGCGAGGGCCAGACCGGCAGCGAGGGCCAGACCGGCAGCGAGGGTCAGACCGGCGGCGAAGAGCAGACCGGCGGCGAAGAGCAGACCGGCGGCGAAGAGCAGACCGGCGGCGAAGGCCAGACCGGCGACGAGGGCCAGACCGGCGGCGAAGAGCAGACCGGCAACGAAGGCCAGACCGGCGGCGAGGAAACCGGCGGTGAGCAGACCATCGGCGAGCCAGACGGCGGGAGCGTAGTCGTGGACGATACGGCCGGGGCCCCGACCGGCGTCGGCGACGTACCGGCGGACGGCGGCGGAGAATAAGGAAACACATCGCGTCCCCGGATGGCATCCGCCTTCCGGGGATGACTGCGGCCCGAAGGGGCGGAGAGGAGCAGCTATGGAAAAAGACGCGCGGATCGTCTCCTGGATGGAGGACCACCGGGAGGAGCTTTTGGAGGACCTGAAGAGCCTGTGCCGCATCCCCAGCGTAGGGGGCCCGGCGGAGCCCGGCGCGCCCTACGGCCCCGAGGCAAAGCGGGCGCTGGAAAAGGCGATGGAGCTTTGCGAGGGCTACGGCTTTGTGGTGACGAACCATGGGGACCGGGTGATGACGGCGGACATGGGGCCGGACGAGCCTGCGGTGGACATCCTGGCCCATCTGGACGTGGTAGGCCCCGGCGACGGCTGGGACACGGACCCCTTTGAGCCGGTGGTGAAGCCGGACGGATACATCTACGGTCGCGGGGTCGCGGACGACAAGGGGGGCGCCGTGGCGGCCCTGTACGCCATGCGGTGCGTGAAGGAGCTGGGTCTGCCCCTGCGGGGCCGGTGCCGCCTCATCCTGGGCACGGACGAGGAAAACGGCTCCAGCGACGTGGCCTGGTATTATGAACGGGTATCGCCCGCGCCCCGGACCTTCACCCCGGATTCCGACTTTCCCGTGTGCAACGCCGAGAAGGGCTTTTACCGTCTGCGCTTCCATAAAACCTGGGAGCCGGAGACCGCGGCGCCCCGGGTGACGGGCCTGCACGGGGGCTTCCGGGTGAACGTGGTGCCGGGAGAGGCGGGGGCCGTGATCGCGGGCCTGGATAAGGCGGCGCTTCTCTCCGCCGCCGCGCCGCTGGCGGCGGAGCTGGGCGCGACTGTCCGGGCGGAAGAGGCCCCGGAGGGCGTGAAACTCACGCTGACCGCCAGGGGCTGCCACGCGGCCATGCCGGAGACCGGCGTCAACGCCAACACCGCTCTGATCCGGGTGCTGAGCGGTCTGCCCCTGGCGGACTGCGCCTCCACCCGCGCGCTCCGCGAGCTCGATAGGGTCCTGCCCCACGGGGACTATTACGGCAGGGCCCTGGGCATTGTCCAGCAGGACGATGTGACCGGGCCTCTGACCTGCTCTTTCACCCAGATCGACTTCACCGGGACCGGCCTGGAGGGCCTTTGCGACTGCCGGGTGCCGGTGTGCGCCGACGACGCCAACTGCAAGGCGGTGGCGGACAGGACCATGGGAGCGCTGGGCTTTGAGACGGAAGGGACCATGATCCCGCCCCACCACACACCGGTGGAGGGGGGATTCATCCGGACTCTGAACCGGTGCTATGAGGCATACTCCGGCCATCCCGGAGGCTGCTATTCCATGGGCGGCGGCACCTATGTGCACGACGTGCCCGGCGGCGTGGCCTTCGGCGTGGTCATGCCGGGGATGGACGTGCGCATGCACGGGGCCAACGAGCGCATCCCGGTGGAGGACCTGGTCACCGCCGCCGAGATATTCGCCCACTCCGTGGCGGAGCTGTGCGGGCCGGAGAAGTGAGCGGATCGGGTCAGACAATATAATAGTGTAGATAATACCTCCCCTGATTGTGTAGAATGGTGTCTATACAAAACAGGGGAGGTATTTTTATGCTAACGATAGGAACAAGAGAGATCGCCGCGTTTGCGGAGGCGCTGCGGGCGGAGGAGCGCGCGGCGGGGACCGTGGAGAAGTACGGACGCGACGCGGCGGAATTCGCCGGGTGGCTGGGGGAGCGGGAACTTACGAAGGAGACGGCGGCGGACTGGAAGGAGCAGCTGCTGGCGAGCGGTCTCGCGCCGGTGACGGTCAACGCCAAGCTGTCGGCGATGAACCGGTTTCTGACGTATCTGGGCCGGGCGGACTGCAGGACGAAGTACCTTCGCATCCAGCGGCGGCTGTTCCGAGGCACGGAGCGGGAACTGACGAAGGGGGAGTATATGCGTCTGGTGGAGACGGCGGAGCGGCTGGGAAAGCACCGGCTGAGCCTACTGATGGAGACGGTATGCGCCACGGGGATACGGGTCGGCGAGGTGCGGTATATCACGGTGGAGGCGGCCAGGGCGGGCCGGACGGACATCTC
>CANRDC010000078.1 GCA_947629245.1 uncultured Oscillospiraceae bacterium | reverse complement strand
ACCTACGCCATCGACCTGCGCTCCATCACCCAGGGCCGCGGCTCCTTCACCCTGGACTTCATCCGCTACGACGAGACGCCCATGAACGTCCAGCAGAAGATTATCGAGGAAGCCAAGGCCATGGCCGCCGCGGAATAAACCGTCGTCAGATCATACCGCAAGGGGAAGCGTCAGCTTCCCCTTGGGTTTAGATAGGGAGTCAATCGATATGGGCCGTTCATCAAAAAGCCGTTTGCCGCGGGTGCTGCTGGTCATACTGATCGTGCTGATCGCCGGGGCAGCCGCCGTACTGGCGTGGCTGCTGGCCGCGCCGGACAGCGCGGCGGAGGCCTCGCAGCTGTTCTCCCCCGCCGCAACCGAGGTCCCCGCTACGGCGGAGCCCACAGCCTCGCCCACCCCCGTCCCTACGCCTACCGCCACCCCAAAGCCCACGGCGGAGCCGTCCCCCACGCCCGTTCCCGTAGAGCTGACCGAGACGGGGGACGCCGGGCAGGAGTATATCGACAAATTCGTCTTTTTGGGCGACAGCACCACCTACGGCCTGGGCGCGTACGGCATCCTGCCCTTCACCCAGATCTGGGCGGACTCCATCGGCACCCTGGCTCTGTTCAACTGGGAGATCGACCCCATCGCCTACTATGACCCGGCCGATCCCTATAACGCCCAGAGCCTGTCCATCCCCGACTGCGCCGCCCGGCGGCAGCCGGAATACCTCATGATCACCCTGGGCATCAACGGCATCGCCTTTCTGGACGAGGACGGATTCAAGGATTATTACGTGCGCATGATCCAGGCCATCCAGCAGGCCAGTCCCGACACGAAGATCATCTGCCAGTCCATATACCCGGTGATCGACAGCTATGTCCCCAACGGCATCAGCAACGAGAAGGTCAACGCCGCCAACCGGTGGGTCTATGACATCGCGGCCCAGACCGGCGTCCGTTATCTCAACTCCCACGACGTGCTCATGGACGGTTCCGGCCAGCTGAACGGCGATTACACCGACGATACCGCCATGGGCATCCATTTGAACGCCGCCGGCTTCAGCGTATTGCTGGAGAACATCCGCACCCACGCATACCAGTGACAGGCAAGGAGGACATCCCATGAACGCAAGGACCAGAGAGGGGTTTTACACACTCTGGACCGTCGCCATACTGCTGTGTCTGGCCGTGTGCGTTTTCCTGCTGGCCTATGTATCCTTCACGGGCGGCGGAGAGACCGCCGAGACCGCGCCTCCCGCACAGACAGGAGTTCCCGTGGACGGTCAGACCCCCGCAGACGGTCAGGCACCGGCGGACGGTCAGGCCCCCGCGGACGGTCAGGCCCCCGCGCAGGAACAGGCGCCTGTGAACAACCCCACCGTTTTGGCGGAGACCCTGGATCTGGGGCAGGAATATCAGGACAAGCTGGTCTTTCTGGGCGACAGCACCACCTACGGGCTGTATGCTTACGGCGTCCTGCCCCACTGGCAGGTCCTCGTTCCCTCCAATGGCACGCTGAGCCTCTTCAACTGGGCCGTGGAGACCGTGGAATGCTACACCCCCGGCGACGACCAGAGCGCACAGAGCCTGTCCATCGCGGACGCGATCGCCGCCCGGCAGCCGGAATATCTGATCATCACCCTGGGCATCAACGGCGTGGCCATCCTGAACGAGGAACAGTTCAAGGACTATTACACGGGTCTGGTCCAGGCCATCCAGGCCGCCAGCCCCAATACCCGGATCATCTGCAATTCCATCTATCCCGTCATCGACGCCAACACGGCGGCGGACATCAAAAACGACAAGATCAACGCCGCCAACCAGTGGATACAGGACGTGGCCGCCCAGACCGGCACGCGCTTTCTCAACTCCCACGAGGCGCTGGTCGACGGGACCGGGAACCTCTCCTCCCAGTTCATCGACGCCCAGAACGACGGCATCCACATGAATACCAACGGTTACAACGCCCTCCTCCAGTACGTCCGCTCCCACGCCTATCAATAAGCCCCGCCGCCCCGTCGATGACGGGGCGGCTTTGTCAGAAAGGCCCGACCGCGCATACAATGGCCCGGAGGGTCGATGATATGGATGATATGATAAAAGAGAGCCTGGACGGATTTGAAAGCCTCTGGCAGCGGGTATCCTGCCGGGAGGACCGTCCGGCGGAGCCGGGGCCGCAGACCGGTACATATTCCCTGGAGGACACGCTCCTGGGCCTCATACACGACGAGACCTGCGCCGAAAGCTGTGCCTTGGCGTTGGCGCGGATGTGCCGGGGGGACGGCCGGGCGGTGCTCCAGCGCCACGCCAGCCAGGCCCGCCGCCATCTGCGGCGGCTGCGGGCCGAGTACTTCATCGTCACCGGCGTGGCCGGGGGCTCCAACGAGGACTGTCGGCCCCTGGGCCATAAGCTGCCCGCTCTGCGGACGGCGCTGCTCCAGGCCGGGGATATGGCGGAGCGGTATGAAAAGGCCGCGGAACAGACGGACTGTCCCGCGCTGCGGGAGGCGTTCACGGCCTTCTCCGGCGACGAGCGCCGCCGGGCCCAGGAGCTGCGCTCTCTGGTCATCGGGAGCTTTTGAACCCAAAAAGGCGGCGGACCGTTCCCTTCGGTCCGCCGCTTTATCCTTCGCCCGTCAATCTCACCGGCGTGTACGTATGCCCCATGGCGGGCAGGATCTTCTCCGTCAGCTCCGCTGTCCGGAATTTCAGGGAGCTGGTGTTCTTGCAGGGGTGGCAGGCGAACCATGGCTCGGCCAGCACGTCCTCGTCTATCGCCAGCCGCACCCGGCCGTCCTTGTCGTTCATCAGCCCCAGCACGCTCACGCTCCCCGGCGTCACGTCCAGATACGCCAGCATATGCTCCGGGTCCGCGAAGCTCAGCCGACTCACGCCCAGCTGACGGCTCAGCTCCTTCGTCTTGAACGGCTTGTCCCCCGGCATGATCAGCAAATAAAAATCCGTCTTCTGCCGGTTGCACAAAAACAGATTCTTACAAATGGGCGTGCCCAGGATCGCGTCCACCTGGGCGCAGACCTCCATGCTGGTGGAGGGCGCTTCCGGGTGGTCGGTCCGGTAATAGTCCACCCCCAGGCCGTCCAGAAAGGCGTATGTGCGTATCTCCCTGTCCTCCCGGCCGGTCATATCCGCCGGGGCCCCGCGCATAAGCTCCATTGACCTGTCCCCTCTCCGTTTTTCTCCCTATAATGAATATATGATGGCGAAACGCCGCAAGGCGTTGCGCCGAGCCGCTTTGCGGCTCAGCAAAACAGCGTAGCTGTTTTGCCATATATTCATTGCAATGAGCATC
Organism: uncultured Oscillospiraceae bacterium; assembly: GCA_947629245.1. Lineage (GTDB taxonomy): Bacteria > Bacillota > Clostridia > Oscillospirales > Oscillospiraceae > CAJOIG01. The sequence continues at coordinate 9,527 of CANRDC010000078.1, read as the reverse complement.
GCGCAAATGATCCTTGGATCATTTGCCGCCAAACGTGTCGTTTGGCGGCGAAAACGATCGTTTTCGCTTTGCGATGATCATTATCTTACCACCAAACGGGGAAAAGTCAATCGGGACCGGCGCGGGAGAATATTATGTCAACTATCATCAACGCGGTCTCGGGCTTTTTGGGGGGCCTGGCCCTATTTTTATTCGGTATGGACACCATGACCGGCTCCCTGCGGGACGCCGCCGGGGAGCGGATGCGGACCATTTTGGCCGCCGCCACGGGCACGCCTCTGACCGGCGCGCTGGCCGGGGCGGGCGTCACGGCGGTGCTGCAAAGCTCCTCCGCCGCCACGGTGGCGGTGCTGGGCTTTGTGAGCGCGGGGCTCATGGACCTCGGTCAGGCCATACCGGTGATCTTCGGCGCCAACATCGGCACCACCGTCACCGCCCAGCTTCTGGCCCTTGATCTGGACGAGCTGATCTATCCCATCCTGTTCGCGGGCTTCCTGGCCCGTTCCCTGGCAAAGGGACGGCGGGGCAAGGCGCTGGCCACGGCGGCGTTTTCCTTCGCCCTGCTGCTGGAGGGCATCCGGATCATGAGCCGGGCGGCGGAGCCGGTGACGGCCAGCCCCCGCTTTGCCGGGCTGCTGGCTCTGACGGCGGATAAGCCGCTGCTGGGGCTGCTCCTGGGCTGTTCCATGACCGTGATCGCCCAGAGCAGCTCCGCCACGGTGGCCGTCCTGCAGCGGCTGGCCGCCGCGCCGGGGCCGGACGGGGTCTCCAGCGCGCTGGGGCTCACGGGCGCGATCCCCATCCTCCTGGGCTGCAACATCGGCACCACCGTCACGGGCCTCATCGCCGCCGCGGGTGGGTCCAGGGACGCCAAACGCGCTGCCCTGGCCCACCTCATCTTTAACCTCACCGGCAGCGCGGTGTTCCTGCCATTCACGCCGGTCCTCGCACGGCTGGCGGCGCTGCTCTCCCCCGCCGGGCCCGAGACCGCCGTCGCCGCGCGGCAGATCGCCAACGCCCACACCATCTTCAACGTGGTCTGCACCGCCGCCTGGCTGCCCCTGACCGGGCTCATGGCGCGGCTGGTGACAAAGGCTGTCCCGGATGGAAAATAATGCTTGACACCGAACGGCTTCTGTGGTAGGATAGTTGCCGTTCGGAGACAGCTGGCAGTCCTTCCTTGGACATAAGTCCCGCCGAGAGCATCATGTGCATCACGATGTTTCTATGTGTCGTTGTCTCTTTGGACAAGGACATTTTTCTTTATCAGGAGGTGAAAACCAACTTATGCCCAGCAAAGCAATTCTGACCGAGAAGCAGGCCATCGTGGAAGCGCTGGCCAAGCGTCTGCAGGAGGCCGAAGGCGGCGTCCTGGTGGATTACAAGGGCATCAACGTGGCGCAGGACACCGAGCTTCGCCGCGACCTTCGGGAAAAGGGCGTGGAGTATTCGGTGGTGAAGAACACCCTGACCCGTCTGGCTCTTGACAAGGTGGGTCTGTCCGGCCTGGACGACCATCTGAACGGCACCACCAGCCTGGCCACCAGCGCCAGCGATCCCCTGGTCCCCATCCATGAGCTGACCGAGTTCAGCGACAAGATGGGCGATCTGTTCACCATCAAGGGCGTTTTCGTGGACGGCAAGGTCCTGAACGACGCCGAGGTGGCGGAGCTCGCTCCCCTGCCCAGCCGCGACGCGCTGTATTCCAAGGTCCTTGGCACCATGCTCGCCCCCATCACGTCCCTGGCCGTCGTCCTGGGACAGGTCGTTGAGCAGAAGGGCGGCGCTCCCGCCGCAGAGGCTCCCGCAGCCGAATAAGACAAACATCTGAGAAAATATTTGGAGGATAATGAAATGGCTAGCGAAAAAGTTACCGCTATGATCGAAGAGATCAAGGCTCTGTCCGTTCTGGAACTGGCTGAGCTCGTGCATGAGATCGAGGACGCCTTCGGCGTCTCCGCCGCCGCCGCCGTGGCCGCTCCCGCTGCCGCCGCCGCCGGCCCCGCCGTGGAAGAGAAGACCGAGTTCGACGTGGTCATGACCGACTTCGGCGCTGAGAAGATCAAGGTCATCAAGGAAGTCCGCGCCATCACCAACCTGGGTCTGGCCGAGGCCAAGGCCAAGGTGGAGGGCATCCCCGCCGTCATCAAGGAGCAGGTCTCCAAGGAAGAGGCCGAGGAGCTCAAGAAGCGTCTTGAGGACGTGGGCGCGAAAGTGGAACTCAAGTAAGTCATTTGAAAGGCAGATCCTTTCAAATGAGAAGGATGCAGCTTGCTGCAGCGCAAAGCGCCTCCGCCGATCCGGCGGAGGCGTTCACGTTTGCAAGCTGAGAAGTATTTTTTCCGAGGTACATGTCCTCGGAAAAAAATGATCCTACTTCATTCGCCGCTCCGGCGGCGAACTCTGCGAGGCTAATGATATGAAACACGAAGCAAAAACCGTCGCGCTCAAGGACGGGTCCGCCGCCCGGTTCCGCTCTCCCGAGCCGGAGGATGCCGCCGCCTTCCTGGACTTTTTCAACGCCGTCCGGGCCGAGACGGACTTTCTCCTGTCCGGTCCTCATGACCCCACGCGCACCCTGGAAGAGGAACGGGCGTGGATCGAAAACAGCCTGCGCTCTCCCGACCAGATGATGATCGCCTGCGAGCTGGACGGACAAATCGCGGGCAATTGCTCCATCGCCTTCCATACCCAGGCCAAGACCCGTCACCGGGCCTCTCTCGCCATCGCCCTGCGGCGGGAATACTGGAACAGGGGCATCGGCACGGCCATGTTCACCGAACTCATCGCCGCCGCGCGGCAGCGGGGCGTCACCCAGCTGGAGCTGGAATATATCGAGGGCAACGACCGGGGCCGGGCCCTCTACGAAAAAATGGGCTTCCGCCCCTGGGGAGAGCTGCCCGACGCCGTCCGTCAGAGCGACGGGACCATGCACAGCATCATCCACATGCGGCTGGTTTTAGATTGACATAATATAGATTACATAATATTATTAACATAAATCGCAGGAGGTGTCCCCATGCGTCAGGAGAAGAGCTGCGGCGCGGCGATCTACATCGCCCGGGAGCGGGAGACATTGTGGCTGGTGGAGCGCATGCAAAAGGGCCACACGTCCCTGTGCAAGGGCCATGTGGAAGCCGACGAGACGGAGCACGAGACCGCCGTCCGGGAAATACGGGAAGAGACCGCGCTGACGGTGGAGTTTCTGGAGGGGTTCCGGGAGCGGATCGAGTACAGTCCGGAGCCAGGGGTGACGAAGGAGGTCATCTTCTTCCTGGCCCGCGCCAAGAGCACGGACACCGCCGCCCAGCCTGAGGAAGTGGCCTCCATCCAGTGGCTGCCCTTTGACGAGGCGCTGGCCGCCCTCACCTATGCCGACGACAAACGCGTCCTCACCGCCGCCCAAGAGTTTTTGAATCACCGGGGCCTGGGACGGTATCTGGAGCCCGTGGCAGGTTCGCCGATCCCCTTCCGGTCCCTGCTGTCCGGTATTCTGGGCGAGGACCCGGGTCCCGTCTCGGCGGAGCAGTTCTGCGACGACGGAGAGGGCGTTTTGAACCGCTACAACGTCTACCGGCTCGCCGCCGGGGATCGGGCATATGTCCTGAAAGCCTCGGACAGCGGGGAGATCGAGTTATATGAGCGGTATCTCTCCGCCTCCGGCCTCCCCGTCCCCCGCCGCTATGGAAGCGGCACATGGGACGGCCGGGTCTGGCTCCTGCTGGAGCATGACCCCGGTCCGGATATGCGCGAGTTCACCGACGAGATGATCGGCCCCTGCGCGGACGCTCTTGCGTCGGTGATGAACCGTTTCTGGGGCGCGCCGGAGACAGAACGCTTTGACCGCTACATGGAGCGCGTCAGGCGCCGGGCCAAGAGCCTCGCGAACGAGCCCCTGCTGGCCGCCGCCTACGCTCTGTTTTTGGACCGGCAGCGCACCTGTCCCCGGACATTGTGCAACGGGGACCTGCTGCCCTTCAACTGCGTGTTCTCCCAGGGCCGGGCGATCCTGGTGGACTGGGCCTTCGGCGGCGTGATGCCATACGCGCTGGATATCGCCCGGTTCATCGCCCACGGCGGGGACAGCGGCAGCCATCCCCCCTTCCCCTTCTCCATGACGGAGGCGCAGAAACGGGAATTCGTTGAGAAGATTTACATAAAACTTTCTCAAAAACCCGCCTGGGAACAGTACCTGCTCGATATCCGCCTGGCGGTCCTGAACGAGTATATCGAGTTTATCGAGGACGCTCTGCTTCACCGGTCGCAGCCGCGAGACCGGGTCTTCAACTGGTATTACAGTCGGGCGTCCGCGCTGGCTGAAACGCTGCTGCCGGTCCTGTCATAAGCAAAGCGGCATTGACAGCCCGCACGGTCATAAGGTATAATTGTTGATGAAAATTTGTGCGAGGTGGTGAGACATATGCTGCTCAGTCAGGCGCATGCCGCTTTCTACCAACTGGTGGAATGGGGCATTTTGATCCTGGAATTTTTCGGCACGACGGTGCTCATCGTCACCGGCGTCTCCAGCATGGTCAAGTGGCTGAAGCGCTCGCCGGACGCGCGCACCACCATCTCTCAGGGCATCCTGCTGTCCCTGGCCTTCAAGATGGGCGGCGAGGTGCTGCGCACGGTCATCGTCACGGAGCCGAAGGAGATGTTCATCATCTTCAGCATCATCATCCTGCGGGGCATCGTGGCGGGGCTGATCTACTGGGAGATCACCAAGGAGATCAAGATCGAATCCCTCTATCATGAAAGTCCCATTCCGAAAAAGCGCCGCAGGGCCGAAGAGCAGCAGGCCAAAGCGCGGGAGACCGAATCGAAAATCGTCGAACAGCCTTGACCGACAACATACCCAAAAGCCGGACAAAAACCGTCCGGCTTTTTTCGTTGCCGTGAGCGGCTTTTCGTGGTACAATAGCGCCAAAACCGCTATTGTACCACAAGATACCAGTCGCGCTCCCGGCTGATGCCGGAACCGCGCGACATGGTACAATTGACAAAAATCATTCCGGGAGAACGCAAATGAAGTATCTTCTCATTATCGGCGACGGCATGGCAGACAATCCCGTGCCCGCGCTTGGCGATAAGACCCCCCTGGAGGTGGCGGACAAGCCGGTCATCGACGACCTGGCCCGCCGGGGGGAGCTTGGCAGCGTGGTCAACTGCCCTAAGGAATTCGAGCCGGGCAGCGCCACGGCCATCATGTCCATATTCGGCGCCTCGCCCCTGAAATATTACCACGGCCGGGGCCCGCTGGAGGCCGCCGCCCAGGGCGTGGAGCTTGCCGACGGGGACATGGCCTGCCGGTGCAATATGGTGACGCTGGAGGATTCCGACGCGCCCTACAGCCAGCGGCGCATCCTGTCCCACAGCGCGGGCTCCATCGACGGCGAGACCTCTGACGCTCTCATTCTGGACCTGTGGGCCAGCCCGGAGTTTGCCGCGCTGGCAAAGGAATACGACATCGAGATCAACCCCGGCTCCTCCTTCCGGCACTTCGCCGTCATGCACCGGGCGGACATCGACGGCATCCGCCTCACCCCGCCCCACGACCACCTGGGCGAGGTCATCGGGCCGCTGGCCCCCTCCGGCTGCGCCGTGGCGGAGAAGCTGGAAGCGCTCCAGGAAGCCGCCTTCCGGTACCTGGACCATCATCCCCTGAACGAGGCCCGCCGGGCCGCGGGCAAAATGCCCGCCAACGGGATCTGGTTCTGGGCGGAGGGCACCGCCGCCATATTGCCGGACTTCGCCAAAAAATACGGCCACACCGGCGAGGTGGTGTCCGCCGTGCCTCTGGTCCGGGGTATTGCGAGACTGAGCGGCCTGCCCGCCCCCTGGGTGGAGGGCGTCACCGGGGAGATCGACACCAACTGGGACGGCAAGTGCCAAAAGACCATCGAGATACTGTCCCGGTGCGACTTTGCCGCGCTGCATATCGAGGCCCCCGACGAGTGCACCCACAACGGGGACACGCCGGGCAAGCTCCAGTCCATCGAATGGCTGGACAGCCGGGAGACCGCCCCCATCGTGGAGTGGCTTCGGGGCTGCGGGGAGGATTTTCGTATCCTGATCCTGTCCGACCACAAGACCCTCACCTCCAACCGGGCCCATGACGGGGACCCGGTGCCCTTCCTGATCTACGACAGCCGGGAGACGAAGTGCTCCGGCCTGTCCTACACTGAGAAAAACGGCCTTAAGACCGGCCTTATGCTGCCCGACGGCACGGCCCTCATGGCCCGGCTTTTCGAGCTGTGATCGTCCGGGCCCACGGAAAACTGAATCTGTCGCTGGACATTCTGGGCAGGACCCCGGACGGCTATCACGACCTGCGCATGGTGATGCAGTCGGTGGAGTTTGGGGACGATCTGGACGTGGAGCTGCGCGCCGACGGGCGCTTCACCGTGGACCCCGGCCAGAGCTATCTGCCCGCCGACGATAGGAACCTGGCGTTGAAAGCCGCGAAGCTCTTTTTGGCGGGCACCGGCCTGGGGGCGGATATCCGGGTGACGAAGCGCATCCCGGTCTGCGCCGGGATGGGCGGCGGCTCCGCCGACGGGGCCGCGGTGCTGCGGGCGCTGAACAGGCTCACGGGCCGGGATATGCCCGTGGAGGAGCTGTGCCGGTTCGGGCTGAAGGTGGGCAGCGACGTGCCCTTTTGCGTGATGGAGGGCGCCGCGCTGGCGGAGGGCCGGGGAGAACGGCTCACGCCGCTGCCCTGCCTGGCCGACTGCGCCATCGTCATCTGCAAGCCCGCCTTCGCCATGTCCACGCCGGAGCTGTTCCTCCGCTCGGACAGCCGGAAAAGCCGCCTCCGGCCGGACACCTCCGGCATCGTCACCGCCCTGGAGGCGGGCGATATCCCCGGCGTGGCCCGGCGGATGTACAATGTGTTCGAGGACGTTCTGGACCGGCGGCAGAGCGAGATATCCGCCATCAAGTCCGCCCTCATGGACGCAGGCGCCGCCGGGGCGGTCATGACCGGCAGCGGCAGCGCCGTGTTCGGCCTGTTCCCGGACGACGCCGCCGCGAAAGCGGCTCACGACGCCCTCTCCTCCCAATATAAGGAGTGCTACCTGACCCGGCCCTGTCCCGCGGCGGCCGTTTAAAATCCACCGTCACCGTCCAGAATATGGGCGGTGATGTTTTATGCTGAAACAGAAAATAAAGCCCTGGGAGGCCGCGCTGCTGCTGGCGCTGTGCGTATTTTTCCTGTCCGGTCTGTGGGCCGGACAGACCCAGCGGGAGCTGGCGGGCGGGCTGGTGCGGCTGCACGTGATCGCCAACTCCGACTCGGACGCGGACCAGGCCGCGAAGCTGGCCATGCGGGACAAGGTGCTGGACCTGCTGTCCCCCCTGCTGGCGGCGTGCGAGAGCCGAGAGGAAGCAGTTGACATAATACTTACCCACAAGGCCCAGCTGGAGGCGTTGGGGGACGTATCCGTGACGCTGGGCACGGAATACTACCCCACCAGGGACTACGACACCTTCTCACTGCCCGCCGGGGAATATCTGTCCCTGCGGGTGGTGATGGGCGCGGGCCGGGGCCATAACTGGTGGTGCGTGGTGTTCCCGCCGCTGTGCACCGAGGCGCTGGCGGAGCCGTCGACGGACGCGTTCTGCGTTCTCGACGAGGACGAGGAGGGCCTCGTCACACGGGATGGCGCGGAGTATATCATCCGCTTCCGGCTGGTGGAGTGGTGGGACGCTCTGGCGGAGATGTTCCGTTGAGCGGCGCAAAATTCATCTCCTTGTAATTGACATTCTCCGGCGCCGATGGTATGCTCATTGAGAGGAGATCTTTACCGTTTTCTTTACCGCTCTCTTTGCGGCGTCAGCGTATCCTGCCGGTATGGATACGGAGAGGAGGGGCCGTTATGGGCGTTCTTGAACACCGGAGAAAATTCATTGTGAATACGGTCTACTGGGCGCTGGTCGTAGGGATCGTGTTCCTGGTCACCCGCTATCTGCTGGGGCTGATCTGGCCGTTTTTTCTGGCCTTCATCTTCTCCTGGTGCCTGACGCCCATCGTCCGCTGGCTGACCGTGAAATGCCACATCCGCCACGGCATCTCCGCGGCCATCTGTCTGCTGCTGTTTTTCGGCATCGTGGGCGGGCTGCTGCTGGCGCTCATCTTCAACATCGTGTCCTGGGCCCAGACCTTCGTGACCTGGCTGCCGACGTTTTATACCGGCACCGTGGAGCCCGCGCTCCAGGACGCCACCGCCTGGGTGGAGGACTTTGTGGCCCGGTTGGACCCGGAGGCCGCCGATATGGTCACGTCCACCTTCAGCAGCATCATCTCCTCTGCGGGCGCCGCCGTGTCCAGCTTCTCCGTGCGGGCCTTGGGCGCCGTTACCGGCTGGGTCACCAAGATCCCCGGAAAGCTGCTCAGCACGGTCATCTGCATCATCGCCACCGCCTTCATGACCGTGGACTTCCACCGGATGACCGCCTTCATGCTGCGGCAGTTGAGCCAGAGGACCCGTCTCGTGGTGGTCAAGGCCAAGGAGACGTTTTTCAGCGTGCTGCGCAAGTACGGCAAGAGCTACGGCATCATCATGGCCATCACCTTCGTGGAGCTCTCCATCGGCCTTATCATCCTCCGGCAGGACAAGGCGTTGCTGCTGGCGCTGCTCATCGCCGTCTTCGATATCTTCCCCGTGGTGGGCGCGGGATTCATCCTCATCCCCTGGGGCGTCGTGTCATTGCTGTCCGGACTGCTGGCAAAGGGGCTGGGGCTGCTGGCGCTGTATATCGTCATCACCGTCATCCGCCAGTTCGTGGAGCCCCGCGTGGTGGGCCACCAGGTGGGGCTGCACCCGCTGGTGACGCTCATCGCCATGCTGGTGGGCACCAAGCTCTTCGGCGGCATCGGTCTGCTGGGGCTTCCCATTGCCTGCGCCATTATGAAGAGCCTGGACGATACCGGCGTCATCCACATCCTCCGCAAGGAAGGCGAGGACAAGATCGTGCCGGTGAGCGCCGGACCGGAGGGCCCTGCGGAAAAAAATTGACTTTTCCAGCTCTTGCCTATTGACAATCCCGTCCTGGGATGATAAAATTTCCTAGCTTGCGGGCGTAGCACAACGGCTAGTGCACCAGCCTTCCAAGCTGGGGACGTGGGTTCGATTCCCATCGCCCGCTCCAGCCGGGGTGCCGGACAGGGGCCGGGGGCCAGGGACGCGATGGAGGCCGGAGGCCACGACGGGGGCCGGAGGTCACGACGGGGCCGGAGGTCACGACAAAGGCCGGAGGTCACGACGGGGCCGGAGGTCACGACAAAGGCCGGAGGTCACGACAAAGGCCGGAGGTCGCACGTGACGCCGGGGTGCTGGCCGGGAACATATGCGCCAGTAGCTCAGGTGGATAGAGCAACTGCCTTCTAAGCAGTAGGCCAGGGGTTCGAGTCCCTTCTGGCGTGCCATTTTCTCCGCGTCAGCGTTTATATGGTGGGTGTAGCTCAGTTGGTTAGAGTACCGGATTGTGGTTCCGGGTGTCGTGGGTTCGAGTCCCATCTCCCACCC
>CANRDC010000077.1 GCA_947629245.1 uncultured Oscillospiraceae bacterium | reverse complement strand
TCTTGCAAGCCCAAACAGGTGAGCAGAACATATTATGTGGGCTCCCAGCTGAGCTATACCCCCGTAGCACCCCGAATGTGGGGTTTTGGTGGGGAAACAGTGATTAAGTTGTCCGATGGTGGTGTATCTTGCAAGCCCAAACAGGTGAGCAGAACATATTATGTGGGCTCCCAGCTGAGCTATACCCCCAAGTCGGAACGGAACGTATGATAACACATCAAGCGCCGGTTGTCAATGATTTTTTGCGCTGACGGGGAATTTTCCCCACTCGTCCATATACCGGGCCATGGCGTCCAGCATCCGCTCCAGCAGGTCGAGCTGCTCCGGCGTATAGTCCTTCCGGAGCTTTTCCACGCTGTTGGCAATGAACGGATAGTCGGTGTTATAATAGGAGAAGAACCGTTCGCCCACAGACACCCGGCACTCCCGGCGGTCCTCGTCGGAGGCCGTGCGGACGGCATAGCCCTTGGAGGCCAGGTTGTTGATCTTGTAGGTCGCGTTGGGCTGGGAGATGCCCAGCGTGTCGGCAAAGGCGCTGACGGTGGGCGAGCCCAGCAGATAGATCACGTCCGCGGCGTAGGCCTCCGTGGCGCTCAGGGAGCCGTCCCGCTCCTTGACCCGGCTGAACAGGTCCCGGTAGTGCTGCAGCCGCACCTTCTCATAGAGGGTCTTTAGCTTTTCATAGAGCATGGTCCGTCCTCCGTTCGTTAGCTGTTACCAGTTTATCCCACGGGCGGGGGTTTGTCAATGCTGTTCGCCGGACTGTTTTTCTGCGGCGACCAGGTGCGCTGCGGTCAAAGATCTGCTATAATGGTAATGTACCACGAAAAATGACAGGAGATACGCGATATGGTAGAATTGAAATTCAACGTGAGCGACGTGGACTACGAGTCCGTGCTCCAGGCCCTGGCGGGCCACCTGCCGCCGCCCGTGGTCATGGCCGCCCGGGCCATGCCGGACAGCGCCAAGGAGGATATGGTGATCAAATTCATCAACGCCAACGGCGCCCAGATCGAGCGCTGGCTGGAAAACGCTCTGGCCGCCAACGGCGTGCGCATGAAGATATCCGGCGCGCAGGCGTCAAAGCGCGCTTAAAGACGGCACGGAAAAGAGGCGTCGCAGCAGTGCGGCGCCTCTTCTCTGTCAAAGAAAATGTTTATGTTTCAAAGAACCTGCGGTGGATGGCCGCAACGGCCCGGTCCGCGCTGGCGGCGTCGATGACGCAGGAGATCTTGATCTCACTGGTATTGATCATCTGGATGTTGATGTGCTCGTCGCTGAACGCCTCGAACACCACCGCGGCGATGCCGGAGGAGCTCATCATCCCCGCGCCCACCACGCTCACCTTGGCAATGTCCCTGTCCACGGAGACATGGTCAAAGCCGATGGCCTTCTGCCGCTCTATGAGGGCTTCCCGTGCCTTGGCGGCCTGGTCCTCCGCCACCACAAAGCTGATGTCGTTGGTCTGCTCCCGGCCGTTGGCCTGGATGATCATATCCGCGTTCACCCCCGCCTGGGCCATAGCGTTCAGCACCCGGAACGCGGAGCCGGGCCGGTCCGCCACGTCCGCCACGGTGAGCCGGGCCACGTTTTCGTCCTTGGCGATGCCGGTGATCTTCATCTCTTCCATGCTTCTGGTAACCTCCTTCACCTTCGTACCCGGCGCCCTCACAAGAGAGGAGAGCACCTCAAGCTCCACCCCGTACCGCTTGGCCATCTGTACGGAGCGGTTCATCAGCACCTGCGCGCCCATGCTGGCAAGCTCCAGCATCTCGTCGTAGGTGATCTCTTCCAGCTTCCTGGCCCCCGGCACCTTCCGGGGATCGGCCGTATATACGCCCTCCACGTCCGTGAAGATCTGGCAGCGGTCCGCGTGCAGCGCCGCCGCCAGCGCCACGGCGGTGGTATCGCTGCCGCCCCGGCCCAGGGTGGTGTAGTCGTCGAACTTGTTGACCCCCTGGAAGCCCGCCACCAGCACGATGCGTTTCTTGTCCAGCTCCCGGCGCAGCCGCTCTGTCTCTACCCGGCGGATGCGGGCGGCGCTGTAGTCCGCATTGGTGCGGATGCCCACCTGCCAGCCGGTCAGAGATACCACCGGAAGGCCCATGGCCTCCAGACACATGGCCATCAGGGCGATGGACTGCTGCTCCCCGGTGGCGAGAAGCATGTCGAGCTCCCGCTTGGACGGGTCCGCGTTCAACTCCGCCGCCTTTTCCAGCAGCTCGTCGGTGGTATCCCCCTGGGCGGAGAGCACCACCACCATCTCGTGGCCCAGCAGATAGTTTTCCGCGATGATGCCCGCCACGTTCCGGATGCGGTCCGCGTCGGCCACGGAGGAGCCCCCGAATTTCTGTACGATCAGCATACTATATCATATCTCCTTATTATCATCAAAGGGTCTTGCCCCGCCATTCTATGCCAGCACCCGCCAGGCGGCCCGGCAATCCAGAGCGGCCGCGCGCGCTTCCAGGGCGGGCCGGTCCATGCTCTCGGTGATGAAGCCGCATTCCATGGTGGTGCCGTAGACGGGCCTGGCCTCGGGGAACACACCGCGCACCTGGTCCGGCTGGGCGTCGGCGCGCACATACCAGGGCGTCGCCAGCCGTTCCTCCGGCTCCAGAACGCCGCCGGGCCTGCCCAGGTCCGGGATCATGGGGTCGTTCCGGTGCCGGACCGCGTCGGCGATGTCCGCCGCCACGGCGCTGGCAGTGGGATGCCGCCCCGCGCCGGGACCGCACATGATGACCTCGCCCACCGCGCTGCCCCGGATGGCGCAGGCGTTCATCACCCCGTTCACCGACGCCAGCGTATGGGTCAGGGGGATCAGATGGGGCTGGACGAAAGCCCGGCAGCCTCCCTCCGTGCGCATGGCCCGGCCCAGCAGCTTCACCGTGCACCCCAGCGCCCGGGCAAGCTCCAGATCCACCGCCGCCACCGAGGTGATGCCGGTGGTGGGGATATTGGCCGGGTCCAGATTGTAGCCAAAGGACATATCCGCCAGGATGGCGGTCTTGCGGCAGGCGTCGACGCCCTCCACGTCCGCGGTGGGGTCCGCCTCCGCGTAGCCCAGCTCCTGGGCCTTTTTCAGGGCCTCGGCAAAATCCTGCCCCTGCTCGTCCATGGCCGTGAGGATATAGTTGGTGGTGCCGTTCAAAATGCCGTACACCTCGTCGATCCGGTTGGCCGCCAGACACCGGCTCAGAGGCCGCAGCAGGGGGATGCCGCCGCCCACGCTGCCCTCGAAAAGATAACTCACGCCGTGCTCTCTCGCCAGCGCCGCCAGCTCCAAGCCGTGGGTGGCCACCAGCTCCTTGTTGGAGCTGACCACGCTCTTGCCCGCCAGGATGGCCCGGCGGGAGTAGTCGTAGGCCGCGCCCACGCCGCCGATGACCTCCGCCACCACGGCCACGTCCGGGTCGTTCTCGATCACGGAAAAATCCCGTACCTGCTTGTCCCGCCAGGGACTGTCCGACATATCCCGGCGGCGCAGGATATAGCCCAGCTCCAGTTCGTCGCCCGCCGCCGCGGCCAGCCGTTCCCGCTGGTCCTGCATGACCTCCGCCAGGCCGCCGCCTACGGTGCCGAAGCCCAGTATCGCGTATTTCACCATATACCGGCCCCTCAACCCGCCGCCACAGCGGCCTTGATGACGCCGTCCACCGCTCCGAGCCGCTCCAGCAGCACCTCGGCGGAGGTGTCCAGCGTGGTCATGTCCGCCGTGATGGTCACCGGCGCGGCCCCGTTGGTGGGAATGCCCTGGTTGATGGTCAGTATATTGGCGCCCGTCTCCGCAAACAGGCCCAGCACCTCGCTCAGCACGCCCATTTTGTGCCGCAGCATGATCTGGAAGGTGACGATATGGCCCCCCGCCACGTTCTGGAAGGGCATGATGGCGTTTTTATATTTGTAATAGGCGGACCGGGAGATGCCCACCTGCTCGGCGGCCTCCGCCACGGTCTGGGCCCGGCCCGTATCCAGAAGCTCCTGGGCCTGGGTCACCCGGATGAACACCTCCGGGAGCGCCTCTCCGTCCACCAGATAAAACTGCCTGTGGCTGCTTTGCGACATGCGTATGTCCTCCTTTTGTGGTCATTTGTCCACGTGGGGTGTATCTTACCACATTTATCCCAATTATGCAAGGGGTAGGCAAAGATTCAGCAAAACCCCGGCTCGACCGAGCCGGGGCAGCTGATTTGTTGTGCGATTTACCGGTTTTTACTGGATCTGGATCTGGTGCTGTTCGGGCACGACCTCCGGCAGCTTGGGCAGGGTCAACTTCAGCACGCCGTTGACGTACTCCGCCTTGATGGCGGCGGCGTCCACGCCGGAGACCTCGAACCGGCGCTCTACCGTGGCGCTGGTGCGCTCCCGGCGGATATAGCCGTCCGCGGACTGCTGCTCATCCTTGTTCTGGTGCTCGGCCCGGACGGTGAGAACGCCCTCCTTCACGTTGACGGCCAGCTCGTTCTTGTCAAAGCCGGGCAGCTCCGTCTCGATGACGAACTCCTGGTCGTTCTCCCGGATATCCGTGGCGGCGGCGTGGGCCACCGTGCCGAAAAACTCCTGGAACGGGTCCCAGATCTTGCTGGGCGTATAGGACCTGCTGGCGAAAGGGATCATATCAAACATTGTATCGAACCTCCGTATCTTTTTGATTTGCCTGTATCATACACATAATTTGTGAACAAATTTATGTGTATTCTGTGAACGAATTGTAAATATTAGCACTCGTCCCAGTTGAGTGCTAACACCTCCGCTCCGCCACCCTATGCAGTATATCCCGCGGGGGCGGTTTCTTGTGCGGGCGCCGTTGTCAATTGGGGGCTGCCGTGGTAAAATATAACGAATCGACGCAAAACGGGAGGCGCGGGATATGGGACCGATGCTGGTGATCATGGCGGCCGGGATGGGCAGCCGGTTTGGCGGGCTGAAGCAGATGACGGCTGTGGACGGCGCGGGACAGGTGATACTGGACTACTCCGCCTACGACGCCATACAGGCCGGGTTCAAGAAGATCGTATGCGTTATCAAAAAGGAGCTCGAGGCGGATTTCCGGGCGATGGTCGGGGACCGTATCGGCGCGAAATGCGACCTCTATTACGCGTTCCAGGACCCGCATGACCTGCCGGCGGGCTATGCCGTGCCGCCGGAGCGGGTCAAGCCCTGGGGCACAGGCCACGCGGTCTACGCCGCGCGGGAGCTGATCGACCGGCCCTTCGCGGTGGTCAACGCGGACGATTTTTACGGCCGGGGGGCGTTTCGGGCCCTGGCGGGATTTTTGGCGGAAAACAAGGACGAACACACCCACGCGCTGGTGTCCTACGAACTGAAAAACACCCTGACGGAAAACGGGACCGTGGCGCGGGGCGTCTGCGCCGTGGACGAGGCCGGGTATCTGGCCGCCGTGACGGAGCTGACGGCCATCCGGGGCCCGGCAGATAGTCCCTCCTGTTCCGAGGACGGAGGCCGGACCTGGCGGGCTCTGGCGCCGGACACGCCGGTGAGCCTGAATACCTGGGGTTTTCACCAGAGCTTCCTGGACGCCATCGGCGCGGAGCTGGAAAAATTTCTCCGGGAGGACATGCCGAAGGACCCGGTCAGGGCGGAGTTTTTCCTGCCCGGCGTGGTGAACGCCTGTCTGGCCGCCGGGACGGACCGGGTGAAGGCGCTGCCCACGGACGAGGTCTGGCACGGGGTCACCTACCGGGACGATCTGCCCGCGCTGCGGGCCGCTCTGGAGGACATGAGAGCCGCGAACAGGTATCCGGAAAACCTCTGGGCATGAAAGTACTTGCGTTACTTTTGAGGTATGTAGAATGAAAACAGACCAAACGCGGCGGGGCGCTGTGGTCAAGCAGGCGTTCGTCAAGTCCGTCCCCGTCATGGCGGGGTATATCGTGCTGGGCATCGGCTTCGGCATATTGCTCCACGACGCGGGCTATGGGATACTCTGGTCCTTCGCCATGAGCGCGCTGATCTACGCCGGGTCCATGCAGTACGTGGGCGTGAGCCTGCTGGCCGGGGGCGCGTCGGTGGTCACGGCCATTTTGACCACCGTCATGGTCAACGCCCGGCATCTTTTTTACAGCATTTCCATGATCGGCCGGTATCAAAACGCGGGCAGATATAAGCCCTACCTGATCTTCGCCCTGACGGACGAGACATACTCCCTGCTGTGCGACGGCGAGACGCCGGAGGGCGCGGACCCGGACCTGTACCGGTTTCTGGTGTCGGCCTTCGACCAGTGCTATTGGATCTGCGGCAGTCTGCTGGGCAGCATCCTGGGAGCGGCCCTGCCCTTCAGCACGGCGGGCGTGGAGTTTTCCATGACGGCGCTGTTCGTCGCCTCCTTCACCCAGCAGTGGCTGGACTCCCATGACCACACCCCCGCCACCGTGGGACTGGCGGGGTCGCTGGCGTGCCTGCTGCTTTTTGGCGCGGAGAGCTTTCTGATCCCCGCCATGCTGGTCATCACCCTGACCCTGACACTGCTGCGGCCCCGGCTGAGCGGAAAGGGGGCGGCGAAATGACCGTTTCCAACCCGTACGCCGCCCTGCTGGTGGGGATCATGGCCCTGGTCACCATGCTGCTGCGGTTTCTGCCCTTTTTGATCTTCCGCAAGGGCCGGACCCCCGCGTATATCTCCTATCTGGGGGACGTGCTGCCCCAGGCCATCATCGGCATGCTGGTGATCTACTGCCTGAAGGACGTGTCTCTCACGAGCGCGCCCTACGGTCTGCCGGAGCTTCTGGCGGCGCTGGCGGTGGTGGGTCTGCAGGTCTGGCGGCGCAGCTCCCTGATCAGCATCCTCTCCGGCACGGCCATTTACATGGTCCTCATTCGGATACTCTGACAATAAAATATCCCCTCCGGCCGAGCCGGAGGGGATTCTTTGTAGAACGCCTCCCCTGTGCAAGGGGAGGTGCCGAGCGAAGCGAGGCGGAGGGGTTGTTACCAGTGTGTGAGATAACCTCCCAGTCTGGTAACAATCCCCCAGTCTCGTCGGGATTCGCAAGCCAGGTCTCCCTTTGCCGCAAAACGGCAAAGTTCGAATGGCTCGCGATCCCTCCTCTCCCCAAAAGGCAAGCGTGCCTTTTGGGGACCCCGAAGGGCGCTGACAGCCCCCTTTACACAGGGGGGCCATAAGCGGTGCGCCAAGGGGCGCAACCCGGCTTTTATATGCCCAGATAATCCCTCTGCTCCTGGGTGAGGGTATCGATGGCCACGCCCATGGTGTCCAGCTTCCGCCGGGCCACGGCCTCGTCGATGGACCGGGGCACCGGGTAGACGCCCGGAGCCAGACGCCCCCGGTTCTCCGCCAGATACCGGGCGCTCAGAGCCTGGATGGCAAAGCTCATGTCCATGATCTCCGCCGGGTGGCCGTCGCCGGAGGCCAGATTCACCAGCCGCCCTTCGGCGATGGCGAACACGGTCCGGCCGTTGGGGAGCTTATACCCCCGGATGTTGTGCCGGGCCTCATAGCCGCTCACGGCGCACGCCTCCAGCGCCGCCATGTCCACCTCCACGTTGAAGTGACCGGCGTTGGTCAGGATGGCCCCGTCCTTCAGAAGCGAGAAGTGCTCCTCCGTGATGACCCGCTCGCAGCCGGTGACGGTGCAGAAGATGTCGCCTATTGCCGCCGCCTCGGCCATGGGCAGCACCCGGAAGCCGTCCATCACCGCCTCGATGGCCCGGATGGGGTCCACCTCCGTGACGGTGACCCGTGCGCCCAGGCCCTTGGCCCGCATGGCCACGCCCTTGCCGCACCAGCCGTAGCCCGCCACCACCACGTCCTTGCCCGCCACGATCAGGTTCGTGGTGCGCATGATGCCGTCCCAGACAGACTGGCCGGTGCCGTAGCGGTTGTCGAACAGGTGCTTGCAGTCGGCGTCGTTGACCAGCATGGCCGGGAACCGGAGGGTCCCCTCCCTGGCCATCTGCCGCAGACGGATGATGCCGGTGGTGGTCTCCTCGCAGGAGCCGATGACGCCGGGCAGCAGATGGGCGTACCTGGTGTGCATCCGGTGGACCAGGTCGCCGCCGTCGTCGATGATGATGTTGGGGCCGCAGGAGAGCACTTTGTCAATGTTGGCGTCGTACTCCTCCGGCGTGCAGCCGTGGAAGGCGTGGACCTCCAGCCCGCTGGCGGCCAGGGCCGCAGCCACGTCGTCCTGGGTGGACAGGGGGTTGGAGCCGGTGATGTGCATCTCCGCGCCGCCCATGGCCAGCACCCGGCACAGATAGGCGGTCTTGGCCTCCAGATGCACCGACAGGGCCACCTTCAGCCCCGCGAAGGGCTTGGTCCGTTCAAATTCCTCCCCGATGGACCGGCACAGGGGCATGTTCCGCTCCACCCAGGCGATCTTCTTCTCCCCCGACGGTGCCAGGGCGATATCTCGAATGGTGCTCATAGCTTGGTTCACCTCAACATATTATTCTTCGGCCTTTTCCGCTTCCGGGGCGGGCGCTTCCGGTGTGGACGCTTCCGGTGTGGACGCTTCCGGGGCGGGCGCCGCCGGGGCGGCGGGCTTTTTCCAGCGGAGCCAGAACTTCCACCAGGGCTTTTTTGCCACGGGCTCCTCGGCGGGGATGAGCGCCTCCTTGGGCTCGGGGATGGCGGCCTTCAGGGCCTCGGCCTTGTCGGTCCGCTCCCAGGGCACGTCCAGGTCCTCCCGGCCCATGTGGCCGTAGGCGGCCAGCTCCCGGTAGATGGGCCGACGCAGGTCCAGGTCCCGGATGATGGCCGACGGACGCAGGTCGAACACCTGGGTCACGGCCTTTTGCAGGGTCTCGTCGGATTCCTTACCGGTGCCGAAGGTGGTGATGTTCACGCTGACCGGGTTGGCCACGCCGATGGCGTAGGCGATCTGGACCTGGCAGCGGGTGGCAAGGCCCGCGGCCACCACGTTTTTCGCCACCCAGCGGGCGGCGTAGGCGGCGCTGCGGTCCACCTTGGTGGGGTCCTTGCCGGAGAAGGAGCCGCCGCCGTGGGGGGCGCTGCCGCCGTAGGTGTCCACGATGATCTTCCGGCCGGTGAGGCCCGAGTCGCCCTGGGGCCCGCCCACCACGAAACGGCCGGTGGGGTTGACGTAGCACTTCACATCCCCGTGGTTGAGCCGCTCGGGCAGGATGGGGGTGATGACCTCCCGGATGATGTCGTCCCGGATGGTCTCGTTTTCCACGTCCGGGGCGTGCTGGGCGGAGACCACTACCGTGTCGATCCGGACGGGCCGGTTATCTTCGTCGTACTCCACGGTCACCTGGGTCTTGCCGTCGGGCCGGAGGTAGGGGAGGGTACCGTCCTTGCGGACCTGGGCCAGCCGCCGGGCCATTTTGTGGGCCAGGCTGATGGGCAGGGGCATGAGCTCCGGCGTCTCGTCGCAGGCGTAGCCGAACATCATGCCCTGGTCACCGGCGCCGTTTTCCAGTTCCGCGGCCTCGCCGCCGGACTTCTGCTCCAGGCTGGCGTTCACGCCTAGAGCGATGTCCGGGGACTGCTCGTCGATGGAGGTCATCACGGCGCAGGTGTCGCAGTCCATGCCGTATTTCGCCCGGTCGTAGCCGATGTCCCGCAGGACCCCCCGGGCGATCTGGGGGATGTCCACATAGCAGCTGGTGGTGATCTCGCCCATGACGAACACCATGCCCGTGGTCACCGTGCATTCGCAGGCCACATGGCCCTGGGGGTCCTTGGAGAGGATGGCGTCCAGGATGGCGTCGGAGATCTGGTCGCAGATCTTGTCAGGATGGCCCTCCGTGACGGACTCAGAGGTGAAAAGATAATGTCCCATTACGTTCTCCTTTCGTAATACGCGCGGTTCAAGCCAACAAAAAAGCTCGCCGGAGGTCGGCGGGCACAGAACAGCGGATGTTCCTTATCTTTCGATTCTTCACCGCCGGATTTGGCACCTTGCGCGCTCTCTCGCAGGTTGCCGGGCTTCACAGGGCCGGTCCCTCCGCCGCTCTTGATAAGGCTATGAATTTGTCCACGTTCATTTTAGCATGCTTTCGGGCAAAGTCAAGTGCGTCTTGACAAAACGCCGTTTTTCTTCAATAATAAGCGGATGATGAGCCGAAAAGTCAGAAAACTCAATACGGTCCTGGTCATCCTGATGCTGATATTCATCTGGGGCCAGTCCATGATCCCCGCGGACCTCTCCTCCTCGGAGAGCGAATTCGTGCTGGGCGTCATCGAGAAGTTCGTGAACATCGGCGCCGGTTATATGCAGGGCGGGCGGCTGTATGATCTCCTGATGGACCTGGCCGGTCGGGTGGACAACGAACGGCTGCGGGCGTTTTTGTGCCGATGCGTCAATTATTTGCAGGTGAATTACTTCTCCAGGGACGCCGGTTTCTGGACCCGCAAGCTGGCCCACTTCACGGAATATATGATCCTGGGCTTTCTTCTGAGCTCGCTGCTGGCTCACAGAGACGGTCGGGGCCGGTTCTTCCTGCCGTGGCTGCTGTGCGCCGGAGTGTCCTCGGTGGACGAGTCCATCCAGCTCATCACACCGGGCCGGTGGGGCCAGCTCCGGGACGTGGCGCTGGATATGGCGGGCGCCACGATGGGGCTCGTCGTCTGCGTGGTCTTTCTGGCCATCCTCACCTTCCGGGAACGCCGACGGAGACGGTGTTAGGAAATTCTGGAAATTTTCCCTAAAAACTCTTGCCTCCCCTGGGAATGTGTGGTACAATTTTCACAAAGGAGGTCGAGCACTATGACATTCACATTCACCGGCAAGAAACTTGAGGTGTCCGACGAGCTGCGGGCCTACGCGGAAAAGAAGATCGGCAAGATCGACAAGCTGTTCCGCTCGGAGAGCGACGCCTCCGTCACCTTCAGCGCGGAGCGGGGCCGCTTCACAGCTGAGGTGACCATACGCAACAACGGCATGTTCTACCGGGTCGCCGAGACCACCAGCGATATGTACGCCTCCATCGACTCCGCCTGCGCCGCGCTGGTGCGGCAGGTGCGGAAAAATAAGACCCGCCTGGAAAAGCGGCTGCGCGACGGCGCCTTCGAGCGCACCTCGGCCCCGGTGCCCGTGCCGGAGGACGACGACGAGCCCGCCGAGTACAAGATCATCCGGACCAAGCGCTTCTCCATCAAGCCCATGAGCCCGGAGGAGGCCGCCATGCAGATGGATCTGCTGGGCCACACGTTCTTCGCCTTCCGCAATCAGGACGAGGGCGACGCGTTCTCCGTGGTCTATAAGCGCCGGGACGGCGGCTACGGCATGATCTCCGACGCGGACGAGTGACCCTTACGCGATCGCACAATTCAGAGGGCGGCCTTTGGCCGCTCTCTTTTTTTCGGGAACTTTTCCGGGCTCCGGCCGTCATAAGGGACAAACGGATATGACGGAGGAATATGACTATGAAAAGAAAATGCGTTATCTGGCTTCTGATCGCGCTGCTGACGGCGTCGCTGCTGTCCGGCTGCGGGACAAAGGGCGTCGAGACGGGCCTGTCCATGGACCAGGCGGCGGCGGAGATCCCCATGCCGGAGGAGATGGAGTCGCTGGCCTCGGCGGGCTACGACGGCGGCGCCGCTTCCGCTTCCTCTTCCACAGCCCCCGACGCCAAAAGCGACGCCAAGATCATCTACACCGCGGACCTGGAGCTGGAGGCCACGGATTTTGACGCGGCGGTCTCGGCCATCAAGGCGCTGACGGAGGACTGCGGCGGGTACTTTTCCTCCAGCAGCCTGTCCAATGGCGGCAGCTACCGCTCCGCCAGCTATACCGTCCGGGTCCCCGCGGACAAATACCGGGATTTCCTGGACCGGGCGGGCGAGACCGCCCACCTGCTGGACCTGTATGAGTACGCCGACGACGTGAGCGAGCAATATTACGACACATCCGGCAGGCTCAGGACCCAGCAGACCAAGCTGGACCGGCTCCAGGAGCTGCTGGCCAAGGCCAAGTCCATGGAGGACATCATCTCCATCGAGAGCGCCA
Source organism: uncultured Oscillospiraceae bacterium (assembly GCA_947629245.1). Classification (GTDB taxonomy): domain Bacteria; phylum Bacillota; class Clostridia; order Oscillospirales; family Oscillospiraceae; genus CAJOIG01. The sequence goes on along the minus strand of CANRDC010000077.1, from coordinate 1,183 downwards.
TATCCGACACGGAGGAGCAGATCGACCGGCTCAGCGGCGAGCTGCGCTGGTACGACGCCCGGGTGGACTACGCCACCGTCGACATCTCCCTCCGGGAGGTGTCCCGGCTCAGCAACGTGCCTGAGCCCGCGCAGAGCTTCGGCAGCCGGATGCTCGCCGCGCTGAAGGAGGGCCTGAGCAGCTTTGCCGACTGGATGGAGGGCCTGCTCCTGGGTCTGGCCTACGGCTGGGAGTGGATCGTGCTGATCGGAGCCATTCTCGCCGCCGCGCTGCTTCTCATCCGCCGGGCCCGCCGCCGCAGAAAGTCGAAAAAGCAGGAGCCCTGAATACGAAGCCCCGCTCAAGCGCGGCTCCGGAGCGCTAAAATGGAATGCGCCTTGCTTCCGTAGACCGCACCGCCTCGGAGGCATACAGCAGGGAACATCGATCCACAAACAATGGGCAGAAATAAACGCCAGCTCCAAAAAGTGATGAAGCTTCTGGCAACCAATGAGGGACGGCTCACGGAACATCTGCAGGGCCAGGATAAGACGCTGTTTTTGGAATACGTTGACGCCTGGGGCGTGGTGACGGGCTCCTGTACTGCGGACAACTTCATAAACGGATTCCGCCTGGGCGCAAAGTTTGCCTACGACACATTTGTGGATGTGGACCATCTGGTGATCGGTTCCGGGAAAGGAGCGTAAGCGCATGAAGACGTATGCAGAACAAGGCGGAACGTATCACGAAAAAAATGGTTATCTTATTCCAGACTTGGTCCTCCCGCCCCAGAAAGCACGGCCCATCGGCAAATGGGGACGCGCGCGGCTGGAATTCCTCCAGCACCATAGTCGGGGGACATACACGCACTTGCTTGTGAACTGTCAGTTGAACAGGCGCCTGGCGGATGTGAATGCACAGGCAGAAGAGCTTTTCTTTCGGCTGGTAGAGCAGATGAAGGAGGAAGAGGGCGTCACCGAAGAATTGAAGGCCACAGACCAAATGCGCTGGGTAGGACTGATGAACAACATCGCCTCCCGTTCGCGGGAGATCGTGTATGATGAGTTAATCTATGTATGATAACAGTCCGCCGCAGACTGATATGCTCCCTCTATGGAAGACAGAGAAAAAAGACACTGTATCCATAGAGGGAGCATTATTATGGGGAAAAAGATCAGCAGCGAGGAAAAGTATAAAGTTGTAA
>CANRDC010000076.1 GCA_947629245.1 uncultured Oscillospiraceae bacterium | reverse complement strand
GGACGCCCACCTCCCGCTTCGTCCGCTGGCCGGTCCAGCCCTCCCGGCCATATACCGGCGTCAGGGCCCCCTCCGGGTCCACGGCCTGCAGCAGGAGCTTGGCTGTGCCGCTGGGGGCGTCGACCTTGCGGCTGTGATGGGTCTCGGTGATCTCTATGTCAAAGTCCGGACCCAGGGCGGCGGCAGCCGTGCGCAGAGCCTGGTACAGCACCGCCACGCCCAGGGAGTAGTTGGCCGCCCACAGCACGGGGGCGTACTGGCCCAGATCCCGCACAACGGCCATCTGCGCCTCGTCCAGCCCCGTGGTGCCGGAGAGCAGGGGCGTGCCCGTGCGGCGCACATAGGCCGCCGCGGCGTCCAGAGCGCCGGGCTGGGAAAAGTCGATGACAGCGTCCGCGTCCGCGTGCAGGTTCGCCAGTTCCGGCAGATCCTCCCGGCCGAAGACGGCGGCGGTCTCGTCCCCGGCGGCCTCGGCGGTCTGGCGGACCAGAGTCCCCATGCGGCCCCGGCCAATGTAGATGAATCTCACAGCAGCCCGGCCTCCTCCATGGTGGCCCGCAGCCGGGCCTCGTTGGCGGGGGCCATGCCGCACAGAGGCAGCCGCATGGGGCCAACGTCCAGGCCCATCATGTTCATGGCCGCCTTCACGGGGATGGGGTTGACCTCGATGAAAAGGTCGTTCATGAGCTGAAGGTACTTCAGGTGGTTGGCCAGAGCCTCGGCGTGGCGGCCCTGGGCGTAGTCGGTGACGATCTGGTGGCACATGGCGGGCATCACGTTGGCGAAAACGGAGATGACGCCGCTGCCGCCCACGGACATGATGGGCAGGGTGATGTCGTCGTTGCCGGAATACATGGCGAAATCCTGGCCCAGGAGGCGGGCGATCTTCATGGCGTAGCTCATGTCGCCGCTGGCCTCCTTGATGCCGCAGATGTGCTCATGACGGCTGAGCTTCTCCACCACCGGCACGGGGATGGAGCAGCCGGTGCGGCCCGGGACGTTGTAGAGAAGGCAGGGGATGTTCACCTTGTCCGCCGTCTCGGCGAAGTGGCGGTACATGCCCTCGGGATTGGCCTTGTTGTAGTAGGGGGCGATGAGCAGCAGCGCGTCCGCGCCCATGCTCTCGTAGAGCAGGCTCATCTTCTGCTGGGTGGCGGTGCAGTTGGAGCCGCTGCCCACGATCACCGGCACCCGGCCGTCCACCACCCGGATGGTGTGCTCCACCACGGTGGTGTCCTCCTCGTGGCTCATGGTGGGGTACTCGCCGGTGGTGCCCAGGGTCAGGATGGCGTCGGTGCCCTCCCGGATCTGGCGCTCGATGAGCTCCGTCAGCACCGCGAAGTTGACGCTGCCGTCCTCTTGGAAGGGGGTGATCATGGCTACGATGGAGCCCACTTGGTTTTGAAATTTCATTTGTTTTTCCTCCGATCACGGATTTGATTCGTGCATAGACGCAACAAGGCCAGCAGAGGAGCGTCTCTCTGCCGGCCAGACCGCCGCGGCGGCTGCCACGGCTAAAATCGTTTCCGCAGGCGGATAGCGCTCCCGCGGCGGCTTGCCGCGGACAGTCCCGCAAGTGTTCCTCACGGGCCCACCTCCCAGTCATACCTGATGGGGAAGTTCGGCGGACTTGCTTCCTTCACCGATCACAGCCTGTCGGCTCCCGGCGGATTCGTCGCATCCGCGCCTCTATCACAAAAACATTATATCACCGGGGCCTTGTCCGCACAAGAGAAAACCGCAAGCTTTTTCAATTTCATCATTTAAATCAGTTTTTCGCTCCTTTTTGCCCCGATTTTGATGGATAATGGCGATGGCTTATGGTATAACAGACGCTGCGCGCTGTTATACCGAAAAGATACCGGTCGTGCTCCCGGCTTGCGCCGGAACCGCACGACATGGTATAATCGCCATAAAACAGCCGTGTTTTTCCTGTTTTTGGGAGGCGCGGGGCTAAAGGAGCTGATCTTCATGACGGAACCAGTGGTGGCCCATCGCCGGGCGCTGCACCGGGTCCCGGAGCTTGACAGCGATCTGCCGGAGACGGTGGGATACGTTTGCGCCGCGCTGGAAGGGCTGGGCTGCGAGCTGTCCTCGCCCATCCCTGGCAGCGTGTGCGCCTTTTTTGACGGAGGCCGGGCCGAGACCGTGGCCGTCCGGGCGGATATGGACGCGCTGCCGGTGGAGGAGAGGACGGGCCTGGCGTTCGCGTCGGTCCATCCCGGAGCCATGCACGCCTGCGGCCACGACGGACACACGGCCATGGCTCTTGCTCTGGCGGAGCATGTGTCCGGCAGCCTTCGGGACCTGCCCCGGAACGTGCTGTTCCTGTTCCAGCCAGCGGAGGAGACCACCGGCGGGGCCAAGGGGCTGTGTGAGAGCGGGATATTGAAAAAGCACGGCGTCGTCCGGGTGTTCGGACTGCATCTCTGGCCAGGACTGCCAGCGGGAGAGATATACTGCCGACCGGGACCTATGATGGCCCGGTCAAGCGAGGTGACCGTGACCGTCACGGGCAGGAGCGTACACATCTCGAAGTACCGGGAGGGGCGGGACGCCCTGGCCACCGGGGCGGAGTTCCTCCGCCGGGCCTATGCAATGGCGGAGGCCCTGCCCGCCGGACCCAGTCTGCTCCGGTTCGGCAAAATGACATCCGGCACGGTGCGAAACGCCGTCAGCGGCCGGACGGTGCTGGAGGGGACCTTCCGGACCTATTCCGAAGAGGCCTTCCGGACCTGCCGGGAGGCTCTGGAGGACATCGCCCGGACCCTGGCGGCGGAGACCGGCTGCGCAGTGGGCGTCCACTGCAGCGAAGGATACCCGCCGGTGATCAACGACCCGGCGCTGTATGACGCGGTCCGGGTCGGATTGGGAGACGGCCTCCGGGCCCTGGACGGACCTGTCCTGGGTGCGGACGACTTCTCCTTTTATCAGAGAGCCGTGCCGGGGCTGTACTTCTTCCTGGGGGCGGGGGACGTCCCGGACCTCCACGCGCCGGACTTCAGCTTCGACGACGAGACGGTCCTGCCCCGTGGCCTGGCGTTTTGGAAGAAGCTGATCGCGCTGCCATAAAAATGGGAAGGCCGCCTGTCCGCATTTTTTGCGGACAGGCGGCCTTTTCCCTGTGGGGCGCGCGTCACACGTCGCCGGAAAGACCGTCGGACAGGCCCAGCAGGATGATGCCCGCGATGGCCAGGGCGATCATGGCGTAATGCTTCCAGGAGAGCTTTTCCTTGAGGAACAGTCGGCTCCAGATCACGGAGGCCAGGCAGTAGCCGGAGATGATGGGGGCGGACAGGGCCACATGCTCCGAGTCGGCGATGGCGTAGATGTAGGCCAGCTGGCCCGCCGTCTCAAAGCAGGCGCCCACGTACTTGGGCGTCTCCTGCCGGAGGGTGAACTTCTCCCGCTTGCACAGCAGGATGATAAGGCACACCATGCCCGCCGCCAGGAACGTCAGCTCATAGGCCACGTTGGCGCTGTCCTCGTCCAGCCTCTCCAGCACCAGGCTGTCCGCGAAGGTGCCCGCCGCGTCCAGCACGCAGTACAGCACCGGCAGCAGTATGGCGACGAAGCTCTTGGCGTATTTGTAGTTGGACACGCTCTGCCGGGCGGCCCGTGCCTCGTCGTCCTCGCGCATGTCCACGAAGCCGAGACCCACCACGCCCACACACACCAGCGCCGTGGCCCCCAGCTGCAATCCGGAGATGGAGCCCAGCCCCGCCGTGGCCAGCGTGAGGATGGCCACCAGAGCGCCGGAGGAGTTGCAGATGGGGGAGGATACGGAAAGCTCTATGTACCGCAGACCCATATAGCCCAGCATCATGGAGAAGATGTACAAAAGCGACACGGGCAGATAGGTGACGATGATCTGCATGTCGATGTGCACGCCCTGGACGAACACCTCCACGGCGGCGTGCAGACCCATGACGACGCCCACGGCCAGCACCATCTTCAGGTGGGCGGTCTTGTCCGACTGCTCCCGGCAGCCGATCTTGGAAAACAGGTCGGAGCCGCTCCAGCACAATAGCGCGATGATGGAAAACCAGAACCAGTTCATATCTCTCTATCCTTTCAGGTCCACAAGACCTCTTTCGTATAATTTTTGCAGGCTCATGAGAATGCCCGTCTTGGCGTGATACCAGGTGAGCCCGCCCTGGAAGTAGACGGCGTAGGGGGGCCGGATGGGCCCGTCGGCGGAAAGCTCGATGGAGGAGCCCTGTACGAAGGCCCCGGCGGCCATGATCACGTCGCTGTCATAGCCCGGCATGGGCCATGGTACCGGGGTCACGTGGCTGTCCACCGGCGCGGCGGCCTGGATGCCCAGACAGAAAGCCTCCATCCGCTCGGGAGAGCCCAAGGTCACCGCCTGGATGATGTCGTGGCGGGGCTCCGACGCGTCGGGCACGCAGGCGAAGCCCAGCTTTTCGTAGACGTTGGCGGCGAATACCGCGCCCTTCAGGGCCCCGGCCGTCACCGTGGGGGCCAGGAAAAAGCCTTGGTACATGGCCGGGAGCTGGCCCAGATTCGCGCCCACCTCCTTGCCAAGGCCGGGGGCGGTGAGCCGCCGGGCGCACGCCTCCACGCACTCCGCCGTGCCGCAGATGTAGCCTCCCGCGGCGGCCAGACCCCCGCCGGGGTTTTTGATGAGGGAGCCCACCGTCATGTCCGCCCCCACGTCGGAGGGCTCCGTGCGCTGGACGAACTCGCCGTAGCAGTTGTCCACCATGCACAGTACGTCCGGCTTCACGCTCTTGCAGAAGGCAATGAGCTGGCCGATCTGCTCCACGGAAAAGCTGGGCCGGGTGGCGTAGCCCTTGGAGCGCTGGATGGTGATCAGTTTGGTCCTTGGCGTGATGGCGGCGCGGATGGCGTCGTAGTCGAATTTTCCGTCGGGCGTAAGGTCCGCCTGCCGGTAGGTCACGCCGTACTCCGCCAGAGAGCCGGGAGAGGGGCGGATGCCGATGACCTCCTCCAGAGTGTCGTAGGGCGCGCCCACGGGGGAGAGGAGCTCGTCCCCCGGCCGGAGGTTGGCGGCCAGGGCCAGAGCCAGGGCGTGGGTGCCACAGGTGATCTGGGGCCGGACCAGGGCGCTTTCCGTGTGGAAGCAGGAGGCGTACACCGCCTCCAGGGTCTCCCGGCCCAGGTCGTTGTAGCCATAGCCGGTGCTGGTGGCGAAGCAGGCCCCGCTGACCCGGTTGTCCCGCATGGCGGCCAGGACCTTGGCCTGGTTATATTCCGCCGTGGCGTCGATGGCGTCAAAGCGGTCTTTGAGCCCGGATAAGATCCTCTCGCCGTATTCGTATACCTCCCGGCTGACGCCGAGAGACTCGTAGATCTTCCGCATGATAAGTTCTCCTTTGCCAAGGCATAACGTATGCCTTGAATAACTTACCATTATAAAGGGTATGTGTCAAGAAAAACCGGGCGCGTTTGCACCCGGTTTTCCGCTATCTGCCTTTGTATTTTCGGCGCGTGGCCTCGCCGCCCCGGAGGTGGCGCTCCGCCTTGTTGTGTTCCAGGACCGCCCGCGCCTGGGTGTACAGGGGCCGGTCCACGTGGCGCAGCCGCTCCGTCAGGTCCTTGTGTACGGTAGACTTTGAGACCCGGAAATGCTGGGCGGCGTCGCGGACGGTGGCGTTGTTCTCCACGATGTACAGCGCCAGATCCCGGGCCCGCTGTTCGATGTCCTCTCGCAAACATACCACTTCCCTTGCCTTACCTTGCCACAGTCTATGCGGGGCATGGGAGCGGTTAGAACCGGAGGCGGGGCGCGGCCCGCGCCAGCGGCGGTGATCCGGCGGACGGATAATGGCCAGCGGCGAGAAAGCCGTTGTAATTTTTGCCGCGATTTGCTATCATTATCACGGCAGGACAGGAGGGATATTGAGATGAAAACGTATGCGGTAAGAAGAGTCGTATGTATGCTTTTGGCGGCGCTGACGCTGGCCCTGGGACCGGCGGCGCTGGCCGCGGAGGAGCCTGTGCCGGAGACGGGAGAGGAGCTGACGGAACAGATGAAGATCGGATGGGACCTGGGCAATACCTTTGACGCCCCCAATGAGACGGCCTGGGGAAATCCCCCCACCACGGCGGAGCTTTTCGAGACGGTGAAGGACCTGGGCTTCAACACCGTGCGCATCCCGGTGTCCTGGAGCGGCCACACCGACCGCGCGCCGGAGTATACCATCGACGAGACCTGGATGGACCGGGTGGAGACGGTGGTGGACCAGGCCCTGGAGGCGGGGCTTTTTGTGATTGTCAACGCCCACCACGACAACGTGGTCTACTACCCCGCGCCGGAGAACGCCGAGCGGGCCGAGGAGTATCTGACGGCGGTCTGGAGCCAGATCGCCGCCCGGTTCGCGGATACCGACCACCGGCTCATATTCCAGACCATGAACGAGCCCAGGGTAGAGGGGACGTCCTACGAGTGGAACGTGGACGCCCGCAGCGAGGATTGCATGGCGGCGGTGGAGGTGGTCAACGGGCTCAACCAGACCGCTTTGGACGCCATCCGGTCCGGGGGCGGCTATAACGCGGACCGGTTCGTGCTGATCTGCCCCTACGCGGGCTCGCCCGCCGGGGCGCTGCTGAGCCGCTTCCAGATGCCGGAGGACAGCGCGGAGGGCCGGCTTTTGCTCTCCATCCACGCCTATACCCCCTACGACCTGTGCCTGGACACCAGATCCGCGGCGGATACGTTCACAAAAAACGGCCAGAGCCAGATCGACAAAATGCTGAAGAGCCTGGACTATATGTACGTCCAAAAGGGCGTGCCGGTGGTCATCGACGAGATGGGCTGCATCGACAAGGACAACGCCCAGGCCCGGTATGATTGGGCCCGGTACTACGTGTCCGCGGCGGCGGCCTACGGGATCCCCTGCATCTGGTGGGACAACGGCGCGCTGCACACCACGGGAGAGAACTTCGGCCTCATCGACCGGCGGGCGTCGGCGGTGTACGACGAGTGCGAGAGCGTCTATCAGGGCATGATGGACGGGCTGAAAGACGGAGCGGAGTGAGCGATATGGGCATTTTTTACGACGAGAAAAACCGGATCTTTAAGCTGGATACCCCCCACACCAGCTATCTCATGGGCGTGGAGGACGATTTCGGCTATCTGCTGCACTACTATTACGGGCCCCGGCTGCACGGGACGGACGTGTCCTATCTGGCCCGGACGGGGGAGCCGCCCTATACCCCGGACCGCAACGGCCGGGACAAGCTGAGCTTTCTGGACTCGGCCCCCTTCGAGTACCCCACCGGCGGCGTGGGGGATTTTCGGACCCACTGTCTGGAGGTCTGCACGGCCGCCGGTCACAACGCCGTGGAGGCGGGCTACCGCCGCCACAGCATCCGCAAGGGGAAAAAGTCCCTGCCGGGCCTGCCCGCCACCTTCGGCGGCGAGGAGGACTGCACGGCCCTGACGGTGACGCTGGCCGACGACGTGCTGGGGCTGGAGATCGACCTGGAGTACACGGTCTTTGAGGACCTGGACGCCATTACCAGGAGCGTATGCGTGCGCAACACCGGCGCGAAGGAGCCGGTCGTCTATCTGACCAAGGTCCTGTCCGCGTGCCTGGATATGGACGATCGGGACTTTGAGCTGCTCACCCTTCACGGCTCCTGGGCCCGTGAGCGGATCATCCAGCGCCTGCCCCTGGGCAAGGGGCGGCAGGGGGTGTTCTCCGAGCGGGGCGAGACCAGTCACCAGGCCCAGCCCTTCCTGGCCCTTTTGAGCCCCGACGCCACCCAGACCGGGGGTGAGGTCTACGCCATGCACCTGGTCTGGTCCGGCAACTTCGAGGCCCAGGCGGAGGTGGACCAGTTCGACCAGGTCCGGGCGGTGATGGGCGTGGGTCCCTACCACTTCCGCTGGAAGCTGGCCGCCGGGGAGAGCTTTCAGGCCCCGGAGGTGGTGATGGTCTACTCCCGGCAGGGCCTGGGGGCCATGACACGCACGTTCCACGACCTGTATCGGAACCACCTTATACGGGGCCAGTGGAAGGACAAAAGGCGGCCCGTCCTGCTCAACAGCTGGGAGGGAGCCTACTTCGACTTCGACACGGAAAAGCTGCTGGCCATGGCCCGCGCCGGGGCGGAGCTGGGCATGGAGATGCTGGTCATGGACGACGGCTGGTTCGGCGACCGGCGGGACGATAACCGGGCCCTGGGGGACTGGTTCGTCAACGAGAAAAAGCTGCCCGGCGGCCTGAAGCGGCTGGCGGACGAGCTGAACGCCATGGGGATGAAGTTCGGCATCTGGATGGAGCCGGAGATGGTGTCCCCGGACTCGGACCTGTACCGGGCCCACCCGGACTGGGCCATCCAGGTCCCCGGCCGGAGGGCGGGGCTGTGCAGAAACCAGTACGTGCTGGACCTGACCCGCCGGGAGGTATTGGAATATGTGTGGGGCCGGATCGAGGCCATCCTCACCAGCGCCAACATCGAATATGTCAAATGGGACATGAACCGGCAGCTTTCCGACATGGGCAGCTTCGCCCTGGACAGCGACAGGCAGGGGGAGCTGTATCACCGGTATGTGCTGGCGGTATACGAGCTGCAGGAGCGGCTGTGCCAGCGCTTCCCCCATGTGCTGCTGGAGAACTGCTCCGGCGGCGGGGCCCGATACGATCCGGGGATGCTCTATTACAGCCCCCAGATCTGGTGCTCCGACGACACCGACGCCATCGAGCGCCTGGCCATCCAGGAGGGCACGGCCCTCGTCTATCCTCTCGGCACCATGGGCGCCCATGTGTCCGCCTGCCCCAACCATACCGTGGGCCGGACCACCCCCTTCGAGACCCGGGGCCACGTGGCTCTGGCGGGCACCTTCGGCTATGAGCTGGACAGCACCAGACTCACGGAGGAGGAGCGGGCCCAGATACCCGGACAGATCGCGCTGTACCACCGGTTCAACGACCTGGTCCGCGCCGGGGACTATTACCGCCTGGCCTCTTTCCGGGAAAACCACGCCTTCGACTGCTGGCAGGTGACGAGTAAGGACCGGTCCGCCGCGCTGGTCACCTATGTGCAGGTGCTGGCCGGTGCCAACCGCCACTCCCGCCGGATATGCCTGCAGGGATTGGACGGGTCCGCCCGCTATCGGCTGGAGGGCACGGACCGGGTCTTTGGGGGCGATACGCTGATGTACGGCGGCCTGCCCGTGGAGCCTATGGCGGGGGATCACAGGTCCAAATTAATGATTTTGATTATAGAAAAGTAATTAAAATAATGATTTAGTCTGCTTTTACCTAACTAAAATTAGGTAACCGGCAAACTGCAAAAAAAAAATGTAAAAATTTATTTATTTGTGCATATTTACAAAAAGTTCATTAGGGTGTTAAATTGTAATGAGAAATTACGATTTAACACCCTTTGTTTTTTAAGTAAATTTAGCTAACTAGGCTTAACCGGACGGAGAGCGGGGGAGAGAGCGCGTGGTTTTCAGAAAGCTGATGTGCGTTGTCCTGGCGGCGGCCGCGGGGCTTTGCGCGGGCGGAGCGTCCGCCATGGCACGGGAGAGCGGGACGCAGGAAGTGGTCGGCGCCTATCTGCCCGGAGAGGGCGAATGCACGGGGAGCGTGAAGGCGAAAAAGGACGGGTCCGTCACAGGCTTTGAAAAGGATGGCGACTCCTGCACGGTCACGGTGGACGTCCCGGAGACGGGGTTTTACGACCTGGTGTTCACGGTCAAGGGCCTGGGAGGCTACAAGGAGAACTACGTCTGGGCGGACGGGGTCCAGGCGGGCACGCTGGTGGCCCGGTCGGGCAAGGCGGAGGACGCGGCGATCCGCCGGGTATATCTGGAAGCGGGCGAGCATGAGATCGCGGTGAGCAAATACTGGGGCTACATCGAGTGGAGCGGTCTGACCGTGCTGGTCTCTGAGCCCTTTGACGAGAGTATATATGATGTGTCCCCGCGGCTTTCGGACCCGGACGCCACGGACAACGCCAAACGGCTTTTCAGCTACCTGTGCGACCAGTACGGCAAGACCATCATCTCCGGCCAGTACTGCGACACAGGGGCCAACGGCTGGGAGAACATGAAGATCGCGGAGACCAACGGGGGCAAATACCCCGCCATCCTGGGCCTGGACATGGGCTATTACTCCCAGACCGGCGTGGACCACGGCGCGTCGATCCATACCACGGAACAGGCCCTGGCCTATTGGGAGAAGGGCGGCATCGTCACGCTGTGCTGGCACTGGCTGGCCCCGGAGAAGTACGTCACAGGCACCTGGTACAGCGCCTTCCGGCCGGAGGAGTGCAAGATGGACCTGACGGCCATCATGAACGGCGAGGACGAGGAGGGGCTGGCCCTCATAAAGAAGGATATCGCCAACGTGGCCGAGCAGCTGCAGATCATGCAGGACGCGGGGGTGCCGGTGCTGTGGCGGCCCCTGCACGAGGCCTCCGGCGGCTGGTTCTGGTGGGGCGCCGAAGGGCCCGAACCATATAAAAAGCTCTATATCATGCTCTACGACATGCTGACGAACGAGTACGGGCTGCACAACCTGATCTGGGTCTGGAACGGCCAGGACGCGGACTGGTATCCCGGCGACGAGTATGTGGACATCATCGGCATGGACATCTACGCCGGAGAGCGGGTCTACGCCTCCCAGATCGACCAGTTCCTTTTGAACCACGGCTATTCCCCCGGCAACAAGATGGTGGCGCTCAGCGAGAACGGCACCATGATCGACCCGGACCTGGCGGTGCGGGACCGGGCCATGTGGAGCTTTTTCTGCACCTGGAGCGGCGAGTTCGTGCTGAACGACGGGCTGCGCAAGACCTATTCCGAGCAGTACACCGACGCCGAGATGCTCGCGAAGGTCTATAACAGCGAAGTTGTGGTCACCCGCGACGAGCTGCCGGACCTGAAGAGCTATCCCATAAAGGACGGCGGCTGATGCTGAGAAAATGGCTGGACGTGGAAGGTCCGGTGATGGGCTTTCTGGAAAAGACCGGACAGCTCATCGTGCTGAGCGTGCTGTGGCTGCTGGGCTGCGTGCCGGTGGCGACGGCGTTCACGTCCACGGCGGCGCTGTACTACGCGGTGGTGAAATCGGTCCGCCGGGGTCGGGGCCAGGCTGGGAAGGAGTTCTGGCGCAGCTACCGGGCCAATCTGGGCCGGGGCGTGGCGGCGGGGCTGCCGCTGCTGGCGGTGGGCGCGCTGCTGGCGGTGGATCTGGCCATACTGCGGGCGCAGGACAGAGCGCTCCATACCGGGGCGGTGGCGGTGCTGGCGGTGATGCTGGCGTTCGTGGCGGTATATGTGGGACCGGTGCTGTCCCGCTTTTCCGTGAAGGTGACGCAGGTGTGGCGGCTGGCCTTCGTGATGGCGGTGCGGTTCTGGTACTGGACGGCCGCGATCCTGGTCCTGGCGGGCCTGGCGGGAGCGCTGCAGTTTTACGTGCTGCCCGCGCCGACGGTGCTGATCCTGCCGGGAGTCGGGTGCATGGCCGCGTCGTTTGCGGTGGAAAAGGTCCTGCGCCGCTATATGCCGCCCAAGGAAGAGGGCGACGACGCCTGGTATTACGACAGTTGAGAATGAGGATAAAAGGGGCATGACGATGACGATCAGGAAGAAAACAGTAAGCCGGATGGCCGGGGCCATGGCGGGGGTACTGGCGCTGACGCTGGCGCTGCCCATAGGGGCCCTGGCCCAGGAGGACGCGGATAAGGCAGCGCAGGCGCAGGAGCAGTCCCGCAGCCAGTTCGAGGAGCTGGTCAGCGAGTACGCCGTGTCCGCCGATAAGCTGGGCTACAAGGACTACGTCCTCCAGCACGACAGCGAGGTCCGGCCGGAGGGGCAGATCGAGATAGACGCCGACGGCTATGTCCGCTACGAGGAGGCGGACGCCCCGGTCAAGCCGGAGGTCCGCTCCGACTATGAGGGCATGGAGGGCGACAGCGTTCTGACGGCGGAAAACTCCCTCATCGAGTTTTCCTTCACCGTGGAGCGGGAGGGGTATTACGACCTGTCGCTGCTGTACTATCCGGTGGCGGGCAAAAACTCCGCCATCCAGCGCAGCGTCTTTCTGGACGGGGAGCTGCCCTATTCGGAGCTGTCCCTGGTGGAATTCCAGCGGGTATGGGCCTGCGACGTGCGGGATACATATACCAGCGACGACGGCGTTCAGCTCCTGGCCTGGGCCAAGGACAACCAGGGCAACGACCTCAAGCCCGGCATGACCGAACAGCCCGAGTGGGTGGAGAGCTACGTCTATGACAGCCAGGGCTATGTGACCACGCCCCTGGCGCTGTACCTGACCGAGGGGGAGCACACCCTCACCCTGACGGGCCTGCGGGAGCCCATGCTGCTGCGGCGGGTGAACCTGTCCAACCGGGCCTCCGCCCGGCCCTACGCGGAGGTGAAGGCGGAAAACGACGGCAAGGGCTATGCCGACACCACCGGCCAGATGGTGCGCATCGAGGCGGAGAACGCGGTCAAGACCTCCTCTCAGATGCTCTACGCCCAGCAGGATCAGGGCTCGCCCGCCGTGTATCCCGCCAGCCCCAAGGCCCTTCTCAACAACACCATCGGCGGCAACTCCTGGCGGCTGAACGGCCAGTGGATGGAGTGGAAGTTCTCCGTGGAGCAGAGCGGGTACTATAACATCGCCCTGTTCGACAAGCAGAACTTCGTCAAGGGCATTTACGTGTCCCGGCGCATCTCCATCGACGGGGCCGTCCCCTTCGAGGAGATGGAGGACTACGGCTTTACATACGGCTCCGGCTGGCGGCAGGACGTGCTGAGCGACAGCGAGGGGGAACCCTACGCCTTTTACCTGGAGGCCGGAGAGCACACCCTGCGCATGGAGGTGGTCCTGGGCAAGTTCGCGGACATCATCAGCTCGGTGCAGGACTGCGTGACCCAGCTCAACGCCATCTACCGCAGCGTCATCCGCATCACCGGCGTGTCCCCGGACCGGTACAGGGACTATGAGATCGAGCAGTCCCTGCCGGAGCTGGAGGGAGAGCTGGCGGCGGTCAAAGACGAGCTGGACGACGCCATCGCCCGCCTGCGGGCCCTCATCGGCGAGAACAGCGACAAGGAGAGCGTGCTCATCACCATGAGCGACCAGCTGGGCGAGCTCATCTTCGACCAGGAGCGGTTCACCGAGGTCATCAGCGCCTA
>CANRDC010000075.1 GCA_947629245.1 uncultured Oscillospiraceae bacterium | reverse complement strand
CCCACCTCGTGGCCCACCTGGCGGATGGCCTCCAGGAAGGGCTGGCTCTCGATGTCGCCGGTGGTGCCGCCGATCTCCGTGATGACCACGTCCGCGTTGGTCTTTTTGCCCACGTTGTAGATGAAGTCCTTGATCTCGTTGGTGATGTGGGGGATGATCTGGACGGTGGAGCCCAGATACTCGCCCCGGCGCTCCTTGTTGAGCACGTTCCAGTAGACCTTGCCGGTGGTCAGGTTGGAGTATTTGTTCAGGTCCTCGTCGATGAACCGCTCATAGTGGCCCAGGTCCAGGTCGGTCTCGGCGCCGTCCTCGGTCACGTAGACCTCCCCGTGCTGGTACGGGCTCATGGTGCCCGGGTCCACGTTGATGTAGGGGTCCAGCTTCTGGGCGGCCACCTTCAGGCCCCTGGACTTCAAAAGCCGTCCCAGAGAGGCGGCGGTGATGCCCTTGCCCAGCCCGGAGACCACGCCTCCGGTCACGAAAATGTACTTTGTCATAGTTCGGGTCCTCGCTTTTCTTCACTGTCGTATCGCCCGATATGGCGAGGGGGTGCACACAAAAACACAAGATACAGTATAATCTATCCCGCGCCGAATAGCAAGCACAAAGTTGACGCCCCGGCAAGGCCGGAAAACGGCCTGCAGAGGACAGCCTGATATGCTCCCTCTATGGAAGACAGAGAAAAAAGACACTGTATCCATAGAGGGAGCATTATTATGAGGAAAAAGATCAGCAGCGAGGAAAAGTATAAAGTTGTAAGACAGATCCTTCGCGGAGAGATAAGCCAGCGGTACGCGGCGGAGATCGTGGGGGTGCATTGGTCCAGTGTGCAGACGTGGATGCGCCTGTATGAATCGGAAGGCGCGGCAGCTTTGGAACGGAACGGACGGAACCGTGGCTACAGTGCCGAGACAAAACAGGCAGCTGTGCAGGAATACCTGGCCGGGAAAGGGAGCCTGAGCACAGTCTGCAAGAAATACCATATCCGAGCAAATGTAACGCTCAGGCGCTGGATAAAGGTATATAATGCTCATGGAAGATTCACCTCGAAAAGGTCGGGAGGAAGCTACATGAGAACGTCACGAAAGACAACACAGGATGAGCGCTTGAAGATAGCGAAAGACTGCCTGGAGAATGGCAGGGATTACGGCGCAATGGCGCTGAAGTACCAGGTCAGTTACCAACAGGCGCGGACCTGGACGCTTCGCTATGAGGAACAGGGCGAGGCGGGACTGGAAGACCGGCGCGGGAAGCGGAAAGCAACCCAGGAGCCACGGACGGAGTTGGAGCGGCTGCAAATAGAGAACGAGCGGCTGAAGCACGCCCTTTACATGGCGGAGATGGAGCGCGACCTGCTAAAAAAATTGGAGGAGGTAGAAAGGAGGGATCCCTCTCACAAGTAAGGCAGGAGCATATCTACACAGCGATCCGGGCGTGTCGCGAGGAGAAGGGCTATCCTGTTGACAGGGCATGCTGGATATTACATGTCTCACGGGCGGCCTATTACAAATGGGCCTCCGGCAAGGTAAGCAGGCGGACAGCTCAAAATGAGGAGCTTGCGGGGATCATTGAGCACATCCACAACGAGGCCCCGGATAAGGGATACCGGCGCATCCGGGATGATCTGGAACACGATTACGACGTCCACGTCAACGACAAGCGAGTACTCCGTATCTGCCGGGCAAAGAATATCCGGTCCACAGTCAAGTATGCCAGGCACAGCTGCACCAGGCATGCCAGCAATCCGCAGTACATAGCCGAAAACCTGCTGGACCGCCAATTCCACGCGGACAAGCCCAACGAGAAATGGCTCACAGATGTGACAGAATTCAAGTGGTATGAGGGCATAGAGGTACACAAGCTGTATCTCAGCGCCATCCTGGACCTGTATGACCGGCGTATCGTCTCCTATGTGATAAGCGAACGAAACGACAATCCACTGGTATTCAAGACCTTTGACAAGGCGGTAGCAGCCAACCCAAATGCGCATCCTCTGTTCCACAGCGACCGTGGTTTCCAATATACGCACAGGGCGTTCCACCAGCGGCTCGAAAAGGCAGGCATGACGCAGAGCATGTCCCGCGTGGCCCACTGCATAGACAACGGCCCCATGGAGGGCTTCTGGGGCATTTTGAAACGGGAGCGTTATTATGGAAAGCGCTTTACCAGCAAGCAAGCCCTCATCCGGATGATTCAAAGCTATATCTGTTACTACAACACTCGGCGTGTGCAGCGCAATCTTGGTGTTCTCACGCCACTGGAAAAGCACAGTCGCTATTTGGCGGCATAAAAGCAGCCAGCAGATTCCTGCTGGCTGTGAAAAACCTTATTCTTTTTCATTGTCCTCTTGACGGGGTGCAGTTCAGTCCTGGGGCGGGTCGTTATTATGTCAGTCCCGCCTTTTCGCAAAATATTTTAAATTTCGATTTTTGCTCTTTATTTTTTGAGAGGATTGAAGTATTATGTAAAATGATATAATCTCACCGCCGGTATGTATAACAGGCGGTGTGACGCTCCTGACAAAAAAACGATCAACGAGGTGCGGCTGTGGTCTTTTCCAGCATGCTGTTCGTCTTTCTCTTCCTTCCGGCGAACATGCTCTCCCAGATCTTTTTGTCTTCGCCCAAGGCGAAGAACATCGCCATGCTCGCGTTCTCTCTGGTGTTCTACAGCTGGGCGGGGCCCCGGTATCTGCTGCTGCTTTTGGGCATGGTGCTGATCTGCTGGCTGGGGGCCATGTTCATCGAGGACGCGCCGGAGGAGCGGCGAAGGCTCATTTTGACCGTTACGGTGGCGCTGTGCCTGGCGATATTGGGCGTGTTCAAGTATCTGGGCTTTTTGCTGCGGAATTTCCAGGGGCTGTTCGGCGTGCCGAAGGCGATCCCCAACATCGTGCTGCCCATCGGCATCTCCTTTTACACCTTCCAGCTCGTCTCCTATGTGGCGGACGTGTACCGGGGCCAGGTGGAGGCCCAGCGGAAGTATTGGATGCTGCTTTTGTACGCGAGCCTGTTCCACCAGTGCATCGCCGGGCCCATCGTCCGGTATAAGGACGTGAACGAGGATATCCTGGCGCGGGAGACGACGCCGGAGGAGGTGAGCGCCGGGATCAGCCGGTTCGCCGTGGGGCTGGCGAAAAAGGCGGTGCTGGCCAACGGCTGCGCCGTCATCGCCGATCAGCTGCTGGTGTCCGACGCCCAGGCGCTCTCGGCGGTGCCCGCCATGGGCATCCTGCTGGGGGCCGCCGCCTTCACGCTGCAGATCTATCTGGACTTCTCCGCCTATTCGGACATGGCCATCGGCATGGGGCTCATGTGCGGGCTCCACTACCGGGAGAACTTCAACTATCCCTATATGTCCGGCTCCATCACGGAGTTCTGGCGCCGGTGGCACATCTCCCTGAGCAGCTTTTTCCGGGACTATGTGTACATCCCCCTGGGGGGCAGCCGGTGCGGGACCGGGCGGCAGCTGCTCAACCTGCTGGCCGTATGGTTCCTGACGGGCATGTGGCACGGGGCCAGCTGGAACTTCATCCTGTGGGGCCTTTTCTTCGGCGCGCTGCTGGCGGTGGAACGGTTCGTGCTGGGTCCGGACGCCCAGCGGTGGCTGCCCCAGGCGGTCCGTCACGGAGGCGTGCTCGTGCTGGTGCTGTTCAGCTGGATCATTTTCAAGTTTACGGACATGGCCCTGCTGGGCACGGCGCTGAAGGGCCTGTTCGGCCTGAACCACAACGGCTTTTCCAGCGCCGCGGTGTCCCTGCTGTTTAAAAACAACGTCTATTTCCTGGTCCTGGCCTGCGCCGCCTGCACCCCGCTGGGGAAAACGCTGCGCACGATGCTGCGGAACCTGGGCCGCCGGGGCGGCGTGATGTACTGGCTCGACGCCGCCTGGGAGATAGTCCATCCGGCGGCGCTGCTGGTGCTGGCGGCCATGGCCCTGGTGGGGGACAGCTACAACCCCTTCCTTTACTTCCAATTCTGACAGGAGGCGAGCGCTCCCGTGAAAGATCGGCGCGATATCGCGCGGCTGGTGCAGGCCGTGAAGCTCATAGCGTTTGCCTCGGTGCTGGCGGCCATGTGCGCGCTGGGACTGATGCTTTTTCTGAGGCCGGAGACGTCGCTGCAGGAAAACCGCACCCTGACGAAGTTCCCCGCCGTCACGCTGCGGGGGCTCTGGGACGGCAGCTTTTTCAGCGGCGTGGACACCTGGTACGCGGACACCTATCCCCTGCGGGAGGAGATGATCTCCGCCCAGAAGGCCCTGGAGAGCCATTACGGTCGGCGGAGCACCCAGCTCATCGGCGGCGGCGGTATGGTGGCCGACGCCATCCCGGACGCGGTCCCGGACACTGTCCCGGAGCCCGGCGTCACGGCGGAGCCGGTCGCCACGGCCGAGCCCACCGCCACGCCCGCGCCGGACGGCACCGTCCACGCCGTCGGCGAGTTCAACGGCAGCATCTATATCACCCAGAACGCCGCCTACGGCACCTACTATTTCAGCCAGAGCGGCGCGGACGACTATATCAGCACCATGAACCAGATCTATCAGAACATCGGCGGCAAGGTGAACATGTACGTCATGAACGTGCCTCTGAGCTCCGCCGTCATGCTGGACCGGAACGTCATCGCGGACATGGGCTGCTCCGTCGAGAGCGACGCCATCGACTACATCGCGGGCAAGCTGGACCCGGGCATCCGCAACATCAGGATCTACGACAATCTTTTGCGGCACAACGCGGAGTATATCTATTTCCGCACCGACCACCACTGGACCCAGCTGGGGGCCTATTACGCCTATCAGGTGTTCTGCCAGCTGAAGGGCTGGACGCCCCACACCCTGGACCAGTTCCGCACCAGAGAGTTCGGCGCGGGGTCCTATCTGGGCAGCTACTACCGCAGCGCCAACCAGTCTCCGGAGCTGGCCTCCGCCCCGGACACCGTCCAGGCATGGTATCCCATGTGCGTCAACGCCGACGACCCCAACGCCAGGGATATGCACATGGTCCAGCAGGATGGCTCGGAGTATGACTGGCGCATCATCAACGACATGTTCGACTACCCCGATTCCGAGTGGTACTGCGTGTTCAGCGCCGCGGACCAGCCCTTCTGCAGCCTGCATAACCCCGATATCCACGACGGCAGCGCCGTGATGGTGGTCAAGGATTCCTACGGCAACGCCTTTATCCCCTGGCTGGTGGACCACTATGAGTACACCTACTGGGTGGATTTCCGCTATACGAATGAGACCGTCTCCCACATGGTGGAGACCTACGGCGTGCAGGACGTGATCTTTGAGTCCGCCACCTTCAACGCCACCGGCGATCTGGTCAACGGGGAATTTCTGTCCATCGGCTCTTGACGGGCCGGTGATCTCTCAGGAGGTTCAAAGATGAAAAGGTTCGTGGCCGCCGTGCTGGCGGCGCTGATGACGGTGTGCTGCTGCGCCGCCGGAGAGCGGGAGGACAGCGCGGTCCCGTCCGTGGGGAGCGTGGCCTGGTATATCGTGCGCGCGGGCTGCCTCCGGGACCCGGCGGCGCTGGAGCCGGTGCATGAGACGCGGGACGCGCAGACCATAGAACGCTATCTGACGGAGGTCTACGGCCTGGAGGAGGGCTCCTGGACGGACGCGGCCATCTACCGGGCCGGGGGCGCGGAGGCCTTTGAGATCGCGGTCGTCCGCACGGAGAGCGAAAAAGCCGCCAAAAAGGCGGCCAAGGCCCTGGAGGGATACATAGAGGCCCGGGAGGCCGACTTCACCGGCTATGAGCCGGAGCAGGCGGATATCGTCCATGGGTCCAAAGCGGCCTATTCCCGGCAGGGCGACGCGGCCCTTCTCATCTGCCAGGACCCGGAGGCGGCGGAGGCGGCCTTTGAGGACGGCTACGAGGCCCTGGCGCGGACGCCCTTCGACCCGCCCGGCAAGGACGACATGACCCTGTATGACACCGCCGCCATCCTGGAGGCGTGGGACAGCGGCGACAGGTCCGGCCTGTCCGAAAAGGACGCCGCCATTCTGGATATGGCCGGGAAGGTGCTGGAGGAGGTCATCCGGGAGGACATGACCGAGTATGAGCGGGAGCGGGCCCTGTACGAATGGGTGACCGCCAACGCGGTCTACGATCAGGACCACTACGACAAGCTGGGCACGATGGACCTGGATTCCCATAACCCCTACGGTCTGCTGAAAAACGGCAAGGCCATCTGCGTGGGCTTCGCCACCACCTTCCAGCTGCTGATGGACATGGCCGGTGTGGAGTGCGTCACGGTGGTGGGCGCGTCACGGGACAACGCCTCGGACCACGCCTGGAACATGGTGCGGCTGAACGGGAAGTGGTACTGCGCGGACCCCACCTGGGACGTGGAAAAGGTCCCGGAGGACTGGGATTATTTCAATGTGACCAGCGACTGGATGGTCCTTTCTGACCACCAGTGGGACTATGAGACGGTCCCCGAGGCCACCGCCGTCGACGGCGGAACAGGCGGGTAAAAGCGCGCGAAAGGACAATAAGAGAGCGGGAGACCCGGTGCATGGGTCTCCCGCTGAGCTTGTCAAGGAGAGGGGGTATGCCGGTTCAGTCCGGATACCAGTGCCGGAGGCCGTCGAAGTCCATCACGCCGCCGTTGCCGTGCCCCTGCTGGATGTCCATGGGCATCTCCCCGTCTGGGACGTACTCGGACCGGGCGATGTCGAAATCGGGTCTCGGCCAGTGCTCGCCGTCGATGACGTACTCGCCCTGGTCCTCCTCGCCCACCGTGCCGTGGGCTTCCATATACACGCCCTCGTCAAAGCAGGCGTCCTGTTCGTTCACGGGCAGGTAGCCGTAGTAGTTGTTGAAGCGGTCCCCCTCCCAGAGGTGGGCCTCCAGCTCCACGTACACGGCGCCGTCCTTTTCTCCCACGGACACGCTGCCGCTGTTGCCGCCCACCTCTTTGTAAAGCTCATTGTGGCCCAGAAGCACCGCGCTGCCGTCCCCTATGAGCCAGGCGTCGGTATACACAGAATAATCAGGGAATTCGCCGCTGTCGTCCACCATCTCGTACAGCGTCACCAGCAGACGCCCGCCGCCGGGCAGGTCCTTCACGTAGCCGAGAGGATCGAGATATTCCGAGTTGTAAAAATTGTCCTGGGCCTCGGTCATATCCAGCAGCGCGACCACGCCGCCGACGCCGCCCGCTGTCTGCGCGGGCTCCGGCGTGTCAGCGGGGGCCTCCGCAGCAGCGGAGGTCAGGCCGTCGCCGTTGAGCCGCAGGGAGAACAGCGTGTCGCTGAAGGCCGCGGCCACCTCATCGGCGTACTCATCCGTGCCCTCGGCGCATACCTCCCAGTAGTGGTCCCCGGAGAGGAACCGGGCCGCCGACACCGTATAGTGCTCGCCCTCGTCATAGTATTCCAGCGATATCATGTCGTAGCTGTACCGCCCCAGGTCGAAGTGGGAGGGCTGGGCCGTATACCGGGTATCCTCTTTGTAATCAAAATAATAGTTGCCCGCGCTGTCCAGGACCGTCTCCAGGTCGTCGCCGGAATCCCACGCGGTCTGCATGATGCTCACGTTGGCCTCGGAGTACACGCCGTCCACCGGGTAGACGCAGATGCTGGAACTGTAATCCTCCACACGGGCCGTGTCACGGGCGAAGAACTGCACCGGCGAGCCCTCGTTCTCCATCTCGTACAGGGTGTAGCCCTCCGCCTGATAGGGGCCGGTGACGGCAAAGCTCCGGACGATATGCTCCAGCTGCCAGCCGTAGAGATCGGCCTTGTCCGAATCCTCGTTGAGAAGGCCCTGCAGGCAGTAGCAGCCAAAATCCCCCTGGCCTTCAAAGATGTAAAGGGCCCCGGAATAGTCCTTGCCATTGCGCGGCATGCTGTAGGCGCACACATAGCAGTCCGTGCCGTCCACGTCGCCCCAGCCGGAGGCCAGCACCTCCAACTGGTCGGAGCCTACCCAATCGGTCAGCACCGTCCTGTCCGCCTCGATGAGCGAGGCGAAATCCGCCGCGCACTGGAGAAAATGGGCCTGATCGGCGGTGGTAAAGGTATACTCCGCCGACACGCGGAAATCGTCCCCGTCGGAGACGAGCGTCACGTTCTCGTAGGGCTCCGTCAGCTCATAGTCCTCCGGTACGTCCAGGGCGAATTTTACCGCGTCGTTTTCATACCGCTCGTAGCCCTCTTCCGACTCCAGTTCCTCCAGCTCCGGCAGGAAAAAATTCCTGCCCTCGTCCCGCGCCATGCCGCTGCTGAGGACCATGGCCGCCAGCGTCAGGACCGCCAGCGCCAGAGCGCACAGTCTTTTAGATGCCGCCATGCCGTTTCCCTCCTGTTTCTTTGTTTATGATCCAAAGATACCACAGCGTCCTTGCGCCCGTCAATAAAAAAACGCCGCGCCGGGCGGACCGGGCGGCGCTCACACTATTTCCCGGAAATTTACAGGGAAATTCGTAAAACCCATTGACAGACTAGGAAATAGGGGATATACTACCGCCTGGAAATTCTATCGAAGGATGTTTTGATATTATGTATGTTTACGCGGACAACGCGGCGACCACCTCTCTGAGCCCCAGGGCTCTGGAGGCCATGCTGCCCTATTTTTCGCAGATTTACGGCAACGCCTCCAGCCTGCACACCCCCGGCCAGCGGGCGGCGGAGGCGCTCCAGAAGGCTCGGGAGACCGTGGCGAAGGCTGTCAACGCCGATTTTAAGGAGATCTATTTCACCGGCGGCGGCAGCGAGGCGGACAATCAGGCCATCCTCTCCGGCGCGATAGCTGGCGCCCGGAAGGGGAAAAAGCACATCGTCTCCACTGCCTTTGAGCACCACGCGGTGCTGCACACGCTGGATAAGCTGAAAAAGCAGGGCTTTGAGGTGACGCTGCTGGACGTGCATGAAAACGGCGTGGTAACGCCGGAGGACGTGGCCGCCGCCATCCGGGAGGACACGGCCCTGGTGACGGTCATGATGGTCAACAACGAGATCGGCACCGTCCAGCCCATCGCGGACATCGGCGCGGTCTGCCGTGAAAAGGGCGTGCTGTTCCACACCGACGCGGTCCAGGCCGTGGGGCACATCCCCGTGGACGTGAAGGCCCTGAACGTGGATATGCTGTCCATGGCGGCCCATAAGTTCCACGGCCCCAAGGGCGTGGGCGCGCTCTATGCCCGCAAGGGCGTGGTCCTTGCGAACGTGATCGAGGGCGGCCAGCAGGAGCGGGGCAAGCGGGGCGGCACGGAGAATATCCCCGGTATCGTGGGCATGGCCGCCGCCCTGGAGGAGGCCACGGCCAGCCTGGAGCGGGACATGGCATACGTCACGGGCCTGCGGGAAAAGCTGATCGAGGGGCTGAGCAGGATACCCTACAGCAGACTCAACGGCGACCGGGAAAAGCGCGCGCCGGGCACGGTGAACTTCTGCTTCGAGGGCATCGAGGGGGAGAGTCTGCTGCTGCTTCTGGACGCCAGGGGCATCGCGGCGTCCTCCGGCAGCGCCTGCACCTCCGGCTCCCTGGACCCCAGCCATGTGCTGCTGGCCCTGGGACTGCCCCACGAGATCGCCCACGGCAGCCTGCGGCTGAGCGTGGACAGGACCAACACCGAAGAGGAGATCGACCATATCATCCGATCCGTTCCCGAGGTAGTGGACTATCTGCGGGATATGTCCCCGGTGTGGGACGAGCTTGAGCGGGGCCTGACGCCCCACCTTATCTGAGGAGGATTTATCACAATGGCACTTTACAGCGACACGGTCATGGACCATTTCCAGCACCCCCGGAACGTGGGGAAGATGGAGGACGCCGACGGCATCGGCGAGGTGGGCAACGCCGTCTGCGGCGACATCATGCGCATGTATATCAAGGTCAAGGACGGCATCATCACCGACGTGAGCTTCATCACCTTCGGCTGCGGCAGCGCCATCGCGAGCTCTTCCATGGCCACGGAGATGATCAAGGGCATGCCCATCGAGAAGGCCCTGGAGCTCTCCAACAAGGCCGTGGCGGAGGCTCTGGACGGCCTGCCCGCCCATAAGCTGCACTGCTCCGTACTGGCGGAGGAGGCGGTCCGGGCCGCGGTGAAGGATTATTACGACAAGCACGATATCGCCTACGACCCCGCCATCTTCGGCTGCGATCTGGCCTGTGCCCACGAGCACGACCACACGCCCACCGAGGAGTAAGTCCGTGCCGGGAAAGGCGCTGGTCGCCATGTCCGGGGGCGTGGACAGCAGCGTGGCGGCGCTTGTCATGCGGCGGGAGGGCTTCCAATGCGTGGGCGCCACCATGAAGCTGTGGTCCGGCGAGACCGGGTCTGAGAGCGGTGGGGGAAAAACCTGCTGCACCGCCGACGACGCCGCGGACGCCCGATCCGTGGCCGTGCGGCTGGGCATGCCCTACTATGTGTTCAACATGGGGAAGGACTTTGCCCGTCATGTGATCGACCCCTTCGTGGCGGCCTATGAGACCGGGAACACACCCAACCCCTGCATTGAGTGCAACCGGTATCTGAAATTCGACCTGCTGCGGGAAAAGGGAGCACTACTGGGCTGCGACACCCTGGCCACCGGGCACTACGCCCGGATCGAGCGGAGCCAGAGCGGCCGCTGGCTTTTGAAAAAGGCCGCCGGACCGGAAAAGGACCAGAGCTATGTGCTCTATATGCTCACCCAGGCCCAGCTTGCCCACACCCGTTTTCCCCTGGGGACCATGACCAAGGACCAGGTCCGGGCCCTGGCGGAGGAAAACGGCCTTCTCAACGCCCACAAACGGGACAGCCAGGACATCTGCTTCGTCCCCGACGGGGACTACGCGGCCTTCATCCGCCGGACCACCGGAAAGGACTATCCCGCCGGGGACTTTGTGGATGAGCGCGGGAAGGTCCTGGGGCGGCACAAGGGGCTCATCGGCTACACCATCGGTCAGCGCCGGGGCCTGGGCGTGGCGGCGGACCGGCCCCTTTACGTGTGCGAAAAGCGCGTGGGGGACAATGTTGTGGTCCTGGGCGGGAACGAAAAACTGTTCTCCCGGCGGCTGCGGGCGAACGATATCAACCTGATCCCTTTCCAGCGGCTGGACGGGCCCCTGCGCTGTAAGGCCAGGGTCCGGTATAACCAGACGGAGCAGCCCGCCACGGTCACCCAGACCGGGGAGGACGAGCTGGAAGTGATCTTTGACGAGCCCCAGCGGGCCATCACCGCCGGACAGGCCGTGGTGCTGTACGACGGTGACGTGGTGCTCGGAGGGGGAACGATTTCCCAAACGGAGGAACTGTTATGACGAGAGACGAGGCGTGGGCGCTGCTCACAAAGTATAATAAGGACCGCTTCCACCTGCAGCACGCGCTGACGGTGGAGGGCGTGATGCGCTGGTACGCAAACGACTTGGGCCATGGGGACCAGGCGGATTTTTGGGCCACGGTGGGCCTGCTGCATGACCTGGACTTTGAGATGTGGCCGGACCAGCACTGCGTCAAACAGCAGGAGCTCATGCGCGATGCCGGGGTGGACGAGGCGATCATCCACGCCACCTGCTGCCACGGCTACGGCCTCACGGGGGTGGATATGGAGCCCACGCTGGAGATGGAAAAGGTCCTGTTCGCGGCGGACGAGCTCACCGGCCTCATCGGGGCAGCGGCGCTGATGCGCCCCAGCAAGAGCGTGCAGGACATGGAGGTCAAGAGCCTGAAGAAGAAGTTCAAGTCCACGGGCTTTGCCGCCGGGTGCAGCCGGGAGGTCATCCAGAAGGGCGCGGACATGCTGGGCTGGCCCCTGGAAGAGCTGATGGAAAAGACCATTCTGGCCATGCGCTCCTGCGAGGCGGACGTGCAGGCGGCCATGGAAACGCTTTGAGCGTTAAGGAGGCGGCGCGATGAAGATATCCACCAGGGGCCGATACGCCCTGCGGACCATGGTCGACCTGGCCCAGCACAGCGGCGAAGGTATGGTGACGCTCAAGGACGTGGCCGCCCGGCAGGGCCTGAGCCAGAAGTATCTGGAGCAGATCGTGACCCAGCTCAGCAAGGCCCGGCTGGTCAAGGGCGTCCGGGGCCCCCAGGGGGGCTACTGTCTGGCACGGGAGCCCAAGGACTATAACGTGGGCGAGATCCTGGAGCTGGTGGAGGGGAGCCTGGCTCCGGTGGAGTGCCTGGACGCGGACGTGAACACCTGCGAGCACTGCGCCTCCTGCGCCACGCTGGATATGTGGACGGGCCTTTACAAGGTGGTCACCGACTATCTGGGGAATATCACCCTCCAGGACATCCTGGACCGGGCCAACACCGCTGCCGGAAACGATTATGTGATCTGAGATACACCTTAATGAAAAACCTCCCTCTGATGGGCGTGCTTCATAAGACAGTACGACCCCCAAAAAATGAACATCTGGCAACTGCCTTACGGAATTGGAATTGAACAACAGACAGCGGATGGTGCTAAAATGCGCCATCCGCTGTCTGTTTTGAATTGCTTAAAAACTTTGAAGCATGTCACGCAATGAACCCCGATTTTTGAGGGGGCCGTATGTTACCCTTACCCCTGTGACTTTGACGAGCTGAACCCGTTGCGCCGCAAGGGATTCAGAAGCCCTAAAGCGTGACATAGGACCCCATGAACTCATGGCATTACAAGCACCAAGGCAAGTAATTAAATATTTTGAAGTATGTTACGCAATAGACCCCGGTTTTCGGGGTGCGCCATATACTACCCTTACCCCCCTGACTTTGGCACTCTGAAAGCCTTGCGCCGCAAGGGGTCTGACCAGCCAAAAGCGTCACATCGAACCCTCGTTTTCACAGGGTCACCCATATAGCAGCAAATCATTAAGTATTTTTAAATATGTCCGCATATAGACCCCCATTTTCGAGTGTCGCCATATACCACCATTACCCCCCTGCGTTTATCGATTCCAACCCCTTGCGGCAGAAGGGGTCCAGGGTACTGAAACGCGGACATTGACCCCTGATGTGTGGGACAAGGAACAGATATACAGATATTATGAGAGGCGCGACAGCAGAAATGGCTGTCGCGCCTCTTACAGACAGGGGGAGCGGAAGCGGGCGCGGCTGTCAATGGCGGCTCGGAGAGCCGTTCATCTTGACCATTGACAGCAACGGCTGCTTCTGCTAGGGATGCTTGTATTGGAAGCGTGGCCGGAGTGGCAGTTACTTATCCAGCAAACCAAAAAGGCTGCCCGCGCCGCCGCCGCTTCCCGGAAGATCGTGGAAGCATCGGCCAAGGCCACGAAAGCCCTTATCAGCGCCCTTGTCGCCCTCCTGGGCGGCAG
>CANRDC010000074.1 GCA_947629245.1 uncultured Oscillospiraceae bacterium | reverse complement strand
GCGCCGCTCTCGCTGCGCCACTCCGCTTAATTCCTATATTTCCTACTCAGGGACCTCTTCTTTTTCCTGTCCGTTTCCTCTGGGGCACTACATCCCGAACAGATTAGGAAGAGGGGCGGTTTTATTGGGCGGCGTTACTTTTTCGTCAGCACAAAGACCACGTTGCCGCCGTCCTCGGACAGATAGGCCTCCTGGGAGGTGTCGTACTCATAGCCGTCCGGGACCTTGATGACCTGGATGTGGTAGGCGAAGGGGGGATAGGTGAACTGGACGAGCCCGTCGGCGTCGCTGGTCATGGGGGTGCAGGCGGTGTCGTCGCACACGTTGGCGATGACGCCCTCCACGGGCGCGTCGTCCTGGTCGATGAAGGAAAGGGTATACTCCACGTCGCCCGCGGGCGCCTCCGGAGCCTGGGTGGTCTCGTCGGTGGCGGGCTCGGAGCCGTCGGCATAGGCCCAGCTCTCCAGCTCGTTCTCCCGCAGGAACGCGTTGGCGTTGGCCTCATCGGCGATGAGCAGGACGTTGACGCCCTCGTCATCATCCGGGAGATAGAGCGTCACCATCGTATAGGAGTAGCCGGAGGCGTCCAGCGTGTCGATGCCGGTGGTGTAGGTGTAGCCATCCCCGTCCAGGCAGTCCGTCAGCAGGGTGACATCGCCGGTATAGTCGGTGTAGACGCCAGCCGCGTCGGGGTCAACGCCCTCGGCCAGGTCGATCTTGAGCTCGGCCTCTTCGCCGCCTACGATGTACGCCTTCAACCCCTCGACGCCCAGGTCGGGGGTGATGACGATCTCCTTGGCACCCTCGGTGGTCAGAGTCAGGTCGGACGCGTCGCTGTGGGGATAGACGGGCACGGCGGCCAGAACTTCCTCGGCGGCCTCGCCGGAGAGCAGGTGCACCTCGTCGAACCAGGCCATGTCCTCGCCGCCGCCCTCCATCTCGTCCTTGGCGAAGGCCAGCCTGACGGTGTGCTCGCCGGGCTCCAGCGCCGTGGCGAAGCGGGTCCAGCCCTGCTTGCCGGAGGCGGTCTTGACGACCTCGCCGTCCACGGAAATGGTCACGCAGTCATAATAGGACTCGCAGGAGACCTTATAGGAGAGATCCAGCACGTCGCTCTCCTGGGCGGTGACCGCCAGCTCCACGGCGGAGGTGGAGCTGTCCACGCCTGCGTTGGAGGTGGCGACGCAATACAGGTCGTCCTCCTTCACCGCCTCCACGGGCCAGTTGTACGGGTCCTCCGGATTGCGCACGGTCACGGCGTAGGCGTCCTCGCCCAGCAGCGCGCGGGCCAGCTCCGCCTCGTCCGTGGGCTCCACGGTGGGCGTCTCAGGCTCGGGCTCGGGGAAGCCGTCCAGCAGGACGGACTCGGCGTAATCCTCGCCCACGTAGGTGTCAAACAGCTTCGTAAAGCAGCTGGCATCGGTCTGAGAGCCTACCTCTATGGCGCAGATGACGCCAAAGCGGTCAATGACCAGGGAGGTGGGGATGCCCTCGGTGACGAAGATATCGCCCAGGCCCGCTTCATCCCGGCCCACGGGGAAGGTCATGCCGTGCTCTTCCACGTAATCGGCAAGGGTCTCGTCGTCGTCCTCCGGCTCGACGGACAGGGCGAAGATCTCGATCCTGTCCTGATACTGCTCGTAGGCTTCCTCCATGTAGGGGAACTCCATCTCGCAGGGACCGCACCAGGTGGCCCACAGGTTGATGAGGACCATGTCCTTCTCCCGGAGCGTCTCGGACAGGGTGTGCTCCTGGCCGTCGTAGGTGGTGAAGGAGAAGTCCTCCAGCACGTCGCCGAGCTCCGTGCCCGTCTCATCCGCGGCGAGGGCGCTCACCGGGCTCAGGCAAATGGCCAGCGCCAGCAGCAGCGCCAGCAAAACTCTCTTCGTCATACGCATTCCTCCTTGCTGAGGGGCCATTGCCGGTCCCATTATGGAAAATATAGTGTATAAATCCGGCGATGTCAAGGCGCGGACAGGCGCCATCCGTTGCAATCGGGCATTTTTTGCGCTATACTGAGCCTCGGATCTTGGTGGCAGGGGGGACGCGGATGGAAAAGGGCGTGCGCGTGCTGCGCATCGTGACCGGCGTACTGACGCTGGCCGTCTGCCTGCTTTTTATCTGGCAGGCGGCGGATATCTATATCACCGGCAACAGGCCGGAGAATTTCAGCGCCCCCGGCGTGCGGGTCGAGGACGTATACTCCCGCGAGGTCGTGGCGGAGCGGTTCGCGCGCGTCGCCCCGGCGGTATATGGGTATCTGGCGGTCGTCTTGGCGGGTCTGGTCTGGCAGGCGGCGGCAAAGGAAAAGGAGCGGCCCCGGGCCGTCGCTCCGGCGCAGACCAGGCCCGTGCCGGAAAAGCGGCTGCGGACGCTGCGGCTGACGCTGCTGGCCATCGCGGCGGCGCTGATCGTTTGGGGCGCGGTCAACGGCGGGGCCAGAGACGTGCTGGTGAAGGCCGTCAACATCTGTACGGAATGCATAGGGCTGGGATGAGATGAAAAAGACGATCAAAGACTACCTTCCCACCCGTCGGCGGCTGATCCAGCTTTACGCGGCGCTTTTGTATAACGCAAACGTCAAGGGCTATCTGCGCGGCGGTATCTTCACGGGCGCGTCCAAGGTCCTGTGCGTGCCGGGGCTGAACTGCTACTCCTGTCCCGGCGCCGTCGGGGCCTGTCCGCTGGGAGCGCTGCAAAACGCCCTGGCGTCCTCCGGCGCCAGAGGACCCTGGTATGTGCTGGGCATATTGCTGCTGTTCGGCCTGACCCTGGGCCGGACCATCTGCGGATATCTGTGCCCCTTCGGGCTGATCCAGGAGCTGTTTCACAAAATACCGTCGTCCAAACTGAAAAAGAACCGGGTGACCAGGGTCCTGAGCTGGGTCAAGTACGCGGTCCTGGCGGTGTTCGTGATCGCCATCCCTTTGTGGTATATGCTTCGGCACGTGCCCATGCCGGGCTTTTGCAAGTACATATGCCCGGCGGGGACCCTGGAGGGGGCCGTGGGGCTGCTGGCCCATCCGGCCAACGCCGACGCCTTCTCCATGCTGAACATCCTGTTCACCCGCAAATTCATCATCCTGGTGCTGGTGCTGGGAGGCTGCGTGTTTCTCTACCGGCCCTTCTGCCGGTTCCTGTGCCCGCTGGGGGCCATCTACGGGCTGTTCGCCAGGGTCAACATCGTGGGCGTGAAGGTGGACGCTTCCAAATGCACCAATTGCGGGCTCTGCGTGGGCCATTGCGAAATGGATATCCGCCGGGTGGGGGACCACGAGTGCATCCACTGCGGCGGCTGCGTCGACGTGTGCCCCACGGGGGCCATCGCGCTGCGTGCCGGTACCCATCCTCTCCGGGAGCGGGCAAAGGACGAGGCGCCCAAGGCCCTCCGCAAAAGGCGCGCCGCCTGGTGTGTGGCGCTGGCGGTGCTGGCGGGGGCGCTTGTCTACTGCAACGGCCCATGGGGGGAGATTGCCGCGCCGGAGCCGACTGCGGTCGCCGCGGCGGAGGACGAACTCCCGACGGGCCCCGAGGTGGGCCAGCGGGGCCCGGACTTCTCCGCGCCGCTGTACGGCGGCGGGACCTTCGAGCTTTCCGGTACGAGAGGAAAGGTGACAGTGCTCAACTTCTGGGCCACCTGGTGCACCCCCTGCGTCAACGAGCTGCCCCACTTTGAGAAGCTGTACGAGACGTACGGGGAGGATGTGGCCGTGATCGCCGTCCACTCCGATCTGGTGACGGAGGATGTGGACGCGTATCTGGCGGGCTTCGACTATACCATCCCCTTTGCCCTGGACGACAGCGGGATCGTGGCGGCCTACGGCGGCTCGGCCATGCTGCCCCAGACCATCGTTCTGGACCGGGACGGCGTGGTGGTCTACAACCAGGTGGGGTCCGTCACCTACGAGCAGCTGGAGGCGCTGGTAAAGCCGCTGCTGGAGGACTGAAAGGCAGGTCGCATGGCGTACATCGTGGAGATATCGGATATCGGGGCCCCGGAGTTGGACGTATACGCCCGGCTGACGGAGGCGCAGCTTCGCAACCGTTTGGAGCCGGAAAAGGGCCTTTTCATCGCCGAGAGCGCCAAGGTCATCCGTGTGGCGCTGGCGGCGGGGTATGTCCCACAGTCGCTGCTCATGGAGCGGCGGCATCTGCACGGCCAGGGCGCGGAGCTCATGGCCCTGTGCGGGGACATCCCCGTCTATACGGCGGACCGGCCGGTGCTGGAGGCTCTGACGGGGTACACGGTCAACCGGGGCATTTTGTGCGCCATGGGGCGGCCCATGCCCAAGAGCCCAGAGCAGGCCTGCGCCGGGGCAAGGCGGGTGGCGGTGCTGGAAAACATCGTGGACGCCACCAACATCGGCGCGATCTTCCGTTCGGCGGCGGCGCTGGGCATGGACGCGGTGCTGCTGACGGAGAGCTGCTGCGACCCTCTGAACCGGCGGGCGGTCCGGGTCAGTATGGGCACAGTTTTGCAGGTGCCCTGGGCCTATATCGGGCCTTGGCCGGAGGCAGGAATGGCGCGGCTGCGGGCGCTGGGCTTTCAGACCGTGGCCATGGCCCTGGAGGACGATTCGGTGGACATCGACGATCCGGCGCTGGCGGCGGCGGAGCGCCTTGCCGTGGTGCTGGGGGCGGAGGGGGACGGTCTCACGGCCCGGACCGTGGCCGCCTGCGACTGGACCGCGCGCATCCCCATGAAAAACGGGGTGGACTCGCTGAACGTGGCCGCGGCGGGCGCGGTGGCCTTTTGGCAGCTCCGGGTCCGCTGATGTCCGGATTTTGGGACAGCGGGCGTGTAGAATAGCAGGAAAGGAGGGACGCGCTATGACGGAACAGAGACTGAACGCCGCGCAGATGGAGGCGGTGACGGCCACGGAGGGGTACGTGCGGGTCATCGCGGGGGCCGGGTCCGGCAAGACACGGGCTCTGACCCACCGGTTCGCGTATCTGGTGAACGACCTGGGCATCCTGCCTGGAAACATCCTCTGCGTCACCTTCACCAACAAGGCGGCGAACGAGATGCGCCAGCGCATCCATAACCTGACCGGCGACAACGACACCGGCTACATCAACACCTTCCACGGCTTCTGCGTCTCGGTGCTCCAGGAGGACAGCCACGCGGTCCAGTACCCCAAGAGCTTTCTCGTGCTGGACAATTCCGACATCGACGCCATGCTCCGCATCATCTATGAGGAGCGGGGCCTGACGCTGCGGGACATGACCTTTGCCAACGCCAGGGACATGATCGAGATTTTGAAGCTGTTCAAGCGGCCCGAGTATTACCTGGACATGATCGGCATGGACCTGGACGCGCTCCAAGAGAAATACCGCAAGGCCGTCTCCGCTCAGGACATCATCTTCTACGGCTATCTCTATCAGGAGAAGAAGTGCTTTGGGCTGGATTACAACGACCTGATCAAATTCACGCTCTACATCTTCCAGCAGCACGAGGACATCCGGCTCAAGTGGCAGAAGCGGCTGGAGTACATCATGATCGACGAGTTTCAGGACATCGACTCGCTCCAGTACGAGCTGATGGAGGCGCTGTGCGGCTACCACAAGAACCTGTTCATCGTGGGGGACCCGGACCAGACCATCTACACCTGGCGGGGCGCGGACGTGAAGTATCTGCTGGATTTTGACAAGCACTTTCCCGGCGCCCGGACCATCATGATGATGGAAAATTACCGCTCCACGCCGCAGATATTGGCCGCGGCCAACTCTCTCATCGACAAAAACCGGACCCGCATCAAAAAGGAGCTGATCCCCATGCTGCCGGACGGGGACAGCGTGCTGTGCCACCACGGGACCACCGCCGAGGCGGAGGCGGAGTGGATGGCCTTTCAGATGCGGGAGCTGCACGACAGCGGCGTGCCCTATAAGGACATGACCGTCCTCTACCGGGCCCACTATGTGACACGCGCCGTGGAGGAGGTTCTTTTAAAGCGGAAGATCCCGTATACCATCTACAGCGGCGTGCAGTTTTTCGGCCGGATGGAGATCAAGGACGCGCTCTCGTACCTGCGCATGATCGCCTACAAGGACGATCTGTCCTTCCGGCGGATCGTCAATGTGCCGAAGCGGAACATGGGCCAGCGGCGGATGAAGTTTCTGGAGGAGGCGGCGGCCAAGTACGGCTGCTCCCTCTACGACGCCCTGTGCCGGACCCTAGACGACGATATCTTCAAAGGCGCCAAGGCGGCCAAATTCGTGAGCCTTATCGAGACTTACGCCGCAAACTACGCCGAGCGGCCCGTGTCCGAGGTGCTCAGCGCCATATTGAACGACAGCGGCTATGAGGAGGCTCTGCGCACCGAGGGGGCCCAGGAGCGGCTGGATAACCTGGCGGAGCTGAAGCAGTCGGTGTATGAGTATGAGACCACCTGCGGGGAGGAGGCCACGCTGGAGCACTATCTGGCCCATGTGGCGCTTTTTTCCAACGCCGACGGACAGCAGGCGGGGGACAAGGTGAAGCTCATGACGGTCCACGCCGCCAAGGGCCTGGAATTTCCCTATGTGTTCCTGTGCGGCATGAACGAGGGGGTGTTCCCCTCCCGGAAGACCCGGACCCTGCCGGGAATGGAGGAGGAGCGGCGGCTGGCCTTCGTGGCCATGACAAGGGCGGAAAAACGGCTGTATCTCACCGAGGCGGAGGGCCGGAACCTGGACGGCTCGCCCCGATATCCCTCCCGATTCATCCTGGACATCGACCCGTCGCTTTTGGAGCACACGGAAAAGCCACGCGAAGGGCTGATAGCGGATGCTCGGGACTATATCGGCATGAGCGAGCGGCGGCTGCCGGAGAGCCTGGATATGGGGACGTTTGCCGTGGGCGACCGGGTGGAGCACGACGTGCTGGGGCCCGGCACGGTGGTGGAGGTGGATACGGACCGGGCCGCCCATGTGGTGCAGTTCGATTCCATGCCCACGCCCCGGGCGATCTCCTTCCGGGCGAAGCTGCGGCGGCTGTGAGGCAGCGTCCGGCAGAGCGTCCAGATGCTGCCCGCGCTCCCAGCAGATGTGATGTTGACGGGAGCGAAAGTATTTTGTATAATCCAAACGAAAGATGACAAAGCCGCTGATCCCCCGGAGACAGCGTGCGTTTTCAGCGCGTATGTCTCCGGGGAAAATCTGACGAATGGGGCAGGATAGATGAACGGAAAAAGCGAAAAAAACAGGGAGGTCCTGGCGATCATTGAAAAATATGGAAGCCGGGAGGCAAATCTCATCGCCATTTTGCAGGACGTACAGAACGAGCAGAAATATCTGAGCGAAGAGGCGCTGACGTTGATCGCGGAAAAGCTGGGCCTGAGCGCCGCGAAGGTGTACAGCGTGGCCACGTTCTACGAAAACTTCTCCCTGGAGGCCAAGGGTAAGCACATCGTCCGCATCTGTACGGGCACGGCCTGTCATGTACGCAAGAGCCAGCCCATCTATGACGCCCTGCGAAAGGAGCTGGGCCTCACCGGGAAGAAGCGCACGTCGGCGGACGGACTGTTCACGCTGGAGACGGTGGCGTGCCTGGGCGCGTGCGGACTGGCGCCGGTGATGACCCTGGACGGGGAGGTCCACGCCAAGATGACCCCCGACGACGCCCTGGCCCTGATCCGGGACGTGCGCGCAAAGGAGGCGCAGACGCTATGAATCCCAGACGCACAAAGCTTACGCGGGACAGTTTTCATGTGTTCCAGGCCACGGCCCGCAACGCCCTGAAGCAGAGTGGGCAGGTGACGAGCGTGCTCATCTGCGCCGGTACGGGCTGCATCGCAGGCGGCGCCATGAAGATCTATGACAATATCAAGGCCGAGTGCGAGAGCAGGGGCCTGACGGTGTATGTGGGGCTCAAGCACGACTCCGACGAGGAAAAGAGCCTGCATGTGAAGATGAGCGGCTGCCACGGCTTTTGCGAGATGGGGCCGCTGGTGCATATCGAGCCCATGGGCGTCATGTACATCCACGTGAGGCCCGAGGACTGCCACGAGATCATCGAAAAGACCGTCCTGGGCGGCCAGATCATCGACCGGCTGGTTTATAAGCTGGATGGGGTGGCCTATCCCAGGCAGGAGGATATCCCGTTTTACAAAAAGCAGCACCGGGTGGTGCTGGAAAACTGCGGCAGCAGCGACGCGGAGGACATCGAGGAATACGTGGCCAAGGGCGGCTACGCCGCCTTTGAGAAGGCGCTGTTCGAGATGACGGACGAGGAGATCTGCCGCGCGGTCGCCGACTCCGGCCTTCGGGGCCGGGGCGGCGCGGGCTTCCCCACCGGACGGAAGTGGGACGGCGCCCGGAAACAGACGGCGGACGCGAAATACATCGTCTGCAATGGCGACGAGGGCGACCCCGGCGCGTTCATGGACCGGTCCATCATGGAGGGCAACCCCCACAGCGTGCTGGAGGGCATGATGATCGCTGGCCGGGCCGTGGGCAGCTCGGAGGGCTACATATACGTCCGGGCCGAGTATCCTCTGGCGGTGAGCCGCCTCAAGACGGCCATCGCCATGGCGGAGGAATACGGCTTTCTGGGCGAGCGCATC
Organism: uncultured Oscillospiraceae bacterium; assembly: GCA_947629245.1. Taxonomy (GTDB): domain Bacteria; phylum Bacillota; class Clostridia; order Oscillospirales; family Oscillospiraceae; genus CAJOIG01. Next base: position 4,767 of record CANRDC010000074.1, on the reverse strand, counting down.
ATGGGCTCCGATTTCAGCTTCCACATCCATGTGAACCGGGGCGCGGGCGCGTTCGTCTGCGGCGAGGGCAGCGCCCTGACCGCCTCCATCGAGGGCAAACGGGGTATGCCCCGCGTCAAGCCGCCCCGGACCATCGAGCACGGCCTGTGGGGCATGCCCACGGTGCTCAACAATGTGGAGACCTATGCAAACGTCCCCCTCATCATCCGCAAGGGCGTGGACTGGTACCGCTCCATCGGCACCAGGACCAGCCCCGGCACCAAGGCCTTCGCTCTGACCGGCAACGTGGTCAATACGGGCCTGATCGAGGTGCCCATGGGCACCACCATCCGGGACGTGATCTTCGACATCGGCGGCGGCATCCGAAACGGCAAGGCGTTCAAGGCCGTGCAGATCGGCGGACCCTCCGGGGGCTGCTGCTGCGCCAGCGAGGAGCATCTGAATCTGCCGCTGGACTTCGACTCCCTCAAGGGCATCGGCGCTATGATGGGCTCCGGCGGCCTGGTGGTCATGGACGAGGACACCTGCATGGTGGAGACGGCCCGGTTTTTCATGGAATTCACCCAGAAGGAATCCTGCGGAAAGTGCGTTCCCTGCCGGGAGGGCACCAAGCGGATGCTGGAGATCTTGAACCGCATCGTGGCAAACGAGGGCACGCCGGAGGATCTGGACCTTTTGCAGGAGCTGGCGGACACCATCACCAGCACGGCCCTGTGCGGCTTGGGCCAGAGCGCCTGCAAGCCGGTGCAGAGCACCCTCAAATACTTCCGGGACGAGTATCTGCGCCATGTGGTGGACCACCACTGTCCCATCTGCAACAGGGAAAAACCCCATCCCGTCATCGACGCGGACAAGTGCAAGGGCTGCGGCAAGTGCAAAAAGACCTGTCCCATGGAGGCCATCTCCGGGACGGTGAAGCAGCCCCATGCCATCGACGGGGCAAAGTGCGTCAACTGCGGCGCGTGCGTGGCGGCCTGTCCCTTCGGGGCCATCGCCGCGGCAAAGGAGGGCTGAGAAATGGCAAAAGGCATCATGTATATCGACGGGCAGCGGGTCCCCTTCGACGGGGAGAAGAACGTCCTGTCCGTCATCCGCAAGGCGGGGATCGACATGCCCACCTTCTGCTACTACTCGGAGCTGTCCGTATACGGCGCCTGCCGCATGTGCGTGGTGGAGGACGAGCGGGGCAAGATCGACGCCTCCTGCTCCATGGAGCCTCGGGACGGCATGCGCATCCGCACCAATACCGCCCGGCTTTTGAAGCACCGGCGGATGATATTGGAGCTGATGCTCTCCAGCCACTGCCGGGACTGCACCACCTGCGAAAAGAGCGGCGACTGCCGGCTGCAGGAGCTGGCGCTGCGTTTTGGCGTGCGCCATGTCCGCTTCGCGGATACCCGGCCCCACTATGACATCGACAGCTCCTCGCCCTCCATCGTCCGGGACCCCAACAAGTGCATCCTCTGCGGGGACTGCATCCGGGTCTGCGACGAGCTGCAGGGCATGGGCGTGCTGAACTTCTCCTACCGGGGCAGCGAGGTGCAGGTCATGCCGGCCTTCGACAAAAAGCTGAGCGAGACCAACTGCATCGGCTGCGGCCAGTGCGCCGCGGCCTGTCCCACGGGCGCCATCACCATCTTCAACGAGATCGGCCGGGCCTGGCGGGCTCTGCACGACCCCAATAAGCGGGTGGTGTTCCAGATCGCCCCGGCGGTCCGGGTGGCGGTGGGGGAGGCCTTCGGCCTGGAGCCCGGCGTCAACGCCATCAACAAGCTGGTCTCCGCGTTGAAGATGATGGGCGCGGACGAGGTGTACGACACCAACTTCGGCGCGGATCTGACGGTCATGGAGGAAGCGGACGAGTTTCTGGAGCGGCTGAAAAAGGGAGGACCCTTCCCCATGTTCACCAGCTGCTGCCCGGCCTGGATCAAGTATGTGGAGCAGGAAGCGCCCCAGTTTCTGAAAAACGTCTCCACCTGCAAATCCCCCATGCAGATGTTCGCCGCTGTGCTGCGGGAGCGGACCGACAAGCTGGACGCGCAGGACGGCAGGACTACCTTCCACATCGCCGTCATGCCCTGCACCGCCAAGAAGGGCGAGGCCGCCCGGCCTGAGTTTACCCGTGACGGCAAGCGGGACGTGGACGTGGTGCTGACGACCCAGGAGGTCATCAACATGATCAAGGAGTCCGGCATCCGGTTCGCCGAGCTGGAGGGGGAGGCTCCGGACCTGCCCTTCGGCCTGGGCACCGGCGCGGCCACCATCTTCGGCGTCACCGGCGGCGTGGCGGAGGCCGTGGCCCGGCGGGTGGTGGAGGACAAGAGCAAAAATACCTTCCAGGCCCTGGCCTTTTCCGGCCTGCGGGGCTCCGACGCCATCCGGACCGTGACGCTGCCGGCGGGGGATCGGCCCCTTCGCGTCGCCATCGTCCACGGTCTGGCAAACGTGAAAAAGCTGCTGGCGGCCATCGAGGCGGGGGAGGAATACTTCGACCTGGTGGAGGTCATGACCTGCAAGGGCGGGTGCGTGGGCGGCGCGGGCCAGCCCTACGGCCTGACCGCTGTCAAGGATAAGCGGGCCGGTGGCCTCTACGACGCCGACCGCTCCGCCCTCATCAAGAGCTCGGAAAACAACCCCATCGTCTCCGAGGTCCTGCAAAACCGCCTGAAGGGCCGGACCCACGAGCTGCTGCACGTGAACTACGCCCAGAGCAAGTGACCGGCGGACGCATATAAGCCATATAAAGATCGGGACGCACTCCGTGAGGAATGCGTCCCGTCATTCATGCGGTGGCCGGTTCCAGCAGCGTCAGGGTCTTTCTGTCCGCGTCCAGGCGGCAGTTCACGCCGATGGGGAGCACGCCGATGGGCTCCGCGTGGCCGAAGTTGACGTTGTACAAAATGGGCAGTTCCGGATGCCTGGCCTCAAACCCGATCACCTTCCGGTAGACCTCCTTGTAGGGCTCATACTTGCTCCGCCGGGCTGGCTTGCCCACGATCACGCCCTTTATCACGTCGAACAGCCCCTGAGCGGCCAGGTTTCGCAGATACCAGGTGAGATAGTCACAGGAAATGTCGTCCTCGCTGGTCTCCAGAAACAGTATTTTTCCGGACCATTCCTCTTTGGAGGGCCAGATGCTGGTGCCGACCACCTCGGGGAACACGTCCACGCACCCGCCCAGCAGGGGGCCCTCTACCGCGCCGGAGCCCTGGAGGACCTCGTAGCCGATCTGCTCCGGGTGATATGCCTTGAGCCGGGACACGTTCTCCGATTTCCACCAGATCTTCTCGTCCTCGTCGTCGTACCAATAGGGGGCGGAGGGGATATCAAGGGTGGGCTTGGGCTCGAAGAGCGTGTCCCGGATGCTGGCGGCGGTGTAGTCGTTGATCTTCACGTATTCTGCGAAGTTGTTCATGACGCTGGTGCCGTAGTAGGAGACCAGCCCAGCCTTGTACATCATCAGGTGGTTAGTCGTGGTGTCGGAAAAGCCGGTGAATATCTTGGGGTTTTCCCGGAGCACGTCAAAGTCGATGTAGGGAAGAAGGCGGATGGTGTCGTCCCCGCCGATGGCGTTGAACACGGCCTTGACGGTTTTATCCCGGAACGCGTCCATCAGGTCGGCGGCCCTGGCCTCCGGGTGCTCGTAGAGGTATTTCACGCCCTTGAGGGCGTTTGGCATGACCTTGACGCGAAGGCCGTAGTCGTTTTCCAGCCGCTCTTGGGCGATAGTCAGCTTGTGGATGGCCCAGGGCTCGCCCAGGATGCCATTCGACAGGCTCACGATGGCGACAGTATCTCCTTTTTGCAGGTGTGCGGGCTTTATCATGTCTGTGCCTCCGTCTCGTTCGTGTCCCATCCCATGGCGTGCATATACTCGTCATACGTGCACATCCGGTCCACGCAGCCGTCCTCGGTCAGTTCGATGATCCGGTTGGCCACGGTCTGGGTCAGCTGGTGGTCGTGGCTGTAGAAAATGATGTTGAAGGGGAAGGCGGTCATGCCGTTATTGAGCGCCGCGATGCTCTCCAGATCCAGGTGGTTGGTGGGCTGGTCGAACATAAGCACGTTGGCGCCCTCCAGCATGGTCTTGGAGATCATGCACCGGACCTTCTCGCCGCCGGACAGGACGCTCACCTTTTTGTATACGTCGTCCCCGGAGAAGAGCATCCGGCCTAAAAACGTGCGCAGATAGCTCTCCCGCTTGTCGGCGGAGAACTGGCGCATCCAGTCCATCAGCTCCAGGTCGCAGCCATTGAAGTAGCTGTCGAAGTCCCGGGGGAAGTAGCTCTGGGTGGTGGACACGCCCCACTTGATCTCGCCCTCGTCCGGCTCGAGCTCTCCGGCCAGCAGCTGGAAAAGGCAGGTGATGGCGTTTTCGTTGGCGCCGATGATGGCGATCTTGTCCTCGCGGCCCATGATGAAACTGACGTTGTTGATAAGCTTCACGCCGTCCACAGTCTTGGAGACATTGGTGACGAACAGCCGGTCCTTGCCGGGCTCCCGTTCGGCCTTGAAGCCCACCCAGGGATAGCGCCGGGAGGAGGCGGGCATCTGCTCCACGGTGATCTTGTCCAGAAGCTTCCGGCGGCTGGTGGCCTGGCGGGACTTGGACTTGTTGGCGGAAAAGCGGGCGATGAAGCTTTGCAGTTCGGCGATCTTCTGCTCGGCTTTCTTGTTCTGGTCCTTGACCAGCTTTTGCATGAGCTGGCTGGACTCGTACCAGAAGTCGTAGTTGCCCACGTACATGCGGATCTTGCCGTAGTCGAT
>CANRDC010000073.1 GCA_947629245.1 uncultured Oscillospiraceae bacterium | reverse complement strand
ACCATTCAAGCCCGGAAAGAATTAACGGACGCATGGAAGGAGCACGGCGTAGAGGAAGGGCGCGAGTATGCCATCCTTACCGATGAAGTGACCCGCGCGTGGTCCGGCATGAGCACACGGCAGTATAAGCGACTGAAGGGCCTGAAAAAGCAGAATCTGCGGGACAACATGAGCACGCTGGAGTTGGCTCTGAATATGCTGGCAGAGGCCACGACGACGGAACTGACCAAGACAGAGAATCCGCAGGGTCTGGCGGAAAATATCGTTGTCGCCCAGGCTGGCGGCGAAGTTGCCGGAGACGCCCGGCGCAGCATTGAGGCCCGTACCGGCCGCCCGGTCATCACCAGTGAGAATGCCGCACAGCTCAATGCTGTAGTGACAAACCTGATCGAAGGTGTGGCGGAGGATGAGGAGGGCAAGAAATGACGGCTGTGATCTACGCGCGTTACTCCTCGGACAGCCAGCGGGAGGAGAGCATAGAGGGGCAGATTCGTGAATGTACCGCGTTCGCGGAGAAAAACGGTATCACCATTCTGCGCCACTACATAGACCGAGCGTTCTCCGCAAAAACGGATAACCGCCCGGAATTCCAAGCCATGATAAAGGACAGCGGGAAGAAGCTGTTTGATATGATCATCGTGTGGAAGCTGGATCGCTTTGCCCGGAACCGTTATGACAGTGCTCGTTACAAAGCCGCGCTCAAAAAGAACGGCGTCAAGGTGGTATCTGCCACCGAGGTCATTTCTGAAGGTGCGGAAGGAATTATTCTTGAATCCGTGCTGGAGGGCTACGCTGAGTATTATTCCGCAGACCTGTCCGAGAAGGTCATCCGGGGCATGACGGACAATGCCCTCAAGTGCAAATTCAACGGCGGCACTTACGTCATTGACAGTGAGCAGCACTTCCAGATCGACCCGCTGACGGCACCCTATGTGCTGGAGGCGTTCAAGAAATACGACGCCGGGTACACCATGACGGCTATCCGGGATTGGCTGAACGAGAAGGGCGTGAAGAACACCCGTGGACAGGCGTTCTCTTACAACAGCATCCAGCATCTGTTGAACAATCGTCGGTACATGGGGGAGTTCCGCTATCGTGATACGGTCATCCCCGATGGCATCCCGGCCATCGTTCCCAAAGATTTGTTTGAGAGAGTTCAGGAGAAGCTGGCGAAGAATAAAAAAGCTCCGGCCCGGCATAAGGCTGAAGACGACTACCTGTTGACTACAAAACTGTTTTGCGGCTACTGCGGCAGCTATATGTGCGGCGAGAGCGGCACCAGCCACACGGGGAAGGTCCATCACTACTACAAGTGCGCCACGGTGAAGAAAAAGCGCGGCGACTGTCACAAGAAGCCGGTCAACAAGCAATTCATTGAAGATTTCATCGTCCATGAGACGATGAAGGAGATACGGGACGACAAGGTGATCCGGGCCATCGTTTCCACGGTGATGGACTTGCAAGAGCGGGAAAATACCCAACTTCCGCTGTATGAACAGCAGTTGAAAGAGGCAGAGACCGGCATCAACAATCTGCTTAACGCCATCCAGCAGGGCATCCTGACGCCATCCACCAAGAGCCGCCTGGAGGAACTGGAGGCCGCGAAAGAGGACCTGGAGGTCAGGATCGCCAACGAGAAAATGGCAAAGCCGAAGCTGGCGGCGGAATTCGTGACCATGTGGCTGGAGCGGTTCCGCAAACTGGACATGCGGAAGAAGGAGCACCGGCAGCAGCTCATAGACACCTTCGTCAACTCGGTCTACTTATTTGACGACAAGCTGACGCTGCACATCAACTACAAGGACGGGACGAAGACCGTCACCTTTGACGAGATGAAAGCGGCCCTGGACGAACAGGCTGCGGGTTCGGATTTGGATTGCCGTGGTGCACCAGCCTCAAAGCCCTGCAGCCTAACGGGTTGCGGGCTTTGACTTTTTATGCGGAAAGTCAATTTAACTCTGTTTTCGCTCGCTTCCAGACCAATTTCCAGTACAAACTGCAACACTTTGGAGAAAACCACCCATCATGTCGGAGGCTAAATGCCGCTCATTCAGCAAAACGTGAGAGTAGATATCCATCGTTGTTGACACCTGATTGTGACCCAGGAAAGCACTCACATAAATGACCGGCATCCTCTTCACGAGGATCGTCGCTGCTGTGTGCCGTAGGTCGTGGAGCCTCATATCAGACGCTCCACACTTCTCCATATAGGTCTTCGCGTGTCGTGATACATATTCTGGATTGGCTGCTCTGCCGTCCTCATAAGCGACAAGTACTCTTGGATATGCTGGTGCATCAGATCCTTTATCTTGATACGACCGAGCTTTGGCGTGATATATTTCTTGTAGTACATCTCGTAGCAGCCGTACGTACCCTTCCGAAGAAGTGGCTCCTTCATCCGAAGCCACGACTCCGCACAGTCTGCGAACGTGGCGCGTGGGTCGATGGGCGAACGCTCCTTGACTTAGCGCTCCCACTGTTCGGCAACGTCGCGCATGACAGCCTCGGCCTTGCGCTTATTCTTGCCGTTGACCTTCAGCCCGGTAGACCGCGTGTGGATCTTCGGCCTACCAGTCGGAGTGTCTGCGAACCTGGCACGTATCGTCCAGATGCCTCTGTCGTCTACAAGATACGGATTGGTAAATTGACCTGTCATTTGCTCCCCTTTTTGTTGATTTATAGTAAGAAGATATGGTAAAATAGCGATAAATGCCGATGCGTTAAGGTTGAAGGATAAAGGGAAAATCTTTATATGATAAATTTCAGTGAAAAAACCAAAAAATTTTTGCTATATGGTATTGATAAGAAAATAGAGAAGAAACAAATTTATAAACTTGACGGAGCGATGCTGTTTGTTTCTATCTTAGCGATGTTAATGGCGGAAGCAGCTTCAGCTCCTTTTTTTATCAAGATTTCTTTCATACTGTTCTATATTGGCTTTGTAATTGCTACATTTTCAAAAACTGATGTGACCGGAGAAAAAGTTTTTTGGATATATGGCATGCAAGGGTCAGGAATGAGCATTTTGTTTTGCTGGTTTGGAACTGCTCTGATGTTGTCTACGATAGGGAAAGAATATTATGTTCTTTATATTATCATTTTATTGATCATATATACAATGGCTGCATTGGCATATGCGTGTTTAATTTTGACCCTTATTAAAAAGATAAATATGCTCCAGCTTCCCACAAAATAGTCGTGGGAAGCTGGAGCGTTGCTTGTTTTGTGATGTTTGGAATATCTGCGGCTAAAATAATGAGCGCCAAGATGCCATATCAGCCCTTTGCAGATCGCTCACGAACTGCGATCTATGACAGACCTGTACAGGTCGGATACCGAGGCGGCTGAGCCGCGAATGGCATGCCGGGCTCAGAGCTTCTTGGCCAGCATATCCGGGTTGGTGCTGTGGGCCAGGGCCTCGTCCCGGGTGATCCTGCCGGTCTTGCACAGCTTTTGCAGGCTGGCGTCCATGGAGAACATGCCGTCGGTGGAGGAGGAGTAGATGAGGCCGTCGATCTGGTGGATCTTGTTTTCCCGGATCATGTTGCGCACAGCGGTGGTGGCGGTCATCAGCTCGAAGGCGGCGGTGACGCCCCCGTCGGCCGCTGGCAGCAGCTGCTGGCTCACCACAGCCTGGAGCACGCTGGCCAGCTGTACGGCGATCTGCCGCTGCTGGCTGGAGGGGAACACGTCGATGATCCGGTCGATGGTGTTGGCCGCGCCCAGGGTATGGAGCGTGGACAGGACCAGATGTCCCGTCTCCGCGGCGGTCATGGCGATGGAGATGGTCTCATAGTCCCGCATCTCCCCCAGGAGGATCACGTCCGGGCTCTGCCGGAGGGCGGCCCGCAGGGCCACCGTATAGCTGGCGGTATCGGAGCTGACCTCCCGCTGGCTGATGATGCTCTTCTGGTGCCGGTGCAGGTATTCCAGCGGGTCCTCCAGGGTGATGATGTGCTTTTCCATGGTACGGTTGATCTGGTCGATGATGCAGGCCAGCGTGGTGGACTTGCCGCTGCCGGCGGGACCGGTGACCAGCACCAGGCCCTTTTTCAGCTCGCTCAGGCCGATGACCTGGGCGGGGATGCCCAGCGCGTGAGGGTCGGGCAGGGTAAAGGTGATGACGCGGATCACGGCGGCCAGGGAGCCGCGCTGCACATAGGTGCTCACCCGGTAGCGGGACAGACCCTGGATGGCGAAGGAAAAGTCGTCGTCGCCGGTCTGCCGCAGGCGGGTGATGTTCCGGTTGGCCAGCTTGTATATCTCTGTGACCAGGGCGTCCGTGGCGTCCGGCATGACGCGCTCATCGTTGATCACCAGGAGCTTGCCGCCCTTTTTATAGGACAGGGGCCGTCCGGCGACGATGAACAGGTCGCTGGCGCCCTGCTTTGTGGTCTCAGTGAGAAAGTCCAGTGCGGTCATAGTCTCATTCCTCCGTATCCAGCGCGGCGGGCAGCGGGCCCGTGCCGAGAAGCTCCAAAGTGTCGTCGGGGTCCCATTCATAGCGGGACACCGCCTGCCAGCGGTCGATGCGGCACGGCTCGCCTGCCGTGGGGAGCGTCACCTCCACGGCCAGGACCTGATCCTCGCCCAGAGGCACCTGATAGGCGGCGCGGCCGTCCTCCGTCAGGGTCACGTTCGACGCGGCGGCAAAGGCCGCGAGCGCGTCGGGGCCCTCGGCGGTGAGCAGTCCCGCCAGGGTGACATTGGCGGCGTTTTCCGCCTCGTAATAGTCCGTGGTCCGGTCGGCGCTCTTCCGGCTCAGCCGGAGATCGGCCTGGGCGCTGACGAGAGAGAGGACGGAGAAGGTCAGCAGCGACAGCATCACGAAGATCAGCACGATGGAGGTGGTGCCGGTGCTGATGATGGACTTGGGGGAGCGCTTGTTATCCATACGATACCTCCTTCAGGTCCGGATAGCTGAGAAACAACTCATAGAGCTTTTCTCCGTCCCGGTCGTCCATGCGGATGTCGGCGGTATGGATAAGGCCTGGCCCGTCGGTATGGATGAGCATGGTGTAGGCCGCGGCGCCAGCGCCGCAGGGGGCGAAGCTCTCGTCAAAGCATACGGCGATGTCCCCGTCCTGATCGAAGGCGCCGGGGAAGTAGGCCCGCACCTGCTCCAGGCTGCCGTCCGTATACTTTATCACGGAGGCGGCGCTGGACACGGTGGAGGAGGCAAAGCTCAGATCCCGGGCCTGGGCGGTGAGGGTGTGGGCCTTCACGAAGGCCTGCACGCACACGGCGCTGCCCAGAGAGAAGAACAGGATGGCGATGATGAGCTCGATGAGAAACAGGCTCGAGCGTGTATTGTTGTGAGTGCCCAAGGCAGGCTCCTCCTTTCCGCGCTTCGCGCCAGCTTAGCCGCCGCTGCGCAGGTGGGTGAGGTAGCGGACGGCGTGACCGTCGCTGTCGGAGGCGGAGAACTCGTAGAACCCGCCGCCCGCGTCGGTGATGGTGAAGTCCTTCACCTGCATGATCTCGTCGCCCATGGAGGCGGTGACGTCGGCGTCCTCCCGGACGGTGAGCTCGTAGAGCTTTTCGCCGTCGGAGTAGATATAGGTGAGATAGGCGCCGCCGCCCAGCTCGTCGTAAAGGACCAGGGCGGGGAAGTCCTCCACCCGGCCCAGCTCCACGCCGCCGGAAATGTCGTGCTGGCGGAGCTTTTCCGCCACATAGGACACGGCGGTGCGGGTGGAGAAGGTATCCTGCATGTGCTTCACCGTGTTCTGGTACGCCTGCATGCCGATCATCACCAGGATGAAGGCGGCGGCGGCGAATACGCAGAACAGACCGATGGTGAACAGCAGGTCCGTCGTATGGGTCTGTGCCCGTCCTTTCTTTCCCATGGCGCGCCTCTCAGTTCAGGGGGATGACGGACACGTCCGGCATCAGGTTGGAGCCGATGATCTCATAGGCCACCACATATTTGTCCCGGTCATAGCTGAGGCCGTAATGGTCCTCCAGGTAGCCCAGGCTGTCCGGGTAAAACCCCTCCAGGGCGTAGCAGTGCACGGCGCTTTGGAGGATGGAGTTTTTCAGGCCCTCGGCCTCCTGCCGGGCGGTGGTGCCGGACAGGTCGTTCAGTCCCACCAGGAACAGGGCCAGCACCGCCAGGAAAAATGCCGCCGAGGCCATCCGGCCCCAGAACGCTCCGGAGGCATGCTTTTTTTGAAATCGGTTCATGGCCGCCCTCCCGTCAGCCGATGTTGGACATGATGCCCATCAGAGGCAGCATCACGCTCAGAAGGATCATGCCCACGGCAACGGACAGCACCGCTACCAGCGTGGGCTCCAGCTTGGCGATGGCGCTGGCCATGCTCTGCTCGATCTCGTCGTCGTACTGCTCGGCGATCTGGCGCATCACTTCGTCGGTGGCGCCGGTCTTTACGCCGATGTTGATCATCCGGGCGTAGACCCCGGCGAACATCCCGGTCTCGGTGATGGCGCGGTCCAGGCTCCCGCCCTCGGCCACCATCCGGCGGATGGTCTGGACCTTCTGGCCCACCACGGGGTGCTCCACCAGCCGGGAGACGGTGTCCAGGCTCTCGTCGATGTTGAGGCCGCTCGACAGCGCCAGGTGCATCCCGCTGGCGAAGCGGGCGCAGGCGATCTTCTCCGAGAGCTTCCGCGTGCCGAAAAACCGGGTGGAGAAGCCGCGCATCTGCTCCCGGCCCTTCCGGGTGGCGATGAAGTACGCGCACACGGCCGCCAGCACTGCGGCCACGATCACGAACACGATGGAGTACCGGCTCATGGCCTCGCCCATGCGCAGCACCGCGCCGGACACGCCGGTGAGCCCCGCGCCCAGCTGCTGGAACACCTGGTTGAACACGGGCAGGACCTTGATGATGAGCACCAGCATCACCGCCACCATCATGCCCAGCATGACCAGCGGATAGGTGACGGCGCTTTTGACGCTCCGGGCCAGGGCGTCCTCCCGCCGGTAATAGGAGGCCAGGGCGTCCATCACGTCGTCCAGCCGCCCGGACTGGTCCCCCAGCTGGATCATATTGCGCATGTACACGGGAAAGCAGCCGCCCGCCTCCACGGCCTCGTGGAAGCTGCCGCCGGTCTCCATGCAGCCGATCATATCGTCCAGGAGCTTTCTGCCGTCCCCGGCGGGGACGTCCTCCCGCATGATGGACAGCCCCTCCAGAGCGGAGATGCCCGAGCGGAGGATCATGGCGAGCTGACCGCAGAAGGAGGCAAGCTCCGCGTTGGACAGTGGCTTCATATCGATGAGTCTCCTTTCACGCTTCAGTGCAGGTATTGCAGGCTGTAGTTGGACCCGTCGCCGATATACCGGAGGATGGACTTGCTGCTGTTGCCGTTGGAGGCGAAGGTGGGGTCCATCCTGGTCCAGTCGCCGCCGGTAAATTCGATGAACTTGTCGATCCAGCCCTCGTCCTCCACATAGACGCTGATCCAGCAGTGATAGATGCTGCCGGCATAGCCGATCTCGAGCCTTGTGGGGATGCGCTGGCTGCGGAGCATGGCGGTGGTCAGGGCGGCGTAGTCGAAGCAGATGCCGGTGCCGGTCCTGAGGGTGTCGTCCACGGTGGGCAGGTAGCCGCCCGTGACGGTGGCGGCCTTCTCCTCGTCATAGGAGATGTTTTCGATCACATAGTGATAGATCCGCTCCACGGCGTCCAGGTCGTTCTCCGCACCGGCGGCGGTATCGGCGGCCACGCGCACGGCCTGGGTATCCTCGTCGAAGAGCACGTACTGGTTGGGGTAGAGGTAGGGCAGCAGCTCATTGTCCAGGGATACCTCGACGGACTGCTTGAACAGCGTGGCGTAGGTGGTGCCGGACACGTTCTCGTACCCGTCCACGGTATAGGTGCCGCTGCCGCCGGTGAGGGGCAGGGGAACGAACTCGTCGGAAGGCTTGAGGAAGTATTTGTAAGCGATGCCGTCCGGACCGGTGAGCTGGACGACGGCCTTCTGGGCGGAGCCGGAGTACCGGGCCATCGCATAGCCCTGGCTGGCGTTGGACACGTCGACCTCCAGGGGCTTCTGGCCGAGAACGGAATCGCCGGGCGCCTGCGGGACGTAGACGACCGGGTCGCTGGGCCGGGCCCCTTCGTCTCCGGCGGCAGCCTGAGCGCCGCTGCTGCAGCCGGACAGCAGCCCCAGCGCCAGACACAGGCATATACATCGTATCGGAATGCGCATAGCGGAACAGCACCTCACGGTCTCAAATGGGCCATATCCTTTTTCAGACAGTCGCGGACGGCGGCTATGTATCGCTTGACGGAGGCCAGGCTCACGCCCATAAAATCGGCGATCTCCTCCAGCTTCAGCCCGTTTTCATAGCGCAGCAGGAAGGCCTGACGCTCCTTGACGGGCCGCTTCTCCAGAATGGCGTGTACCTGCTTCCAGGATTCCTGGTCAAAGACCTGCCGGAAGGGGTCGTCCTTGGCGCCTGCGGCTGTGCCGTCCTTCAGCTCCGCGGAAAAATCCTGCTTGGCCTTGGAATCCCGGGCGAAGTCGCAGCAGATGTGATAGGTGATCTGCAGCATCCAGGGGATCAGAAGCCGGTCCAGCTTCAGGTTGCCGATATTTTTATATACGGACATATATACCTCCTGCATGGCGTCCTGGGCGTCGTTGGAGTCATGCAGGAAATAACTGATGCGCCGGTACAGCATTTTGTGGGTGGTTGCGTACAACTCCGCGAAAGCGTCGGCGTCGTGTTCGCGGATACGGCTGGCGAGCAAGGCGTAATATTGTTGGTCAAAAGATGTTTTTGCCATGGGCAATAGGCCCTCCTGCTCTTTTTGTCGGGCAGCTTCCCCGCGTCCAGGAAAACAGGCGGGGAGCATATGGATATCCACATGATTTTAGCATGGAAAAGCAGCAAATGAAAGCGGCGTTCGCGCTCAGAACAGAGTCGTTCGCGCTGCGGGCGCGCCGCGCCCGGCGTTCAGCCGCCGGTCTGAGGACGATCCAGCCGGAGGGAGAGAGGATTGCCGTTGTTGTCCTCCGCGTAGACGCGCACGGACGCGTCAGGGAAGGGAAAACGCACATAACCGGCGCTCTCGTCGATCTCGGCGCCCTCGACAGGCTTTCCGCCGCCGACGAACATGGTCCGCACGCTGTCCCAGTTGACGCCGGAGCAGTTCGCGCCGTCCCCGTCGCTTATATATATGTACATATACCCGCCGGAAAGGCGTTCCTCGCCGACAAAAGGCGGCTCATTGTCGATGCAGCCGACCGTCAAGGATAACTCGGTGGACCTGCCGGTAAAGGTCCTGGCGACGAGGGTCAGCTCGCCGTTTTTGTCCGCCTCCACATGATAGAGGCCCCTGTCCAGCGTCGTCACGGTCAGGGGGCGGCCGTCCAGCGTGGCGGTCAAGCTCTCAAAAAGCGGCAGCCGCTCTATTTGAAATTCCAGCTCCGCTCTGTCGAACGTCTCCGTCAGCCTCACGTCGGTGAAACGGACGGGCAGCAGCAATAGGAACGCCGCCGCCAGGGCCGCCAGACAGCAGATCAGGACCCTGGGCACGTAATACCGGGCCCAGGCCTGGTTTTTGTACCGCTCCTTCGGCGCGGTCGCCTCCAGGCCCAGCCGCGGCATCAGCTCCTGCAGGAGCTCGTCGCCGGAGGGGGAACTCTTGTCAGTGTTGTTCATCATGATACATCCTTTCTCGGATGGAGGTCCATACGCGGCGCGGGATATGGGGCGGGCTCCCGACCGAAAAAATTGACACAGAAAAAGCTTTCCGCATGAGGGAATGACCCAAAATATGGGTAAAAAGCACAAATCAGACAAGAAAAATTCTGATAATTTAGGCATTTTGTTTGAGCCGTTTTCTGATTTTCACCGTCTTATATGGTAAAGAGCAGTTTTTTTACGGGAAAATCGACCCGCGCTCGTAATGACTGAACATATTTTAACGCATTTCTTCCGTTCCGTAAAGAGGGAAATAGGTTTCGGGCGGCAAAACCTGTCCGACTGCTTTTCTTTCGCCATTTAAATTGTGTCAAAATATCGGCTTGGAGGTAGACCATGAGATCATCCAGAAAAGTGCTCGCGTTTACGCTCGCGTTATTCCTGCTCCTCGGCAGCCTTGGCGCCGGGGCGGCCTGCGCCGCCGAGGCTGGCGACGAACCGGCGTACACGCTGAACGAGGAAGTGGTCATCAGGGGAGTGGTCATCGGGGAGAATGAGACGCCGCTGGGGGCCGGACCCGCCGAGCGGGACTGCTGCGTCCTGCACTTCGTCCTGATGCTGTGCGCCCTGGGCGTGACGGTGTACTATACCTGCGACCAGAAAAGGCATCAGAAGCGGGAGTTTGAGCTCCGCGCCGAGCTGCGGTAAGACCGCGGCGTGGTCGAAAGATAAGGAGGAGCGGTGCGATGCACGAATACTTTCACACCAGGTTCGGCTTTTGCCTGTGGGACGTGGGCGCGCTGGCCGTGCTGGTCCTGATGGTGGCGATCCTGATCGTCCACACTGTCAGGCAGAGCAAGCGGGAGCGTGACTTTGAGGACGAGCTTTCCGCGCAGATGGCCGAACAGAACGTCGGCCGCAAAACCGAGAATTGACGTCAGTCCGGCCGCTTGGCGGGTATCCCCGCCGGGCGGCCCTTATCGCCGGGCGGAAACGCCGGAAAGACACATAAATAAATATGAAAAGACCCGGCGGGTCCGATGGGACCCGCCGGGTCTGCGTCTGTCAAGGAACAGGGGGGAGCTTGAAGGGGAACGCGGACGCCGCCGCAAACGGGATGAACAGCCGGGGCTTTGTCCGGGTCATTTCTCCGAGGCGAGGGGCGCGGCGGCCTTTCCGCGCGTGTTGTAGACGGTGTAGCCCAGGACCAGCAGCAGACATACGAGCATGGCGATGGCGCCGTAGCGCATGGGCATGAGGTAGCGCATCTTCAGGTACGCGTGATAGCCCAGCAGGGAGCCGAAGTTCACGCCCATCGCCACCAGGAACAGTTCCGGCGACGCCACGGCCAGCGTCAGGGACAGAATGTCCGCGATGAAGAAATACCGGTCGTGCATATGGGGCAGGAAGAAGGGCACGCCGATGGCGAACAGCAGGCACGCGCCGAACACGGCTTTGTCGTTCATGTTCCGGAAGCGCATCAGGAACCAAACGAACAGCCCGCTGCAGAAGAAGAACGCCAGCACGATGCCCGCCCGGGCGGCGGCCGCGTTGCTCAGGCTCCCGAAGTCCAGCAGGGCGTAAACGGAGGAGGAGTTGTAGTTCAGCCCGTCCCCGATGGAGCCGGTGTTGCGGATGTAAAGGGTCAGCAGCTCCGTGAGGCTCCGTCCGGCCAGCACGGCGGGCAGGATGGAGACGACGTATGTAAGAGGGAAGAGAAAAATATGCTTGAACTTGACGCGGCCCGTCAGCAGGAACAGGAAATACACGGGCAGAAGGAAGATGCCCTGGAGCTTGAAGGACACGCTCAGCGCGATGGATACCACGCTCAGGGCCGGGCGCTCGTCCAGCGCGAAGTACACCGCCAGCACCGCGAAGGAGGCGTAGATCACGTCGCACTGGCCCCAGAGGGCGCCGTTGAGCACCACCGAGGGCAGCCACAGCACCAGTACGAAGGCGAACAGCTTCCGCACAGGGTTCCCCGTGAGCACCCCCACCAGCCGCATCACCGCCCAGGCCATCACCACGTCGAAGAAGATGCTCAGAAGCTTCACCAGCAGCAGATCGTGCACGCCGCTCAGAGAGATGAGGGAGAGGAAGTACAGGTACGGCACGTTGTAGTTACAGCTCCAGATCTCCTGCCCCAGTCCCTTCCAGGGACCGTTGTCCCGCAGGGACTGTATCCACACCCGGATCCAGTCCTGATAGTCCAGCGTCTCGTATGTCAGAAAGCAGTATCGCAGCACAAAGGCCAGCGGTACCAGCAAAAGGATCGTGGCCTGCTGGAGGCGGGTGGCGAACAGACCCTCCCGCCAGAGCAGATAAAGCGCAAGCAGCAGCTCTCCGTAGAGCAGTATGGTGGCCCGGTAGTCCAAGGAACGTCCTCCTCATAGGAAAAAAGCGGCGAGACCTCCCGCCGCTGAAAATTTGTGATATTTGTCTTGACAAAGCCGTTTGGGAAATGGTAGAATAATACGCTATGCGTAAAGGATGGGCAAACCGTCCCATCCGCTATCAGACTTATCATACCACATCCACAGAAAAAATCAAGGCGAAAGACAAAATTTGTAACAACTTACCCTGGTGTATCATTTACCGAAGGAGTGATCGAATTTCATGCCGAAGGAAGTCTACTATGGCAAGACCCTGCGCAAGAGCTTTGCCCGTGTCGATGAGATCCAAGACATGCCCAATCTGCTGGAGATCCAGAAGAACTCCTATAAGTGGTTCCTGGAGGAGGGGCTGCGGGACGTGTTCCGGGACGTGGCCACGGTCACGGACTACTCCGGGAATCTGGAGCTGTCGTTCGTGGACTATACCATGGACGATAACCCCAAGTATTCCGTGCAGGAGTGCAAGAGCCGGGACGCCAACTACGCCGCGCCTCTGAAGGTCTCCGTCCGGCTGCGCAACAAGGAGACGGAGGAGATCAAGGAGCAGGAGATCTTCATGGGGGACTTCCCCCTGATGACCGACAGCGGCACCTTCATCATCAATGGCGCCGAGCGTGTCATCGTCTCCCAGATCGTCCGCTCCCCGGGCGTCTATTTCGACGCGCACCAGGACAAGGCCGGTACCGACCTCTACGGCGCCACCACCATCCCCTATCACGGCGCGTGGCTGGAGTATGAGACCGACGGCAACGACATCTTCTATGTCCGCATCGATAAGAACCGGAAGCTGCCGGTGACATGGCTGCTGCGGGCGCTGGGCGCTTATGACCCGGCCAGGCCCCATACCTGGCTGACCTGCGCGCCCGATATGGAGGCCGGCGCCGTCACGGACGAGCAGCTGCTGGAGGTGTTTGGCAGGGACCAGCGCATCGTGAGCACCCTGGAGCGGGACACCTGCCACAGCCGGGAGGAGTCCCTGCTGGAGATCTACCGGAAGCTGCGGCCCGGCGATCCCCCTACGGTGGAGACTTCCGAGGCCATGCTGGACGGGCTGTTCTTCGACCGGCGGCGGTATGAGCTTTCCAACGTGGGCCGGTACAAGATCAATAAGAAGCTGGCCGTGTGGAGCCGGATCATCGGCTGCAAGCTGGCCGCCCCCATCGCGGACCTGCAGACCGGCGAGATCGTGGCCGAGGCGGGGGAGAAGCTCACCCGCGACCGGGCCGAGGAGCTGGGCGACCGGGGCCTGCTGGACGCCATGGTGGAGGACGAGCACGGCAACGTGATCCGCGTGTTCGGCAACGGCACGGTGCCCATGAACGCCTTCGTGCCCTTCGACCCGGCGGAGCTGGGCGTGAAGGAGAACGTCCGGTATCTGGTCCTGCGCCAGCTCTTGGAGCAGTTCGGCGACGACGAGGCCGCCCTCCGGGACGCCGTCGTGGAGAACATCGACGTGCTGGTGCCCAAGCACATCGTGGCGGACGACGTGTTCGCCTCGGTCAACTACCTCAACTGCCTGGCCCACGGCGTTGGCAACGCCGACGACATCGACCACCTGGGCAACCGCCGGGTGCGCAGCGTGGGCGAGCTGCTGCAAAACCAGTTCCGCATCGGCTTCGCCCGCATGGAGCGGGTGATCCGGGAGCGGATGACCCTGCAGGATCTGGACGTGATCACCCCCCAGAGCCTCATCAATATCCGGCCCGTGTCCGCGGCCATCAAGGAGTTTTTCGGCTCCTCGCCGCTGAGCCAGTTCATGGACCAGACCAACCCCCTGGCGGAGCTTACGCACAAGCGGCGTATGTCCGCCCTGGGCCCCGGCGGCCTGAGCCGGGAGCGGGCCAACTTCGACGTGCGCGACGTGCACTACAGCCACTA
>CANRDC010000072.1 GCA_947629245.1 uncultured Oscillospiraceae bacterium | reverse complement strand
CCGGCCATCATCACAGAGGAAGTGTTTGAAAAGGTCCAGCAGATACGCCAGCAGCGCCACAGGCGGACGAAAACAGGCAAGAGCAGTATGTTCTCCGGCCTCGTTTTCTGTGCAGACTGCGGTGCGAAGATGTACTACTGCACCAGCGTCAAGTTTGAGAAGCGGCAGGACTTCTTTACCTGTTCCACCCATCGCATCCACAAGGAAGAATGTGAGAGCCATTATATCCGGGCGGTGGTACTGGAGGAAATGGTCTTATGGCACATGCAGATGGTCATTTCCTATGTGGTGAAGCATGAGGCGCATTTCCGGGCGGTCATGGAGAAGCGGCTGAAGCTGGCGTCCGACGAGGCGATCCGGGTGAGCAAAAAGAAGCTGACCAAGGCGGAGAAGCGGCTGAACGAGTTGGATAGAATCTTCATGCGGCTGTATGAGGACCGGGTGAACGGCACGATCTCCGACGAGCGTTTTTCCTCTATGAGCAAGTCCTATGAGGACGAGCAGGCGCAGCTTAAACAAGAAGCCGATGCTTTGCGGCAGGAGATAGCCCAGCAGGAACTGCACGCAAACGATGTGGAGCGTTTTGTTGCGCTGGCACATAAGTATTTCGGTCTGGAAGAACTGACGCCGTATGCGCTGCATGAACTGGTCAAGGCCATCTACATAGAGGATCAGGACGAAAGCGACGGCAAGCGCCGCCGGAAGATCAATATTTCTTATGACTTTGTGGGCGTTATCCCCATAGACGAACTGATGCAAGAGGAAATGGCGTGACAAAATGCCACGCCATTCCAAAATCCGATGCTGTACTGTCTTACGGCCAATCCCCCGGTGAGACATATTTTGTAATGACAGGAACAGATTGGATGTACTATAATAGGCCAGATAGACATATCCTTCCTTCCGAGAGGGGGCGTTTTTATGCTCTTTTCCACGATCTATCCCTCTCCGGTGGGCCGGATGGTGCTGGGCTCCGACGGCCGGGCGCTGGCCGGGCTCTGGTTTGAGAGACAGAAATATTTCCCCGCCGGGCCCATGGAGGAAAACGGCACTCTGCCGGTGTTCGCCTTTGTCCGGGACTGGCTGGACGCCTACTTTGGCGGGGACAAGCCGGACCCGCGCGCGCTGCCCCTGGCCCCCGCCGGGAGCGATTTCCGGCGGCTGGTCTGGGACCTGCTGCTGGATATCCCCTACGGGGAGGTCACCACCTACGGCGCGCTGGCGGACAAAGCCGCCCGGCGCATGGGGCGCTATACCATGTCCGCCCAGGCCGTGGGCGGCGCGGTGGGGCATAACCCCATCTCCGTCATCGTACCCTGCCACCGGGTGGTGGGGGCGGACGGCTCCCTGACCGGTTACGCGGCGGGGCTCGGCGTCAAGAGCTGGCTTTTGCAGCACGAGGGCGCGATATAATAGATACGTATTCATTTCAGGGGGGATAAATATGGACCTGGAATTTCAGGACATCCGCAAGAGCTTCGGACCCAAGACGGTGCTGGACGGCGTGAGCTTCCATGCCCGGAGCGGCGAGGCCCTGGGGCTTTTGGGCCGCAACGGGGCGGGCAAGACCACCAGCATCCGCATCCTCATGGGCGTGTTCCCCGCCGACGGCGGCCGGGTGCTGCTGGACGGCGCGCCCATCGACTATGGCGGCGTTTCCATGGGCTACCTGCCGGAGGAGCGGGGGCTGTATCCCAAGAAGAAGATCGGCGAGCAGCTCGTCTACTTCGCCCGGCTCAACGGCATGACGAAGTCCGGCGCGGCAAAGGCCGTGGACCGGTGGCTTGAAAGGCTGGGTATGGCGGAGTACCGGGACAAGCGGCTGGACACTCTTTCCAAGGGCAACCAGCAGAAGATACAGCTCATCACCGCCCTGGCCCACGACCCAGACATCATCATCCTGGACGAGCCCTTCTCCGGCCTGGATCCGGTCAACGCCATGCTGCTGAAGGACGTGGTGAAGGAGGAGCTGGACCGGGGCAAGACGGTGCTGTTTTCCAGCCATCAGATGAGCTACATAGAGGAATTCTGCCATTCCATCGCCATTTTGCGGGACGGCAGGATCGTCCTTTCCGGAGCGCTTCACGACATCAAGCGGGACTATCCCCGCGACAAGCTGGTGATCCGCTCCGAGCAGGCGGACGCCATCGCCGCCGCGTTCCCGGACGGGTGCGTCAGGCGGGCGAGCGGGGAGCTTTTGCTGCGTCTGCCCTCGCCCGAGGCCAAGGGCGAGACCATGAAGGCTCTGGCGGAGCGGTTCGACCTGGACGAGCTGCGGGTATTTGAGCCGTCCCTCAATGACATCTTCGTGGAGTACGCGGGCGACCAGGAGCAGGGAGGCGAAAAGGCATGAAACAGTTTGGGGTCATTTTGCGCTTTGAGCTGGCGGGGTATCTGAAAAACAAGATCTTCGTGGGCGTCACGGTCTTTCTGGTGCTGGCGCTGGGGTTGCTGCTGTTCTTCCCCCGCGTATCGGCGCTGTTCAAGGACGGCGACGACGAGGCCGCCGACGAGGACCGGCCCGTGATGCTCCTGGACGCGGGCGGCGAGGACGAGGCCGCGCTGCTGGAGGCGTTCTCCGCCGCGTTCCCGGACTATGAGGTCCGCGCCGGAGACGCCGCCCGGATCGAGGCGCAGATCGCCGACGGGACGGCGGAGTGCGCCTTCGCGCTGGAGGGGCTGGGCAGCTATACCTATTATGTGGACGACCTTTCCATGTACGACATGAACACCGAGATCGCGGACCAGGTGTTGGGGCAGATGTACCGTCTGGCCGCCATGACGGCGGAGGGTCTTGCCCCGGACCAGGCGGCGGACATCCTCTCCTTCCGGGCGGAGCACACTGTGGAGGCCCTGGGGGCGGATCAGGGACAGAACTTCTTCTATACCTACATCATGATCTTCGCCCTGTACATGGTCATTTTGCTCTACGGTCAGATGGTGGCCAACGGCGTGGCAACGGAGAAGAGCTCCCGTGCGATGGAGCTTCTCATCACCAGCGCAAAGCCCGTGTCCATGATGTTCGGCAAGGTGATCGCCGCGTGTCTGGCGGGGCTTTTCCAGCTGGTGTGCGTGTTCGGGGCGGCGCTGCTGTTCTACAGGCTGAACCGGGCGGCATGGGGGGACAACATGCTCATGGGTGCGCTGTTCGACATGCCCCCGGCGCTGCTGGGGTACATGCTCCTATATTTCGTGCTGGGCTTTTTCCTATACGCGTTTTTGTTCGGCGCGGTGGGCTCCACCGCCACCAAGCTGGAAGATATCAACACCTCCGTCATGCCCATCATGCTCGTATTCATCGTGGGATTCATCGTCGTGGTGTTCGCCATGAGCAGCGGCACGGTCAACAGCGCGCTCATGCGTGTCTGCTCCTATGTGCCCTTCACCTCCCCCATGGCCATGTTCACCCGCATCGCCATGAGCACGGTGCCCTGGTATGAGATCGCCCTGTCCGCGCTGATACTGGCGGCCTCCGTGGTTGGGGTGGGGGTGCTGTCCGCGCGCATCTACCGGGTGGGCGTGCTGCTGTACGGCGCCAGCCCCAAGCTGCGGGACATCCTCCGCGCCCTTCGTCGTCGCTCGCTTGGCTAGGTCGGGATTTGCCGCAAGCGGCAAACCCCGAATAGCCCGCGGCGCCTCCTCCTCCCAAAAGGCAGGCGTGCCTTTTGGGGACCCCAAGGCCGGGCGTGAGACGCCGCGCCGCCTCCTAGGCTTCGATAATAAGGATGGCCCCCTCTGACGAGGGGGCTGGCACGGCGTAGCCGTGACTGAGGGATTGTAACATTATCTCACTCCGGTAACAACCCCTCCGAGCGCCGCGAAGCGGCGCCCACCTCCCCTTGCACAGGG
This sequence comes from uncultured Oscillospiraceae bacterium, assembly GCA_947629245.1. Lineage (GTDB taxonomy): Bacteria > Bacillota > Clostridia > Oscillospirales > Oscillospiraceae > CAJOIG01. The sequence goes on along the minus strand of CANRDC010000072.1, from coordinate 10,050 downwards.
GAGGCTTTTTTGATCCTCTACTACCGGATGGAGATCTGGTCTAATGCTCGTTTTACTCTTCCGATAAAGGCGGCATCCGCGTATTTTATCGTGGGGATATGGATCAATACCGCCTTGCCGCCGAATTTTTGCAGCGCATGCCAATATGCCTCGTTGCACAAATAATGTGTGGGTCTATCGGACAGACAGCTTGCCACGCCCGCTGTGGCGAAGCGTTTCGCGATACCCTCCAAATCCAAAACAGAGAGCAGCCGCATCCCGTTTTCGCTTTCCGCCGCTTTCTCGATCCTTACCGCGCCTTTCAGTCCTTTATCCACGCCAAACAGATCGCGCGATCATAAGAACCGTCCAGCGCCTCAATGTCCCTTTTCAGTCCGGCGAAGGAATTCGTCAGAAGATACCGGTCTCCCGACAGGGACTGTACTAAAACGCTGGACGCATTATTTCTTCCTTTAAAGCCGATATATATTCTGCTCATGCACCGTACATCGTACCGTTCTACCGGCTCTCAGCCCACGATGGCGCGGGCGTATTTCTCCGCCTCGGCGTACACGTCCTCCGGGTCCTCGCCCACGAAAAACTCTCCGTTTTCGTACAGCACCTTCCCCGCGATCATGGTCATGCGCACGTTGGAGGGGTTGCCGGAATAGACCAGGTTCTTGACCACGTTGTTCACCGGGCGCATGTTGGGCCGGTGCATATCGACGCGGACCATATCCGCCTGCTTCCCGGTCGCGATGGCGTCGCAGTCCGTAAGGCCCATGGCTCTCGCGCCGCCGGACACCGCCGCGTCCAGGATCAGGGCCGGGTCGCCCGCCGCCGCGTTCTCCTCCCGGAGCTTGGCCATGATGTTGATAAGGTACATCTCCCGGAAAAAGTCCAGAGCGTTGTTGGAGGCGGGGCCGTCGGTACCCACGGCCAGCTTCACGCCCTTGGCCATGGCCTCCTTCAAATGGAAGAAGCCGCTGGCCAGCTTGCCGTTGGAGCAGGCGTTCAGCACGCAGGTCAGACCCCGGCGGGCGAAGATGTCCATGTCCTCGTCGGTCATGTAGATGCAGTGGTAGCCGCCGCCGCCATAATCATACAGCCCCAGGGTATCGAAGAGCTTGGTGGGGGTCATGCCGTGGCGGGCCACGCAGTCGGCCACCTCGGAGGCGGTCTCGGAATTGTGGCACCAGACCGGGGCTTTCAGCTCGTGGCAGACCTTGGAGAGGTACTCCAGCTTCTCCCGGTTGGTGGTGTACTCCGCGTGAAAGCCCAGCTGGGCGGTCACCAGGGGGCCGAAGTCATGGTTATAGTGGTCGTAGAAATCATACAGCTCCGACCAGTCGTTCCCGGCGGTGAAGCTGCCGCACAGCACCGTCCGGAAGCCCCAGTCACGGGCGATGCGGGCAATTTCGTCCGTGTGGTAATACATGTCGAAGCAGGCGGTGACGCCGCTGGTGAGATATTCCAAAAACGCCACCTTCACGAACGCCCCGGTGCTCTCCGGCGTCAGCTTGGCCTCGGCGGGGAACACCTGCTTCTCCAGCCAGTCGTGCAGGGGCAGGTCGTCCGCCGCGGAGCGCAGAAACGTCATGCCCGAGTGGGTGTGGGCGTTTTTGAAGCCGGGTATGAGAAGGTCGCCCCTCAGGTCGATCTGCCGGTCAAAGGCGGGCATGTCCTTCCTGGCGGGGCCCACATAGGATATGGCCGTCCCGTCCACCCAGACCTCGTTCTCCGTCAGACCGGCGCTCTCCAGCACAAGGCCGTTATAAAAGCGTATCATGAAAAGCTCTCCTTTACAGTGTCTTGCGCCGATTATAACACGTCCGCTATTTTGTTTCCAGTATCTTCCCTGTTTTTGCGCTTTGCGTATGGTATTTTCTGTCGCGCGGTGATATAATCGCGGGGCTGAAATTTTGCATCTGTGAGGACGCGGCCATGCTCGCCTATCTGAAACGGGAAAAGGTACTCACGCTCTCTCTGCTCCTGGCGGCGGTCTCGGCGTTTTTCGTGCCGCCGGACCGGGGGTATCTGGACTATATCGACGTGCGGGTGCTGGCGCTGCTGTTTTGTCTGATGCTGCTGGTGAAGGGCTTTCAGCATGTGGGGCTGTTCGACGTGCTCATAGACCGGCTGTTCGGCTCGGTCCGGAGCAGCCGCCGTCTGGCGCGGATGCTGATACTGCTGTGCTTTTTCTCCAGCATGGTCATCACCAACGACGTGGCCCTCATCACCTTCGTGCCCTTCGCCATCCTGACCTTGAAGCTCCGCGGCCTGCAGGCGCTCACCATCCCCGTGGTGGTGCTGCAGACCATCGCCGCGAACCTGGGCAGCATGGCGACCCCCATCGGCAACCCCCAGAACCTGTATCTGTTCTCCGCCTCCGGCATGAGCCTGGGCAGCTTTCTGCGGGCTGTGCTGCCTGTGGCGGCGCTGTCGCTGGGGCTGCTGCTGGCGGCGTCCTTCGCCATCCCCGACCGGCCCGTCCGGCTGGCAAAGGGCCATGAGCCCGCCGACGTCCCTCGGAAGGAGCTGCGGGTCTACGCGGGACTGTTCGCGCTGGACCTGCTGGTGGTGTTCCGGGTGCTGCACTGGGCCCCGGCCCTGGCCGTCACCGTGGCGGGGGTGGTGCTGCTGGGCAAAAAGCAGCTGCTGGGCCGGGTGGATTACGCGCTGCTTTTCACCTTCGTGGGCTTTTTCATCTTCGTGGGGAATCTGGGCCGGATCGACGCGGTGAGCGGCTGGGTGGCGTCCGTGCTCCGGGGCCGGGAGATTTTGGTGTCGGCACTGTTCAGCCAGGCGCTGAGCAACGTGCCCGCCGCCATCCTCCTGTCCGGCTTCACGGACGACTACGCGGGCCTGCTCGTGGGGACCAACGTGGGCGGTCTGGGCACCCTTATCGCCTCCATGGCCAGCCTTATCTCTTACAAGCTCTACGCCGCCCAGCCGGAGGCCCAAGTGGGAAAATATATGCTCGCCTTCACCGCCTACAACCTGGCGGGCCTGGCCATCCTTCTGGCCTTCTCCCTGCTGGCGTATTAAAGACCGTACGATATGCGCCGCCGCCCCGGATGGGACGGCGGCGTGGTTTTACTGATTTTTCTTTTCCGGCAGTTGGATGATGTCCGCCGTCTCGATATAGATGTCCTCCGCCTCCTGCAAGAGCATTTCAAGCCGGTGATAAATCGACTCGTTTTCGCCGTCAGGCCGCATATCATCCAACAGCCCCGACACTCCGGCGCACAGCGTATAATACATCCTCCGATAGTCAGGCATCCGCTCCATCCCCTTTTCCCGTTTGTCTCATTATAGATAAAATTTATCTAAAAGTCAACATGGCGTTTCTCCATGAGATATATTGACCCCGTAAGTCATCCGGAGGAGGCGACGCCATGCGGGACCGCGTAAAGGATCTGCGGGAGGACCATGATCTGACGCAGCAAAAGCTGGCGGACGCCCTCGGCATCACCCAGCGGAAATACAGCTACATCGAGACCGGCACGCAGCCGCTGACCGCCGAGCTTCTTGTCAAGCTGGCAGGATTCTATGGCGTGACCACGGATTATATCCTCCGCCTCACCGACGACCCGAACTGAATCACGCTGCGTAAAAACGCCGCCGTCCCGGATGGGACGGCGGCTCGGCTTTATCCGAACAGTTTTCGCAGGTTCACGTCGTAGGGCGGGCGGACGACGCCCTTTTCCGTGACCACGGCGGCGATCAGCTCGTGGTCCGTCACGTCGAAGGCCGGGTTCCAGCACTTCACCCCCGCCGGGGCCATGGGCTTTTCGTACCACAGGGAGCGTATCTCCTCCCCGTCCCGGACCTCGATGGGGATGTCCGCTCCGGTGGGACAGGCCAGGTCGATGGTGCTGGAAGGCAGCAGGATGTAGACCGGCACGCCGTAGTGCTTGGCGATGATCGCAGCGCCGGAGGTGCCGATCTTGTTGGCTGCGTCCCCGTTGGCGGCCATCCGGTCGCACCCGGCCAGCACCGCCTGAATACGCCCCTGCTTCATGGCCAGCGCCGCCATGTTGTCGCAGATAAGGGTGCAGTCCACCCCGGCGTTCTGAAGCTCCCAGGCCGTGAGCCGAGCGCCCTGGAGAAGAGGCCGCGTCTCGTCCACATAGGCCCGGATATCCATGCCACGCTCCGCCGCCAGCAGCAGCGGACCCAGCCCCGTGCCGTACTCGCTGGTAGCCAGCGGCCCCGCGTTGCAGTGGGTCAGCACCGTGTCCCCCTCATGCAGCAGGCCAAGCCCCGCCTCGGCAATGGCACGGCACATGGCGGCGTCCTCCTCATGGATGGCCCGTGCCTCCCGGCCAAGGGCCTCCACGATCTCCGGGACCGGTTTTTTCTCCATACCGCGGGCCAGCGTGCGCATGCGCTCCACCTGCCGGGCCAGATTCACCGCCGTGGGTCGGCAGGAGATAAGGTAGTCGCAGTCCTCGTCCAGCCGGGCGAAAAATTCCGCCTCCCCATAGCTTCGGGCCAGCACATACACGCAGTATCCGGCGAAGATGCCGATGGCGGGAGCGCCCCGGACACGGAGCGCCTTGACGGCCTCGTACATGGCCTCCCGGTCCCGTAAAGTTATGTAAACCACTTCGCCCGGCAGCCGGGTCTGGTCCAGAATACGCACCGCGCTCCCGCCGGGCGAGAGCGCGATGTTTTGTACCTTTTCCATGGTCATACCGCGTCGATGGCGGGGATGGCGGCGGTGACCAGGGCGGAGAAGCGCTGGGCGATCTGCTCGCCCGCCTCGATGACCTCCTGGTGGCTGAGAGGCTGGGCGGAGAGACCCGCGCCCTTGTTGGTGATGCAGCTTATGCCGCACACTCGGATGCCCATGTGCCGGGCGGCCACGGCCTCGCAGGCGGTGCTCATGCCCACGGCGCTGCCGCCGATGGACCCGTAGTAGCGCACCTCGAAGGGGGTCTCGAAGCTGGGGCCGGTGAGCTGGATATAGACGCCCTCGTCCAGCTTCTGGCCCAGCTTGGCCGCCGTCTCGTGCAGGGCCTTGCGCAAGGCCGGGTCGTAGACCTGGCTCATATCCGGGAACCGGGGGCCCAGCTGGTCCAGGTTCGGTCCCACCAGCGGATTGGGGAAGTTGAACATCATGTGGTCCCGGATGACCATCAGAGACGGGGTCTCCATATTGGGGTCCAGGCCCCCGGCGGCGTTGGTGAGGAACAGGGTCTTGATGCCCAAAAGGCCCATGACCCGGGTGGGCAGGACCACGTCATGCACGTCGAAGCCCTCGTAATAGTGGACCCGGCCCTGCATGCACACCACCGGCACACCGCCAATGGTCCCGAACAGATACCGGCCCGCATGGCCCGGCACGGTGGATACGGGAAAGCCGGGGATATCCTTGTAGTCCACGACCGCCTGGATGTCCATGGTCTCGGCCACGGGACCCAGGCCGGAGCCCAGGATCAGCCCGATCCGGGGCGCAAAATCGGTCTTTGCCCGGACGGCGTCCCGGCAGCTTATGAGTTTTTCGTAGTAATTTTCCATATCAGTGCCCTCCTGCGGCTGTCTGCCCAAAGTCGCTCTGGCCGCTCAGGCCGTCCCGCTTGAGCATGTTCTCGATGACGCCCACGTCCCCGGCGATGTCCATGGCCTCCGCCCGGTAGAGCTTGTCAAGCTGTTTTTCGTATCCGGCCACCAGCGTGTCCGCGATGCCCTCGATGTCCGCCTTGGCCTTGGCCATGTTCTCCCCCGAGACCCCCTGGGCCTCGATGCGGGCGTAGGACTCCAAAAGCTTCAGGGTGGTGGGCAGATAGTAGTTCATGAACCGGTCGATCTGGGGCCGCTTCTCCGGGTGCACCTCCACCTCGGCGAAGATGGACGCGGTCAGGTTCTGCATCCGGCGGATCTTCTCGCTCATGACCTCGTCGGCGATATCCACGTCCGCCTGGCGGATGCGCTCCACGTAGCGCTCGTACTCGGTCATCTTCTCCTTGGCCTGGGCCTGCTCGTCGGCCTTCTGCCTGGCCCGCTCCTCGTCCTCCCGGCGGTACACGTCCCGCATGTCCTCCACGTCGATGACAAGAAGCCGCCGCCCATGGTCGATATAGGCCCGCTCGCCGTAAAAGCCCCGGTCCACCATCTCGGCCAGGAGCCGCTCCGTCTCATCCTGCCGCATGCCCATGGTCTTGGCCAGCTTCTTTATATCCACCACGCCCTGTTCGCCGGTGATGGAGATGCACTGGCGGAATTTGGCCTCCTTCTTCCGGCCGGATACGCCGGACCAGACCAGCGCCCCGCCGCCCAGAGCGATGGCCGCAGAGCTTATCATGTTCCACAGCCCGACGCCGTCGAAGATGGAACCCATGGTCATGAACAGACCAAAGCCCGCCAAAATCCAGCCGAACACGGTCTTGGCCGTGGCGCCCGCATCCGCGTGGCGCACGCCGTCGAAGCGGCCCTCTTCCTTTTGCTCCCGTGGCTTTGCCTTTGCCCTGGCGGTCCCGCTCCGACGGGCGGAGGACGCCGGACGGGCCGCCTTTTTCCGGGAGCCGAAAATGCCCTGGAGGAGGTTGCCCAAAAGGTCATGGCCCGCCGCGTGGGCAAAGGTCAAAAACAGGCCCAGAGGCCCCACCGCAAAGGTGAGGATCATCCCCAGCACCCAGCTCACCGCGCCCCAGTCCGTATCCCGGCGGGGCGGTCTGGGTCCCGGCGTGCCCGGTCCCGGTCCCGGCGAGGGAGAGCCGTCATAATTATAATAGTTGTAATCATGATCACTCATAGCGGCATTATTTTACCACACACGGGCCCAAAGGAAAAGTGCTTATTGATTAAACTTTGGTTAAAATGTCCGAACGGAAAAGGAGCACGGCCCCGGTCTCCGGGCCCCGCTCCTTCTCAGCTCCGTGTGACATTTTATTTGCTGTAACTGAATACGATCTCCTTACCGGACCAGAAATTCGGCGTAAAGCTTATCTCGATCTCAGACCACTGTCGGTCCACTGAATACCCCACGACGCCGTTCATTTTCTTTCCCGCGGCAACGCTGCCGTCCAACTGAGGCTTGTCCGAACTGACCGTCGCCCCCAAGTCCAGATTCGTGGTATATCCGTCCACATACGCCGAAAATGACAGCATCGAACTGACCCCGATCTCATTGTCGGAATCGTTTTCTATCTCAAACTCACAGAGCAGAAATACCTTTCCATCCTCCGGCGTCATATAGTTTCCGCCTGTGCTCTCGCTCACATTTACCAGCGTGACGATCACATCGTTCAGCTCCACCTTATCGCCCACGCCAAAGACCGACTGCTCCGTAGCCGTCGGCGCCGCGCCGCTTTCCCGCGCCGTATCTCCTACTTTTCGCGGTCCGGCGCTTTCGGTGCCGATCACCGCGCCGACGATCATCACTACCGCCAGGATCAAAAATATCATACCAATGATCCCTCCGGCCCCGCGCCTCCTTTTCCCGCAGTTCGGACACACCTTCGCGCTTTTCGCGATCTGCGCGCCGCAAACCTTGCACCGTACCATTCTAGCCATAGATCCGCCTCTCTTTCCGCGCCCTCTCGCGAAAGCGCACAACGTTCTGCGCCCCAGTATAAAACATTTTGTTTTGCCTGTTAATAAAACAAAATGTTTTGCCTATACTTTTGGCGTAATCCCGACGGTAAGGAGACGCGCGCATGTATCGAAGGATACGCGATTTGAGAGAGGACCACGATCTGCTGCAAAAGGACGTCGCCGAGTACCTGAACTGCACGCAGGTATGCTATTCAAACTATGAGATCGGCAAGCGGGACATTCCCACCGACGTTTTGATCAAGCTCTGCCGCTATTACCACACCAGCGTGGACTATCTGTTAGGTCTCACCGACGAGCCCGCGCCCTATCCCCGCAAAGAGGCGCCGTTCTGACCCTCGTCTGCGCGCCGCCGCGTTTGGGCGGAGAGGCCGGGCGTGGCTCGCGCGGGGGCGTTCCATACGGCAAGCGTCCGCCGCGGATCGCGGCGGACGCACTTTTATTCCCGGCCCAACAGCCAGTCCGAGGACACATGGAGGATATCGGCTAAAGCGTTCAGTTCTATATCATAGACCGGGCGTTTCTGCCCTTCCAACAGGGACAGGGCCGGTACGCTCATATCCACGCCCGCCGTCTGGAGCTTCGCCAAAAGCTCCACTTGCTTCATCCCCAGGGCCAGTCTCGCTTCTGTGACACGGGCACCGATGATGTTTCTGTCCCCAAGCGCCAGCTTCCGCGTTTTCACATCATCACCCGCTTATCTCTCGTCCGTGAGGCCCAAAATGTAATCGGCGCTGGTGTGGTAATACTTCGCCAGCTCGATCACCGCCCAGGCCGGGATCTCGTGGATGCCCTTTTCATAGCGCCGGTAGACCTCCCTCTTGCAATGAAGGACGTCTGCTATCTCCTGCTGCGTTTTGTCCGCGTCCACCCGCAGATCCTCCAGCCTCTGAAAAAACACCGGACCTCACCTCAAGTTTATGCTACTATTTTGTTGCATTTTACGGCGGAATATGCTACAATTTAGTGGCATTTTGCGATTTGGAGGTACGGAATATGGTCGATTACAAAAAGATGTACGCGATATTGTGCGTGGCGGCGTCGGAGGCGCTGGACGCGCTGCCGGATACGAAGGAGAACGCCGAGGGGCGGGAACTTTTGCAGCGGGCGCTGTTTCGGGCAGAGGAGCTGTTCATATTCCAGGCGGACGACGGCGAGGCATAGAAAAAGAAGCGGCCGGATGACCGCTTCTTTTCCTGTACATAAAACGGAGGTCTGCTGGACGACTAATGATGCATGGAGCAGTGCTCGCAGTCGCCGCTGCAGCCGCCGCAGACGCTCTTGCCCGCCTTTTTGTCCCGGAGCATGCCCCGGACCACGCTCACCACGCCTGCCAGGACCAGCGCGCCTACCAGGATATCGCCGCCGTACAGGCTGAAAAACCGCGCCATGGTCTCACGCTCCCGCGCTCACGCTGCGCTGGGCCCTGGCCGCCTCGCGCTCCAGATCGGGGGCCGGACGGAACACCAGGTATCCAAGCCCCGCCAGCACCAGCAGCGCCGCCACGGTCCCGAGGCCGAAGCCGCCGCCGGTGAACAGACTGCCCAGCTGGTACACGATCAGGCTCACCGCGTAGGCGAACGCGCACATGTAGCCGATGGCCGCCCAGGTCCACTTGGCGTTGTTCATCTCCCGCCGGATGGCGCCCATGGCCGCGAAGCAGGGCGCGCACAGCAGGTTGAAGATCATGAAAGCATAGGCGGTCAGGCCCGTATAGGCCGCGCCGATCTGCATGGTCAGGTTGCCCGGATACAGCACGCCCAGGGTGCCCACGACCTCCTCCTTGGCGATGAGGCCGGTGATGGTGGCCACGGTGGCCTGCCAGGTGCCGAAGCCCAGAGGCGCGAAGATAAAGGCGATCGCGCCGCCGATGGCCGCCAGGAGCGAGGAGTTATTGTCCTCCACCATGCCGAAGGAGCCGTTTTCAAAGCCGAAGCCCTGCAGGAACCACAGCACGATGGACGAAAGCAGGATGATGGTACCGGCACGCTTGATGAAGGACCAGCCCCGCTCCCACATGGCCCGCAGCACGTTCCGGGCCTGGGGGGCGTGGTAGGCGGGCAGCTCCATGACGAAGGGGGCGGGCTCCCCGGCGAAGGCCTTGAACTTTTTCAGCAGGATGCCGCTGAGCACCACCGCGGCGATGCCGATGAAGAACGCGGACACGGCCACCAGGGGACTCTCGCCGAACAGGGCCCCGGCGAACAGGGCGACGATGGGCATTTTCGCCCCGCAGGGGATGAAGCCGGTGGTCATGATGGTCATCTTCCGGTCCCGGTCCTGCTCGATGGTGCGGCTGGCCATGATGCCGGGCACGCCGCAGCCGGTGGCTACCAGCATGGGGATGAAGCTCTTGCCGGAAAGGCCGAACCGCCGGAAGATCCGGTCCATGATGAAGGCCACGCGGGCCATATAGCCCACGTCCTCCAGGATGGCCAGCAGCAAAAACAGCACCAGCATCTGGGGCACGAAGCCCAGCACGGCGCCTACGCCGCCCACGATGCCGTCCAG
>CANRDC010000071.1 GCA_947629245.1 uncultured Oscillospiraceae bacterium | reverse complement strand
GCGAAGAGCCCGAGGCCAGCCCTGAGGTGAGCGAAGAGCCCGAGGCCAGCCCTGAGGTGAGCGCGGAGCCGGATGCCGACCCCGAGGCGAGCGCGGAGCCGGAGGCGTCCCCTGAGGCGAGCCCCGAAGCCAGCCCGGAGCCTGTGCACAAGGAATGGCCCTGGACGGAGCCGGGGAATACGGCGGCGGCCATTTTGAGCGGCGGCCGGTATCTGACCGTTAACGGCGTCACGTACGCCAGCGAGAACGGCCTGTGGGCCGACGATACGTTCCTGTCCACGGCTGACGGCAGAAACCTGAACCTGTCCGACGGGATGCTCTATTACAGCGTCGGCAGCACGATCTGCCGGGTCTCCGCGTCCAGCGGCGGCGCGGCGGAAGTGGTGCATATCGCGGACGGAACGGTGGACCAGATGTATGTGATGGGCCAGGAGATCCGCTATCTGGCCGAGGGCCGCGTTTGGTCCTATGACATGGGCGACGGCGCGGCGGAGGAGCTGGCGGCCCCTGACGGGACGATCGGCCTGATCCCCACGCAGTACGGCAACCTCTATCTCACCGGCGATTACTTCAATTACACCCTCTGGGCGGAGCAGACCCAGCTCCGGTCCGGCATCGACACCTGCCGTCCCGACGGCGACTGGCTGGTGCTGGTCCAGGGCGGCGAGACGTATCAGACGTCCCTTCCCGCCCTGTTCGAGGGCTCCGTCGACCTGCAGGCGTACAGTCTGCATCAGGGCTCGGCGGGCGGCAGCGGCCTTTCCGACGAGCAGCAGCTGGCCAATGAGGCGGCCTATCTGCAAAGCGGGGAATACGCCGCCCTGACCAGCGGACTGACGGAGTACGGCGACGACGGCATCATGACCGTGAGCACGTCTCACGTCCGATCCAAGAGCCTGACGACCAACCAGCAGAACATCGTCCTTCGGGCCCAGCAGATGGCCGACGTCACCTGGAAGTGCCTGGAGGACCGGTACTCCTGGGGCGGCAACGATCCCAGCTATACCTCCGCGAACGCGGGCTGGAATGCCAAGGTCACGGATGTGAACGGCAGCTCATCGATCGGCAAGTTCCTGGCTGGACACACCTATCGGGGCGTGCCCTACTCCCAGGCGGTCAGCACCGGCTATGTGGGCTGGAATATCTCGCTGTCCGATTTTATCAGCAATACGCTCGTGAAGAACAGCGTGTTTTATACGAGCTATTCCGATTTTTCCAGGCGCGCGCCCTATTACGGCAGCGACTGCTCGGGCTTTGCGTCCTACGCGTGGGACCTGCCCATGCGCTGCACCTGCACCAGCATGCTGAATTACTCTACCTACATCCCCTATACGGGCCTGGCGGACCTGCAGGTGGGCGACACGCTCAACAACCCCAACAGCCATGTGGTCCTCATCACGGACCTGGGCTACGACAACAGCGGCAACATCGTCTCCGTGGAGGTCACGGAGCAGACCCCGCCCAAGATGAAGGTCACCTGCTACGGCGAGACCATCACTGGCCGGACCTATAACTATACCGGCACGCTGAAGGACTTCCAGCGGTATCTCAACACGGGCTACTCCCTGTACCGGCGCAATTGCAGTGCCCGGCCCAATGTGCGTCGGCCCGCCGACGTGGCCGCGCTGAACATGGCCGAGTCCCCGACGATGACCGTCACGCCCGTCGGCCCCTCTCAGGTTGCCGTGACGCTGACCCACAAGGACGCCAACGCGAAGATCTACTACACCGTCAACGGCGCCGCGCCCACCACCAGCAGCACGCTGTATACCAAGCCCTTCACCGTGACGGCGGCGGCGGGCGCCGCCAAGGTGACCATCCAGGCCATGGCCGTGGTAGGCGGGAAGAACAGCTTCCCCCTGAGCGAGGAGCTGGAGGTGTCCACACCGCCGACCCTGGCGGTCAAGGGCGATACGAGCGGCGGCGGCGTGTTCCAGACGGTGAAGGACGACGAGACCGTGTACTATGTGAAGAGCGGCTCCGTCCTGACGCTGACGGCAAACGCCGGAGCGACGATCTATTACACCACGGACGGGAGCGAGCCCACCGCCAAGAGCGCCAGCGGCAAATCGGGCCAGATATCCATCAACGCCAAACAGAATATGGTCGTCAAGGCCTTCGCCATGAACGCCGACGGCATCCCCAGCGCCGTCACAGACTTTACCATCGGCCTGGGCGACATGTATAAGATCACGGTGGACGATCCCTTCGGCTTCATCTCTCCGTCCGGCAGCGAACACATGGTCCCGGCGGGAGAGACGATCACCTTCCGTGTCAGCAAGGAGATCGGCTCCTATAAGCTGAAGGCGGTCAGACTGGACGGCCAAAGCCTGGGCGTCCGGGAAGAGGTCGAGATCAGGAACGTCGCCAAGGACCACACCATCACCGTGGAGGTGGATACCGGCTACGTCGACGTCAGCAGCAGCGCCTGGTACGGCCCCGCTGTGGCGTACACCACGGAAAAGGGCCTGTTCCAGGGGACCAAGCCCCAGTATTTCACGCCGAACGACGCGGTGACGCGGGCCATGTTCGTCACCGTTCTGGGGCGCTTTGCCCATCCCTCTCTGACCGTGTCCGGCGCAAAGGTCGATAACTGGGAGACCGTCACGACCAGGATCGGCGTCACCCGAGGCAGCGATATCAACGTCCGCAGCGGACCGGCCACGTCCTACAACCCGCCTTTGAGCACCCTCTATGCCAGCGGCCAGTATATCTATGTCCCCGGTTCAAAGATGAACGGCGACGTGAAGTGGTACTACATCCAGTATGATGCTTCCGGCAACAAGGGCTATATCAGCAGCGTTTACTACGGCAAAAACCTTATCGACGTATGCGAGTTCGGCGATATCACCGGCAAGAGCGTCAAATACTCTTACGGCTATGCCCAGTGGGCGTATCTGAACGACATCGTCAACGGCACCAGCGCCACCACCTTCAATCCCAGGGGCTATATCTCCCGCCAGGACGTGTGCGTGATGCTCTATAACTACCTGACCAAGTACCTGAACAAGAACCTGAGCACCGCCTGCGACCTGAGCAAATACGGCGACAGCTCCAAGGTGGCAGGCTATGCCACGAACGCCGTGAAGGCCATGGTCAACATCGGCATCATCACGGGCAAGCCCAACGCCAGCGGCGGCATGGATCTCAAGCCCCTGACGGCCACCTCCCGCGCCGAGGTCGCGACCATCTTCATGCGCCTCGATCAGTATCTGAACTCCTGAACCGATATCCGAAAAACGCGCACCCCCTCTGTCCGGCCCGCATACAATGGACCGGACAGAGGGGGGATCATTTATGGATCTGGAGAAATATGCCCGCCAGGTGCGGAGCGGCAGCGAGGGCGCTGCGCTGGACGATCTGGCCCGGTCAGAGGCCGGGGCAAGGCTGGCCGCCAAGGTGGACGGCGAAAAACTGACCCAGGCCGCCAAGTCCGGGGATATGAAGGCGCTGAGCCGGATGCTCCAGGGCATTTTGTCCACGCCGGAGGGAAAGGACTTCGCGGCGCGGGTGCAAAAGGCGGTGAAACAGGATGGACGGTGAGCTGGGCGCGGCGCTGGAGGGCATACTGTCCGACCCGGCGCAGATGGAAAAGCTCTCCCATATGGCAAAGGAGCTGTTCGGCCAGGCGGGGGAGAGCACCGACGGAGAAACGCAGACCGCCGCGGCGCAGAACGCGCCTGTCCCACGGCAGGACGCGCCTGCGGCGCCGACCATGGACACGAAGCTGCTGTCCGCGCTGGGCCGGGCCTTTGCCGGGAACAGGGAGCCCAGCCGCTCCACGGCGCTGCTCATGGCCATGCGTCCGTACATGAAGCCGGAGAAGCAGGAGAAGCTGGACCGGGCCATGAAGATCGCCCGGATGGCAGGCATCGCCGGGGTGGTGATGCGGGAGTACGGAGGCGGCGAGCATGGCGTATAGCGGCGCGTTTCGCATGCAGAGGGAGCCGGAGCCGGAGCTGGAGCCGGAGCCGGTCCGGGAACAGCATCCGTCCCGGCAGGACCGGCCGCAAGGCGGCCCGCCGCACAGCGGTCTGTCCGGGGCGGTGGGGGCGCTGATGAAGAAGCTGGAATCCGTCAGTATGGAGACGGACGACCTCATCATGGCGCTGATCCTGTATTTGATGTACCGGGAGAGCGGCGACAAGGACCTATTAATTATGTTGGGCGCCATGCTTTTGACATAGTCGTTTGAAAGGCAAAGCCTTTCAAACGAGGGGATAACGGCCCGCTGCAGCGCATAAATCCCCCGTCTGATAGACGGGGGATTTACACGTTTGCGGGCCGCAAGGTATGATTTCCGACGTACACGCCGCCGGAAATCATGATCCAACTTGATTCGGCTCTGCGGAGCCGAACTCTGCGAGGCGCGAGGCTTAGGCTTTTGGTACAAGCCCCACCTTTTTGTAGACCTTGCGGAGGGTCTTCATCGCGATATAGGACGCCTTCTCCGCGCCGGTGCGGCACAGATTTTCCAGATAGCCCTTATCCTTCATGAGCCGGGCGGCCTCCTCCCGGATGGGACGGAGCGTCTCTACCACCGCCTCGCCTACGGCGGCCTTGAAATCCCCGTAGCCGTGACCGGTAAACTCCGCCTCGATGGCGTCAAAGCTCCTGCCGGTGCAGCTGGCATAGATCTGCATCAGGTTGGCCACGCCGGGCTTGTTCTCCCGGTCGTAGCGGACGCAGTGGTCGCCGGTGTCGCTGTCGGTGACGGCCCGCTTGAACTTGCGCATGATGTCCTGGGGCTGGTCCATGAGACAGATCCGGCCGTTGCCGATGTCGTCGGACTTCGACATCTTGCTGGCGGGGTCTAAGAGGTCCATGATCCGGGCGCCCACCTTGGGGATATAGGGCTCGGGGATCTTGAACACGTCGCCGTAAACGCCGTTGAACCGGTGGGCGATGTCCCGCGTCAGCTCCACATGCTGCTTCTGGTCGTCCCCCACGGGCACATAGTCCGGCTGGTACAGCAGGATATCCGCCGCCATCAGGGAGGGATAGGCGAAAAGGCCCCCGTTGATGTTGTCGGCGTTTTTGGCGGATTTGTCCTTGAACTGGGTCATGCGGGAAAGCTCTCCGAACATGGTGTAACACTGCAGCACCCAGCCCAGCTGCGCGTGCTCGGGCACATGGGACTGGATGAACAGGGTGTTCTTCTCCGGGTCCAGGCCGCAGGCCACGTACTGTGCCAGCTGCTCCAGCGTCCGCCGCCGCAGGTCCGCCGGATTCTGCCGGGTGGTCAGGGCGTGCAGGTCCGCCATGAAGTAGTAGCAGTCGAAGGTCTCGGCCCGCTCCGCCCAGTTCTTGATGGCCCCCAGATAGGAGCCCAGGGTCAGGTCCCCGGAGGGCTTGATGCCGGAGAGCATCACTTTTTTCTTCTCGTCCATCTCGTTCACGCTTTCCGCGGCCTTCGCCGCAACGATACGTTTTTCCAATTGGTATAATAGCACAACCGATTATCTCTTGACAAGCGCGGGAGAATAAAATATGCTAATAAGCGTTTAAAGCCTGAACGAACGAGGAACACGCCATGGACGAGAAATTTTTTGAAGAACTGGAAAGCCGCATCCCCCGCGGGGAGGTGCGCACCCGCTTCGCGCCCAGTCCCACGGGCTACATGCATGTGGGCAATCTGCGCACGGCGCTGTATACCTGGTGCATCGCCCGGCACAACGGGGGCAAATTCCTGCTGCGCATCGAGGACACCGACCAGAACCGTCTGGTGGAGGGCGCGGTGGACGTGATCTACCGGACGCTGACCGACTGCGGGCTGGACTGGGACGAGGGCCCGGACAAGGGCGGTCCCGTGGGGCCCTATGTGCAGACGGAGCGCCGGGGGCTGTATCTGCCCTTTGCCCGGCGGCTGGTGGAGCGGGGCCACGCCTATTACTGCTTCTGCGACAAGGCCGAGGAAGAGGCTGGCGAGGGCTCCTTTGACCGGACTGACGATCCCTGCCGGGACCTGCCCGAGGCGGAGGTCCGCCGCCGCCTGGAGGCGGGCATGCCCTACGTCATCCGCCAGAAGATCCCCAGAGAGGGCTCCACCACCTTCCACGATGAGATCTTCGGGGACGTGACCGCCCCCAACAAGGACCTGGACGACCAGGTGCTCATCAAGCGGGACGGCCTGCCCACCTATAACTTCGCCAACGTGATCGACGACCACCTGATGGGCATCACCCATGTGGTCCGGGGCTCGGAGTATCTGTCCAGCGCCCCCAAGTACGATCTGCTCTACAAAGGCTTTGGCTGGGAGATACCCAAGTATGTCCACTGTCCGCCGGTCATGCGGGACGCCCACAACAAGATGTCGAAGCGCCACGGGGATCCCTCCTACGAGGACCTGGTGGACAAGGGCTATCTGCGGGCCGCCATCGTGAACTATGTGGCGCTGCTGGGCTGGGCCCCAGGCGGGGAGCGGGAGATCTATTCCATCCGGGAGCTGGCGGAGGCTTTCCAGCTGACCGGCATCTCCAAGAGCCCGGCCATTTTCGACATCGAAAAGCTCACGTATTTCAACAGCGCCTACATCCGGGCCATGGACCCGGCGCAGTTCGCCGCTGTGGCGGAGCCCTACATCCGCCAGGCGGTGAAAAACCCGGCGCTGGACGCCGCCGCCATCGCGGGGCTTTTGCAGCAGCGCACGGAGGTGCTGGCCGACATCCCCGGCAAGCTGGGCTTCTTCGACGCCCTGCCGGAGTATAGCAACGAGCTGTACATCCACAAAAAATCCAAGACCGACGAGGCAATTTCCCTGGAAATGCTCCGCGCGGCCCTGCCGGTGCTGGAGGCGGTGGACATCTGGGACGACGACCACATCCGCGACGCGCTGACGGGTCTGGCGGAAAAGCTGGAGGTCAAAAACGCCAAACTCATGTGGCCTGTGCGCGTCGCCGTCACCGGAACGGCGGTCACGCCCGGCGGCGCGGTGGAGATCTGCCGCATCCTGGGCAAGGAGGAGACACTCCGCCGGATGCGTGACGGCGTTGAGAAGCTCGGCTGATTGGCAGAAAATTATCAAAAAAGACACACCTCTCTCGGGGCAGAATATCCTGAGAGGTGTGTTTTTTATGCGAAAGAAAACAACGGTACGCGTGATTACCTTTTTGTCCGCCGCGGTGCTCGTGACGGGGATATTTGCCGTCCGCAGCGCCCGGAAGGCCAACAGCCTGGAGCTGTACGCCCGAGCCAACACCCAGCACGCCTTCGACGAACTGGTGACCAGCGTCAGCGAGCTTTCCAACGCCCTGGAGAAGAGCCAGTATCTGTCCGACCCGGCGCTGGAGAGCGCCCTGTGTACCCAGATCTTCGGCCGGGCCATGACGGCCCAGATGGCCATGGGCGTGCTGCCCTATGCCTCCCAGGAGCTGGAGCAGACCGCCAGCTTCGTGGCCAAGGTGGGGGACTATGCCGGGACCCTGGCCCGGACCGTGGGCGATAACGGCGGATATTCCCAGCAGGAGCTGAAAAACCTTCAAAGCCTGGCCCAGACCGCGTCGGTGATGAAGCTCAATTTGCAGGATATGCAGAGCCGGGTCTCCTCCGGCGAGCTGAGCATCGAGGACATGTACCGGCAGACGGACGCCGCCGAGGGCGGGGAGGACCAGCCGCCGATGGCGGGCACGGTCTTTCAGACCATCGAGCAGGAGTTTCCCGAGCTGCCGTCGCTGATCTACGACGGCCCCTTCTCCGAGACCCAGACCCACAAAAAGCCCCTGTATCTGCAGGGTAAGGAGCAGGTGAGCCAGGAGGACGCCCGGAAGGCGGCGGCCAAATTCCTGGACGCGGACGAGGGCGCGCTGGAGCCCGCCGGTGAGTGCGGCGGCGACGTGCCTTGCTGGATATGCTCCGGCCACATGGGCGGCGGGGAGTACACCGTGTATGTGACGAAGCAGGGCGGGGAGATACTGAGCGTGCTGAGCTCCCGGCCCGTGGGCGAGCAGAGCTATTCCATCAAACAGGGCCTGAGCGTGGCGGAGGACTATGTGGACCGCTGGGGCATCGACGGCCTGGAGGAAAACTATCACACCGTTTCCGGCGGTGTGCTGCTGGTGAACTTCCAGCACGTCCAGGACGGCGTTCGCTGCTATCCGGACCTCATCAAGGTGGGCGTGGCGCTGGACAACGGAGCGCTCATGAGCTACGACGCCCAGGGCTATATCAACGCCCATACCGACCGGGATATCCCCACGGCGTCCGTATCCCGTGAGGACGCCCAAAAGAGCGTGGCCCAGGCGCTGAGCGTAAAGGCACACAGCCTGGCCATTATCCCGTCCGAGGGCGGCGAGGAGCGGCTGTGCCATGAATTCCTCTGCCAGACCGAGGCCGGGGACCGGTACCTTCTGTACGTGAACGCCCTGACCGGCGCGGAGGAAAAGATCCTCATCCTTCTGGAGGACGAGACGGGGACCCTCACGATCTGAACCAAACGACGGGAAATGACCAAATTTTACTAAAATTTTTTTTAGAAACAGAGAAAAAAGACTTGTATCTTTCTGTAACCTTTGTTATAATTGGGTAACAGAAAGGTGTGATACTATGAGTCTGATCCCGAATACGACCTGTCGGCGCTGTCACCGGCAGTATCCTTCCTTCCGGAGCCGCTGCCCCTATTGCGGCACCAAGAAGGCGAAAGAGGTCCGCAGCGCCGTGCCGGAGACGGACAGCGCCGTGCCCGGCACCCGGGCGTCAAAGAGCGCCGCGGAGTCCATGAATCTGCAGATGCTCATCGGCGGCGTACTGCTGGTGGCGCTCCTTGTGGCCACCATCACCATGGTATCCGTCAATGTGGGAAGCGCCGTGAAGGATAAGAAGCTGGTCGACGACCAGGCAGAGGCCCAGAGCCAGACGACGCCCATCCCGCTGCCCTCGGCCACGCCGACGCCCTCGCCCTCGCCCGCGCCAGTGATCCAGGACCTGGAGTGCCGCTGGGGCCGGGATGGCAACATCGACTATCTGGAGACGGGATATTTCGGCCTGTATAGCGGCAACTCCATCGACCTGGCATTGATCTGGTACCCCAATACCATTCAGGCGACGCCGGAGTGGTCGGTCGATGACGAGAGCATCGTGACCATCGAGCCGGACCCCACGGGCAGGACCTGCCATTGCGAGCTGATCGGCCCGTCCGGTACGAAGACGATGCTGCACATCAAGGTCAACGAGCGGGAAGAGGACATCGAGGTCCAATGCATGTAATGTGCATGGAATAAGAACAGACGACAAAGAGGCGCCGCGAACGCGGCGCCTCTTATTTTTCTATGCGATCGGGACATCAAACGATCTTTTTGATAAACGGCGTGACCGCAATACTTGCGGTCACGCCGTTGGTCGGAGTGAGGTGACTTGAACACCCGGCCTCTTGGTCCCGAACCAAGCGCGCTACCAACTGCGCTACACCCCGATACCTTGTTCCTCTGGGGCCCCCAAAAGGCACGCTTGCCTTTTGGGGAGAAGGAGGAAGTTTTTTGACCGATGTCTGCGGCCTTGCTTTGCAAGGACGCAGCATCTTCAAAAAACTTCCGACGATGGAGCAGGTGAAGGGAATCGAACCCTCGTATTCAGCTTGGGAAGCTGATGTTCTGCCATTGAACTACACCTGCAAGGCTATAAGATTATAGCACCCTCTTCCGGAGATTGCAAGCATAAAATTCCCGCCCGCTCATAATGATTATCTGATGGCGAAACGCCGTAAGGCGTTGCGCCGAGCCGCTTTGCGGCTCAGCAAAACAGCTGCGCTGTTTTGCCAGACACTCATTGCAATGAACATCGCGCAAATGATCCTTGGATCATTTGCTGCCAAACGGGTCGTTTGGCGCGAAAACGATCAGGATCGATCGTTTTCGCTATGCGATAATTATTATAGCTTGTACGGGAGGGGATCGCAATGACATTTCACCGGCTGATGATCGCGGCGGCGCTGTTTCTCGCGGCCACCTGTCTGAAGATATACCTGCCCCAGCAGGGGGAGCAGGCGCTGGAGGCGGTACAGGCGCTGATCGACGAGCAGAGCTTCGCGCTGCCGCTGCCGGAGGAGGCGCTGGCGTGGCTGGACTGGAGCTGACGGTCAGTCCGGGCTTTCTGCTGCTGGCGGCGTCGGTGTATTTTGCCGGGGGGCTGGGGGCGCTGGCGGCCTTTGGGGCGGCGGCGCTGGCCCACGAGCTGGGGCATCTGGCGGCTATGTTCATGGCCGGTGTGTCCATCCGTGGCGTGCGTATCACCGCCTGCGGCCCGGTCATCGAGTACGGCGGGGCCATTGACCGGCGGGAGGAGATGGGCATCCTGGCGGCGGGACCGGTGGCGGGCATCTTTTTCGCGGTGCTGTGCTTCATCACCGATATCCCGTTTCTGTGCTATACCGGCGCCATCGCGCTGCTGGCGGCCATGTTCAACCTGCTGCCGGTGCTGCCCATGGACGGGGGGCGGCTGGCCCAGTACGCCCTGGAATCGGCGCTGCCGGAGCGGACAGCGGCGGTGGTTTTGCGCGTCGCGGGGACGCTGTGCGCCCTGGGCGTGCTGGCCACGGGCGTATATATCCGCTCCGTCGCGGCCGCCGCCGCGGGGATCTGGATGGGACTGCTCGCCAATTTCCCCGCGCTGCGGTGAACGGCGCTCTCGCTTCCGTTTTTTGCCAATATCGGCCCCGCTGCCGCTTGCGCGCGGTCGCAAGACATGATACAATACCGCACATGGAAATGAATGAAAAGATCGACGCCCTGCTCCGGCAGGTACAGCGTCCCGCCCGGTATGTGGGCGGCGAGTATAATCAGATCGTCAAGGACAAGGACCAGGTGGATGTGCGGGTGGCCTTCTGCTTTCCGGACACCTACGAGATCGGCATGTCCAATCTGGGGCTCAAAATTCTGTACGGCATCATGAACGATATGCCCGGCGTCTGGTGCGAGCGGGTGTTCGCCCCCTGGGGGGACATGGCGGACAAGCTCCGGCAGGAGCATATCCCCCTGTGGGCCCTGGAGAGCGGCGACCCCCTGGGAGATTTTGACGTGATCGCCGTGTCCATCGGCTACGAGATGGCGTACACCACCGTGCTGGATATGCTGGACCTGGGCGGCGTGCCGCTGCGGGCGGCGGACCGGCCGGGCTTGAAGCACCTGGTCATGGCCGGGGGCGGGTGCATGTGCAACATCGAGCCTATGGCGGATTTCTTCGACCTGTGTTTTCTGGGCGAGGGCGAGGACGTGGACCGGGAGGTGCTGGAGCTGTACCGGACCGCCAAAATGGAGGGCTGGGACAAGCCCCGGTTCCTGCGCTCGGCGTCGTCGATCGAGGGCGTCTATGTGCCCAGCCTCTATGACGTGGCCTACAACGCCGACGGGACCGTGGCGTCCGTCGCGGCGAAGGATGGCGCGCCGGAGAAGGTGCGCAAGCGCATCGTGGAGGACTTTGACGGCTGCTACTATCCCACCGCGCCCGTGGTGCCCTCCACGGAGATCGTCCACGACCGGGTGAGCCTGGAGGTGTTCCGGGGCTGCATCCGGGGCTGCCGGTTCTGTCAGGCGGGCCACACCAACCGGCCCGTCCGGTCCCGAAGCGCCGAGACCCTGCTGCGGCTGGGGAAGGAGACCTTGGAGAACACCGGCTATCAGGAGCTGAACCTGTCCAGCCTCAGCACCAGCGACTACCGGGAGCTGGGCGAGCTTTGCGACGGGCTTTTGGACTATTGCCGACCTCGCGGCGTCAGTTTGAGCCTGCCGTCTCTGCGGGCGGACAACTTCTCCATGGACATCATGCAGCGGGTCCAGCAGGTGCGCAAAAGCGGCCTGACCTTCGCCCCGGAGGCGGGCACCCAGCGGCTGCGGGACGTGATCAACAAGAACGTCACGGAGGAGGACCTCTTAAATTCCTGCCGCATCGCCTTCGAGGGCGGGTGGAACAACGTGAAGCTCTATTTCATGCTGGGTCTGCCCACGGAGACGGACGAGGACGTGCTGGGCATCGCTGAGCTGGCGAAAAAGGTGTTCTGGACCTGGAAACAGCACGCGGCCAACAAGAGCCGGGGCGTGCGGATCACCGTGAGCACCTCCGAATTCATCCCCAAGCCCCACACCCCCTTCCAGTGGGAGGAGCAGGTGAGCCGGGAGGAGTATCTGCGCCGGGTGGGTCTTCTCACAGACGCCCTCTCCAAGGCCAAGAGCATCACCTACAACTGGCACGACGCCGAGATGAGCCTGGTGGAGGCGGCTCTGGCCCGAGGCGACCGGCGGATGGGCGCGGTGATCGAGACGGTGTGGAGAAACGGCGGGCGGCTGGAGAGCTGGAGCGAGTACTTTGATCTGGACCGCTGGCTGGAGGCGTTCCCGGCCTGCGGGCTGGACATCGACTTTTACGCCACACGGGAGCGGCCCATAGGGGAACTTTTGCCCTGGGAGCACATGGACTGCGCCGTGAGCCGTCGGCACCTGGAGCGGGAGCGGCGGCGGGCCTATGAGGGCGTGCTGACCCCGGACTGCCGGGCGGGCTGCTCGGGCTGCGGGGCGGCCAGCCTTTTGAAGGAGGGCGTGTGCCGTGGATAAGCTGCGACTGAAATTTTCCAAGACGGGCCGGGCGGTGTACATCTCCCACCTGGACCTGATGCGGACCATGCAGCGGGTGTTTTCCCGTGCGGGGGTGCCGCTCAAATACAGCGAGGGCTTCAACCCCCACGCCAAGATATCCATCATCCTGCCCCTGACCGTGGGCACGGCCAGCCTGTGCGAGTATATGGACTTCGCCCTGGCGGAGGACAGGGACCTGGCGGCTCTGCCGGAGACGCTGAACGCGTATATGCCGGAGGGCATCCGGGCCCTGGAGGCGTACGAGGCCCCCGGCAAGGGCGCGGAGCTTCGGTGGCTGCGGCTGGAGGGCGTGCTGAAGGGTGGCCGGGACGGAGCCTTTTATACGGACTTTTTCGCCCAAAGCTCCATTTTGGTGGAGCACCGGGCCAAGCGGGGCCTTCGCACCGACGACATCGCGCCCTCTGTCAAGCTTGCAAAGTTCACGGATACGCCGGACGGCGTGGCGGCGGAGCTTGTTTTGCACGCCCAGGAGCCCACTGTGAGTCCGGAGCTGATGATGGCGGTGCTGGGAGACGACGGGCCGACATACTATAAATTCACCCGTTTGGAGGCGTTCAAAGAGGATATGACGCCGTTTCGGTGAGCGCCGGGAGCGGACGCCGCAGGCGGCGGAGAACTGGATAAGACCTCTTCTGATTGTGTAGAATAATATCTATTCTATACAAAAAGGGGAGGTCTTACTGCATATGGGGACCATAGAGAAAAGGGAGCTTGCGGGATTTGCGGAGGCGCTGCGTGCGGAAGAGCGCGCGGCGGGGACCGTGGAGAAGTACGGACGCGACGCGGCGGAATTCGCCGGGTGGCTGGGGGAGCGGGAGCTGACGCGCGAGGCGGCGGCGGAGTGGAAGGAAGAGCTGCTGGCGAGCGGTCTCGCGCCGGTGACGGTCAACGCCAAGCTGTCGGCGGTGAACCGTTTCCTGACGTATCTGGGCCGGGCGGACTGCAGGACGAAGTACCTTCGCATCCAGCGGCGGCTTTTTCGTGGCACGGAGCGGGAACTGACGAAGGGGGAATATCTGCACCTGGTGGAGACGGCGGAAAAGCAGGGAAAGCACCGGCTGAGCCTGCTGATGGAGACGGTGTGCGCCACGGGGATACGGGTCGGCGAGGTGCGGTATATCACGGTGGAGGCGGCCAGGGCGGGCCGGACGGACATCTCCCTGAAGGGGAAGATACGGACCATCCTCATCCCCGGAAAGCTGTGCCGGAAGCTGCTCAAATACGCGGAAAAACAAAAGACCGCCTCGGGAGAGATCTTTCTCACCAGAAGCGGGCGCGGTCTGTCACGGCGGCAGATATGGGCGGAGATGAAGGGTCTGTGCAAGGCGGCGGGGGTGGCGGCCACGAAGGTGTTCCCCCACAACCTGCGGCACCTGTTCGCCCGGACGTTCTATCGGGCGTGCCGCGACGTGGCGAAGCTGGCGGACGTGCTGGGGCACAGCTCCATCGAGACGACGCGGATCTATCTGATCTCCACCGGCGCGGAGCACGCCCGGCGCATGGAGCGCCTGGGGCTCATCTGTTGACCGGATTTGAGACAAAAGAAACAGTTGTCTCGCTTTCAGGCGCTTCCTGACGGCGAGACCGTCCGCCGGAGCATAAAAAGAGCCCCGCGCGGGTGGCGCGGGGCCTGCAACAGGCAAGACAACAGGAGCCGGACGCTTTCCCTTATGCCCGGCTCTGTTTCCCATGCGAAAATTGTCTTGCATTCATACTATATTTGTGCTAATATGAAGCGGCAAATTTCGATATGTAGTGCTTTTTTATTATTTTTGTCTGTTTATAAAGGCAAATTGTTTCTTTTGTGATGAACGCGGATGGGAGGAGACGCTATGGATGTGGTAAAGAGCGTGCGGCCGGGCGGCGAGGCGGCGTCCCGGCCCAGAGACGCGGGCGTGCTGGTGACGCCGGAAAAGATCGAGCGGTTTCTGGCGGAGTGGGAGGCCAAGGGACGCCTGGAGGGGACGCTGAAGTGGTACCGGCGGGGGCTTTACCAGATGTACGAGGCGCTGCCCGGCGACAAGCGCATCCGGCGCGGGACGTTAAAGGCGTGGCGAAACGAGCTGGTGGAGGCGGGATACGCGCCCAGCACCATCAACCTGTATCTGTCTGTGGCGAATACATATCTGGAGTATAT